>NZ_JBGGWE010000029.1:0-8897 GCF_041321095.1 Fibrella arboris | reverse complement strand
GATCTCCGAAAAGTTCTTGCGCGCATCCTGTGTGCTGCTAACTGACTGTGCCATGATCTTTGAGAGGTTTATAAGATGATAACTTCTAACAAAGGTCGTAAGTTCTGTACAAAATGTAAAATCTGTACAGAATATCTACGTTCTTTCCACGATGGATTGGCCTGTCCAACCAGAGGTGATACGCTAGAAAAAACGCGCTGTCGAACGGACTTTGACCTGTCGCACGTTACGCAAAACACCCGCTTACATGAACGAATCACCCAACGCCCACAAGGGCTGATGGCCGAAAGATAAGCCACATTCAGGTACGTTGCCTTGACCTTTTCACCCTTGTCTTCGTTGGGTGCCGCTCACGCTAGCCGGGCAGTGTCCTGTCCACCGCGAGTGGACCCCGCAAAGCTGAATAACAACCGGTCCGCCGGTGCGGCACAAAACCAAGCAAGCCGAGAGAGCGGTCCCGCGTCCGGGCCGAAGCAAACACGCCGAGGCTGTCGATCGTGACCGCTCAGACGGTCCGCCGCCGCGGTACGTTCCTGTGTCGGCCGAGACGCATTTGTCAGCGTGCTGTCCAGGGTTGATTGACCTGTCCAACCAGACGTGAGACGCCAGCAAAAACGCGCTGTCGAACGGTGACCAAATTGTCAACAGGTACGTGAAAAACCCACAAAGAACACTCACTATCAATTCGTTATCCTGTCGCCCGATATGTGAAACGCCCACTTACATGGACGAATCACCCAACAACCCGAAGGGCTGATGGCCGAAAGATAAGCCAAACCCAGGTACGTCACCACGACCTTTGCACCCTTCGCCGGTTGGGCTGCCGCTCAGGCCTGATCCGAGTGATTCCTGTCAACCGCGAGTGGACCCCGCAGAGCCAACCAACAACAAACAAAACCAAGCAAGCCGCGAAAGGCCGAAACTAACAAGCCGAGGCTGTCGAACCGTAGCGCTCAGGTACGTTGCCCTGTCGGCCGAAACGCATTCCGCTCGTTCTGGCCAGCGGTGACCAACCTGTCGCTAGGTACGTAGCAAACCAACCAAAACGTGCTGTCGAACGGGGATTCACCTGTCGCACGAAACGCCGATAAACCAGCAAAGAACGCTCATTATCAATTTGTTATCCTGTCGCACGACACGCGAAACACCCGCTTAAATGTAGGAATCACCCAACACCCCAAAGGGCTGATGGCCGCAAGATAAGCCAAACTCAGGTATGTGCCCTCGACCTTTTCACCCTTTGCCTGTTGAGCTGCCGCATGGGCCTAATCGCGTGATTCCTGTCCCAGGTAAGTGGACCCCGCAACGCTAACCAACAACGCACACAACCAAACAAGCCGAGAGAGCGGTCCCGCGTCCGGGCCGAAAACGGGCAGACCAGGCTGTCATCACTCCTACTCAGGTACGCTGCACTGTCGCGCGAAACGCATTTGTCAGCGGGCTGTCAACGATTAATTGGCCTGTCCAACCAGACGTGATAAGCCGATAAAAACGTGCTGTCGAACAGACGCCAAACTGTCAAGAGGTACGTGGCAAACCCACAAAAACAATCACTATCAATTCCTTATCCTGTCGACCGAGACGCGAAACACCCACTTGCATGAACGAATCACCCAACTCCTGCAAGGGCTGACGCGACCGATAGGGAGTGTTCACCCTTGCTCTGTTGTGCCGACGGTCCCCCGGTCTCGACCAACCTTGGCTTTAGTGTACACCCATCGAATCCGGGGGATGGGCTGACGCGATGGCCGTGCATTTTTGGGCTAGCTTGTGTTCCCTTGACAGCGAGCTGCCCGCGCCCACAAGCTAGCCCAAAAATAGGACAAAAGCAAGGGCAGGTAGGGGGCATCTCGCACAACGACCACAAGGGCTGATGGCCATCACTCTACTGAACACAAACAAGGTGCCGCTGACCTTTTCACCCTTGTTCGTGTTGGGTGCCCCTAAGCACTTCGAGGGATGCCTGTCAGAGGTAACACGCCACAGCAGAGCTAACCAAAAACGCACACTACCGATTAAGCCGAGAGAGGCCGAAACCGAGGAAGACTTGGAAATTAGTCTCTTTCTAGCAAAGCGTAATTCTCAGGTGTATATAACCGCACACTGGGGATTCGCTCAAAATGCTTTTGGTTAAGCGTAAAAATGGGTACATCGAAAAATAAGCCAACGCCGATGGTGAAACAGTCACCTAAACCTGTGTCGGGGTATAACCGACAGGCAGCAACAGCCAAGTCGATACAATCATTGTGATTGAGCTGGATGTATTTATCGAGCTGGTGACGAAGTTGATCAAACTCTGATTTGGTCAAGGCTTGGGTAGCTCGGCCTCGCGCCTTAATCAGCCACTGCATCAACTCAATGTAGACGCTACCCGTAATGACGGGTGTCGACCGGGCTGTCAACTCAGCATAAGCCTTGGTGATCTGAGGCTTACCTAAGAAGTACCGACTCATCACGCCGGTGTCAACCAAGATAAATGAGTCAGCGATTAGACCGCTCATTGAGGGTCAACTGGAGTAGGACGTAAATCGGTGTGCTTAGCTAAGATTCGTTGAATGGTCAACCCTGGATCCTCTTGAGAAAGCTCACCAGCGGGAATAGTGCCTTCGATTAACTTACCCGACGCATTCCGACCTCGCACAAGTAAGGAAGCTGGCTTTTTAAGTGTCTTAGTGGCCATGAGTAGCTTGTTTACTGATGAACAAAGCTAGTAATTTTTTAGCTCATTCGAGCTTAATGATGTTCGTTCTGTCCACAGTTGATTAACCTGTCCAACCGAACGCAAAACGCCAGCAAAACGCGCTATCGAAAGGATATTACACTGTTGCTAGGTACGTTGTAAACCTACAAAGAACGTTCACTGTCAATTAGTTAGCTTGTCGACCGGTACGTGAAACGCCCACTTACATGAATGGAGCGCCCAACAACCACAAGGGCTGATGGGAGTCACTTTACTCACGGCAAAATACGTGCCCTTGACCTTTTCACCCTTGTCTTTGTTGGGATGCCGCTCGTGCCTGCTCCGAGTGATGCCTGTCCCCCGTAAGTGGACCCCGCAACGCTAACCAACAACGCATACAACCAAACAAGCCGAGAGAGGCAGAAGCAAACAAGCCGAGGCTGTCAAACCGTGACGCTCAGGTACGTTGCTCTGTCGCAGGTAACGCTTTTTACGCGTTCTGTCAGCCGGACTTTGACCTGTCCAACCAGACGTGATACACCAGAAAAACGCGCTGTCGAACGGTGACCAAATTGTCAACGGATACGTGGCAAACCCAAAAATAGCGCTCACTATCAACCTGTTAACATGTCGCACGAAACGCGAAATACCCGCTTACATGGACGAATCACCCAACGCCACGAAGGGCTGATGGCCACAAGATAAGCCAAACGCAGGTACGTCACCACGACCTTTGCACCCTTCGCCGGTTGGGCTGCCGCATTGAATGCTCCGGCAGTTTCCTGTCACAGGTAAGTGGCCCCCGCAGAGCGAACCAATAACGCACGTAACCAAACAAGCCGAGAGAGCGGTCCCGCGTCCGGGCCGAAGCAAACAAGCCGAGGCTGTCAAACCGTGACACCCAGACGGTCCGCCGCAGCGGTACGTTCTCGTGTCGGCCGAAACACATTTTGTAACGTTCTGTCCAGCGGTGACCGACCTGTCGCCAGGTACGTGGCAAACCAACCAAAACGTGCTGTCGAACGGGGATTCACCTGTCGCACGAAACGCCGATAAACCAGCAAAGAACGCTCATTATCAATTTGTTATCTTGTCACACGACACGCGAAATACCCGCTTACATGAACGAATCACCCAACGCCTGCGAAGGCTGATGGTGGCCAAAAGATAAGCCATGACTAGGTACGTGACGCCTTTACACCTTCGCCTGGTTGGGCTGCCGCATTAGCCTGCTCCGCCTGATGCCTGTCCCAGGTAAGTGGACCCCGCAGCGCTAACCAACCAAGCACACAACCGAACAAGCCGAGAGAGGCCGAGCAAACAAGCCGAGGCTGTCGATCTTAACCGCTCAGGTGCGTTAATCTGTCGGCCGATACGCATTTTGATCGTTCTGTCCACAGTGGTTTGGCTTGTCGCCAGGTACGTGGCAAACCAACCAAAACATGCTGTCAAACGAGCTTTGACCTGTCGCACCAAACGCGAAACACCAACAAAAGAACGCTAACTATCAATTCGTTACCCTGTCTGCCGACACGTGAAACGCCCGCTTACATGAACGAATCACCCAACGACCGCAAGGGCTGATGGTGGTCACAAGATAAGCCACGATCAGGTAGGTTACACCTTTGCACCCTTGCCCTTGTTGGGATGCCACACTGGCCTACTCCGTGAGTCCCCTGTCAGAGGTAACACGCCCAAGCAGAGTTAATCACTAACGCACAATACCAAGCAAAATTAGACCTTTATAATCAGTGACATTTTTCAATGAAATATTTCATTACCTAAGAACTTTAAGTTATTACGTTGTTTAAGTTCTCTCCTAAGCGCTTTGAAATTATAGAAATTATACTGTATTATTGGATATACGTCGCCGTTCTCACAACATAAGATAATTTGCTCATATACTATAAACCGAATTTTTAATGTACCTGTTTTAAATCCTTTAAATGAAGAATAAGGAATCAATTTTTTACTTCTTATTGGTAATTCTATAATTTCAATACCATTATCTGTTATAAAAAAATTGTACCGTTCTTTTATCAATAAACGCAACAGATACGCCAAAGTGAAAAGAACCAGCGTATATACGAAACCTATATATAATAATGTACTTACCGAAATATTTGAAATCGGAAAGTACCGCAACATTTTATAAAACATGCAGGACAATAATACAAAAAGAAATATTCTCAAGAAAAGTCTCGAAAATTTATACTGTCCTCTCATAGTTCTAAAGCAACTCCAGTTACGTTACTAATCCTGTCAAAACGTTCTGTCCATGGTAGATTGACCTGTCGAACCAGACGCCAAACGCCAGCCAAAGCGCTATGCCTGACGGACTTTAACCTGTCGCACGAGACGCGAAATACCCACTTACTTGGACGGGCCACCTAACGCCCCGAAGGGCTGATGGCCACAAGATAAGCCAAACCCAGGTACGTGGCCTTGACCTTTACACCCTTCGCTTCGTTGGGAGCCGCTTGGAGCCACCAGCCAGTTTCCTGTCCGCCGTGAGTGGCCCCTGCAGAGCTGATCAACAACGCACAAATTCAAGCAAGCCGAGAGAGGCCGAAACCAGCAAGCCGAGGCTGTCGGTCGTGACCGCTCAGGTACGTTGCCTTGTCGGCCGAAACGCAGTTGTCGACGGGCTATCCACCAGATTTGAGACTGTCGCCGGGTACGTAGTAAGCCAGCAAAGAGCGCTCATTGTCAATTTGTTATCCTGTCGACCATGATGCGCCCACGCCACCTGCATGACTGAACCGCCCAACGCCCCAGAGGGCTGATGGTGAACGAAAGATAAGCTAAAACGTAGGTACGTTACAACCTTTACACCCTCTGCCTGTTGGGCTGCCGCATGGGCCTAATCGCGTGATTCCTGTCCGAGGTAAGTGGACCTAGCAACGCTAACCAACAACGCACACAACCGAACAAGCCGAGAGAGCGGTCCCGCGTCCGGGCCGAAACCTAAAAGCCGAGGCTGTCAACCGTAGCGCTCAGGTACGTTCTTGTGTCGCACGAAACGCATTTGTCAGCGGGCTGTCAACGAGTAATTGGCCTGTCCAACCAGACGTGATAAGCCGATAAAAACGTGCTGTCGAACAGACGCCAAACTGTCAAGAGGTACGTGGCAAACCCACAAAAGGCGCTCATTTACAACTAGTTAACCTGTCGACCGAGACGCGAAACACCCACTTGCATGAACGAATCACCCAACGCCTGCAAGGGCTGATGGTGGACGAAAGATAAGCCACCATCAGGTACGTTGCTACCTTTACACCTTTGCCCACGTTGGGTGCCGCTCAGGCTTGCCGGGCAGTTTCCTGTCAGAGGTAAGTGGACCCCGCAGAGCTGACCGACCAAGAAGATATCTTGATTAAGATAGCGACGAGTCAACACCTTAGCACTGCCATACAAATTTAGCTCTTCGATCTTTTACACAATCGAAAAGGTAGCCAAACCCACCGGCTCCAAAATTCATATGATCTATGTAAGACGGACCCTCCTCGAGTTGAGCAACAAACCGCATCGGTTTTTGACACTCGTCACAAGTTGGGGTTTCATCCCATTGTAGCCAACTCGGTTCGCCATAAAGTTGACCTAAAACCTCCTCGGTGTTTTCCGCGAAACTGATTTTGGCTTCAAAATAATCATCAGCTATAACTTCTACCATAGAGACTCCATACTCAGGTGTCTCCCGTAAGGCGGATAGCCCACTGACTGGATGAAAGGGTTCCAAATGGTCGCTTCCCACTATTATCACTTTATTGCCACCACCGTTAGCGTCCCACTCGTCACACATGCCTGGATCACTATTACAGATAAACAGCAATTCTAATCCTAGATCGGTTTTTAGTTTGCCTTGATACTGCATTTCGCTGTTGCAAGATCGACATATAGGCCACTCAACTGGTAAGCCTACTTGCTGAACAGGTGATCCAGCGAAACTTGTAGATTCTAGCGATGTAGGACTGTCAGGGTTATAGATTAAAAGTGTTGGCATTTAATAATTATTTGTTAGCTCTTCCAAGATAAAATCTTCCAAAAAGCACTTTTTTTACATTCTGTCCAGCGGTGACCACCCTGTCGGCAGGTACGTGGTAAGCTAGCAAAAAAACGCTCACTATTAATTAATTATCCTGTCGACCGTGACGTGAAACGCCCACTTGCATGGACGGACCACCCAACGCCACAAAGGGCTGATGGCCACAAGACAAGTCAAACGCAGGTACGTTGCTTTGACCTTTTCACCCTTTGCCTGTTGGGCTGCCGCATTGGCCTACTCAGCCGGTTTCCTGTCAGAGGTAAGTGGACCACGCAGCGCTAACCAACAACGCACGCAACCGAATAAGCCGAGAGAGGCCGAAGCTGATCAGACCAGGCTGTCAACACTCCTACTCAGGTACGCTCCTGTGTCGGCCGAAACGCGTTTGTCGACGTGCTGTCCACGGTGATTGACCTGTCGCCAGATACGTGGCAAACCAACCAAAACGCGCTGTCGAACGGGCACTGACCTTTCAACAGGTACGTGGTAAACCCGCAAAGAACGTTCACTATCAATTAGTTATCTTGTCGACCGGTACGCGAAATACCCACTGACTTGAACGGGCCACCCAACGCCTCAAAGGGCTGATGGCCACCACTTTACTTAACTCAGGTACGTTGCCACGGGCTTTACACCCTTTGTCGTGTTGGGTGCCCCTTGGGCCTAACCGACAGTATCCTGTCCGAGGTAAGTGGACCCAGCAGAGCTGACCAACAAAGCACAAATCCAGATAAGGTGAGGCTGTCGATCCCACGTGGAGCGTGGACCAACTCGAAAATCTACCAGATACAATCCACATCAATCGTTTTACAAACAAGCTTTGGTAATATCCAGGTAATGTTGGCTCTTGCACCATCAAAACATGGTTTACCATACAGTTTAGAATTAAATGGATCTGGCAAATTTTTGTTATTCAAAAGTTTCCAAAGGCCATCACCAATCAAATTTGAATGGGTTTTAAAGCTGACCTTACTCACACTCACAGAATCACTAACAAATTGCGTTTTGTAGTCGCTTTTACTGATTGCATAAGCAGTATCTCCAGCCAAAAGCGTGATTGCAAAAAAATCACAATTTATACAAACGTTGTCAAAGTACTCAACCAAGATAAGTGTGTCCTGTCTTGACTCAGCATCTATTTGATATTTGCTTTTTAACGTTTTAAAAAATGCTTGCCGGAATTCACTTTCCCTAACAATTTGCTTTCTAAACTTAAGCTTTCGGCTGTACGAGCGGCTTTTTGTAATTGCTTGTTCAACAGCTACTACTCTCCTAGTACAACCTGCAAACATAAGAAGCACAAATAGATATAGGACGTTTTTCATTCAAGAGTAACTTTTCGTTTACTTGACTGGAGCCTTTCAAGTGTCGTAAGCAACCTGCCCAACTTATCTAGCCGCACATCTGGGGGGTTTGTCCTGTCAACCGAAACGCATTTGTCGACGTGCTGTCCACGGTGGTTTGGCATGTTATCAGGCACGTGGCAAACCAACCAAAACGCGCTATTGGACGGGCATTGACCTGTCGACCGGAACGCGAAATACCACCAAAAGAACGCTTCACTATCAATTAGTTATCCTGTCGCCCGATACCTGAAATACCCACGTACATGAACGAGCACCCAACGCCCCAGAGGGCTGATGGTGAACACAAGATAAGCCAAACTCAGGTACGTGACAACCTTTACACCCTCTGCCTGTTGGGCTGCCGCATGGGCCTAATCGCGTGATTCCTGTCCCAGGTAAGTGGACCCCGCAGAGCCAACCAACCAAGCACACAACCGAACAAGCCGAGAGAGGCCGAATACTGTCAGACCAGGCTGTCAACGTGCTTTCGTAGGTACGTTACTTTGTCGGCCGTGACGTTTTTCACAACGTGCTGTCCAGCGGTGAAGAGCCTGTCGCCGGGCAGGTGGCAAGCTGACTGAAACGTGCTGTCAAGCGGTGATTGACCTGTCGACCAAGACGCCGCAAACCAGCAAACAAGCGCTCATTATCAACACGTTATCCTGTCGACCGATACGTAAAATACCCACTGACATGATTGAATCACCCAACTCCTGCAAGGGCTGACGCGACCGATAGGGAGTGTTCACCCTTGCTCTGTTGTGCCGACGGTCCCCCGGTCTCGACCAACCTTGGCTTTAGTGTACACCCATCGAATCCGGGGGAT
>NZ_JBGGWE010000028.1:0-10673 GCF_041321095.1 Fibrella arboris | reverse complement strand
GCCCCGCCCCTACATTGCCGCGAATGTGGGCCGTGATCATGTAGGGGCGGGGCTCGCCTCCGCCCTACGCCTGCGTCAGCAATACGCCCCAGCAATATATAAACCCCTATTTCCTGTAATCCAGTGCGGGTTTGCGGTCGCCCAGCAAGGCTTCGTATTTGAAATCAGCACCGCGTTTTTGTAGCCATTCGGCGCGGGCTTTTTCGATCAGCGTGGGCGTCGTAAAGAGGTCAAGTGCGGTTAAGGCCAGCGTTTTGGCGGCGACCAGCATCCCTTTCTGCCCGATGCTCATGCCACTAGCTGCGGTTGACTGCCAACTGTGGGCCGATGAACCCGGTACCCAGGTTGCCGTTTGCAGGCCTACGGTCGGTACCGTCCAGCTTACATCACCCACGTCGGTGGACCCCCCGCTGGTGGCGCTCTCCGAGGCATCGCGGAAATTTTTGATCAGGGCGGCGTTGGTGATCGGTACTTTCTGGTCGGGGGCAAAGGTGCTCTGGATCTTTTCGGCGAAGGCTGTTTCTTCCGGCGTGTAGGTGATGCCGCCAACCGTTGTCAGGTTCTGGTGCATAACCTCGGCCAGCGTCACGTTGGGCAGCAGGTTGAACACGCCCCCCAGCACTTCCCAGTCTACTTTGGTACCCGTTCCTTTGGCGGCTCCCTCGGCGGCATTTTCGATCCGTTTCCAGACGCTTTGCAGAATGTCGCGGTCTTTGTGGCGGGCATAATAATACACCTCGGCAAAGGCGGGCACCACGTTGGGCGCTTCACCGCCTTTCGTGATCACGTAGTGAATGCGGGTATCTTGCGGTACATGCTCGCGCATCATGTTCACCATGAAGTCCATCGCCTCAACGCCGTCGAGGCCCGACCGGCCGCGTTCGGGCGAGGCGGCAGCGTGGGCGGCAATACCCCGGAACCGGAACTTGGCGTTTTTGTTGGCCAGCGACGTACCTGCGTCGGCGGCGTTCTGCGAACCGGGATGCCAGTGCAACACCACGTCGACGCCATTAAACAGCCCTTCGCGTACCATATAGACCTTACCCGCGCCCCCTTCTTCGGCCGGACAGCCGTAGATTTTAACCGTACCGGCATGCCCGGCTTTGAGCCAGTTTTTTACTTCAATGGCGGCGGCCATCGACGCTGTACCGAACAGATTATGGCCGCAGCCGTGCCCACCTTTCTGGCCTGGAATGGGCGTGAAATCGGGTTTGGCTTCAGTAGCAAGACCGGGCAGGGCGTCATATTCGCCCAGAATACCGATCACGGGTTTGCCCGTTCCGTAGGTAGCCACAAAGGCCGTGGGAATACCCGCTACGCCCGCCTGCACGTCGAATCCTTCTTTCTTCAGTTGTTCCTGGAGCAGCAGCGCGCTTTTTTCTTCCTGGTAGCCCAGTTCGGCAAAATCCCAGATCTGTTTGGAGATGCCCGCGAACTCGGAAAACCGCTTGTCGAGGTCGGCGATGATCGCCTGTTTGTCTTTGTCGGCGGGCACGGCCGTTTTCGTAGCCTTTTTCGGCTGAGCAAATGCCAGCGCAGGCAAGAGCAAAGCCGTAGTAAGGAGTTGTCTATGCATGATACAGGTTGTGATGAGTTGGTACGGGTTGGCACCCGCGCAAAACTGAACGCCAGTCCCTAAAAATAGGCAAAATCATAACCGTATGACACCGTTGGCCCATTTCATTGCGCGAATCGAAGGCCAAACCCAGCGCGGGCTGGTTGGATGATTAAGAAGGAGCTTCGCGCTGGTGTGTGTTGGCTGCTTGCTTCGCGAGTTAGTGTATTGCTGTCGCCTCGTCGAAGGGCCTAGAGCAAGAGTAATACTATAGCGCGAAGCCGGCTAGAGAAACGCATCACACCACCTATCAATACGCCTGAAAAGCATATTTATATGAGCATACACATTGGCACCTCGGGCTGGAGTTACGATCATTGGCAGGGTGTACTGTATCCGCCGGGTACGTCGGTGGCCAAGAGGTTGGGCTATTACCTACAGCAGTTCAACACAGTCGAGCTGAACAGCAGTTACTACCGCTGGCCCAAACCCAGTGCCTTTGCCGGCTGGCGCGACAAGCTATCGCCCGGTTTCCAACTCTGTGTGAAAGCCCCCCGCTGGATGACACACTACGGCAACCTGACCAACGCGCCCCGCTGGTTGGACCGGATTAAGGAAGGCTGGCACGAACTGGGCGACAAACGAGCCGCTCTGCTCGTACAGCTATCGCCCCGATTCCGCTATGACTATGACCGTCTGGCCCAATTCTTAGACCTGTTACCCGACTGGATGCCGACAGCCGTTGAGTTTCGGCACTCCAGCTGGCACCAGGAGCCTATATTCGAGTTGCTGGAACAACGACAGGTAGCGTATTGTATCATGAGTGGAGCCAATCTGCCGTGCATCCTCCGCGCCACAGCTCCGTTTGTCTACCTCCGCATGCACGGACCCGACTGGCATTCGCTGTACGGCGGCTCCTATTCCGACGACGACCTGCGCTGGTGGGCCGACCGGATCAGGGAGTGGGCCGGGCAGAGCAAAGACGTGTACGTTTATTTCAACAACGACATCGGTGGCCACGCCGTCAGGAATGCGCTGACGTTACGGTCTATGGTTAGTGATTGGTAAGTGTTTGTAACACACTCGCTGATATAGCTACATTGTAGCGCCAAACACTGCGGCTATGTCCCAATCCATCCTTGAGTACTACCTCTACGCTTTTTCGCATCTGAACGTAGGTGTGGGTAAAGTAGACGGAAAAGCGCCTCACAAACCTATACTGCTACTGACCGTCATTCAGGCATACGAAACTGGTTTGCTGACAGACAATCAGATACCGATTACACCCGAGCTGACCGGATTGTTTAAATCGAACTGGAATAGCCTCGTCACAAGTGGGCACACGCTTGGCTTCGCATTGCCGTTTTTTCATTTGCGAAATGAAAAGGGCCATTGGTGGAAACTGGTGGCTAATCCGGGTTGCGAACTTTGGGTGCAAGACGGCAAGCTCACCACTTTCGCCAACCTGAGTGTAGCCGTTGCTTGTGCCCAAATTGACCCCAATCTGGCCGAATTGCTGCTGAACGACACCACCCGCCAACTTTTACGACGAACGTTACTCGATACGTACTTCACTGGCCAGACAACTAGCCTGACAACGGCGCTCGACGGGCCGTTGAAAGAGCTGAACGAGTTGAAGCAAGCAATGCTGGAAGAGTCTCCCGGCGAGTATAGGACCCGGTTGAAAGGCCTGAGGACTCGGCTTGACCCCGAAACCTACCAGATCGAAGTGTTCGCCCGGGACACGGTATTTCGGCGCGAAGTAGTCCGCCTATACGACGATACCTGTTGCGTAACGGGCGTTCGGGTGTCGGCCCCATATTCGTTTTCGATGGTCGATGCCTGCCATATCGTACCGTTTGCCACGACGTTTAACAACCACCCAACCAACGGCATTGCGCTCTGCCCAAACTTGCATCGGGCCTTCGATAAGGGTGCCATTTCAGTCGATAACCAGTACCGCGTAATCTTGTCAGGTACGTTTGTCGAGAACGAAAGCAGCCTATATAGCCTGAAAGCACTCTCAGGTACGTTTATTAAGTTACCCATCGATAAACGCTACTGGCCCGATCTGGAAGCCTTCGCTTGGCACCGGGAGCACGTTTTCAAAGGATGAAGTAAAAAGGAAATGTCCACCTGAATAATGCTGAGCTTAACAAGCTGAACTCAACAAACCGCCGGTGCCACGTACCCCTGATGCAGTTGTGAAACGGGGAAAATCAAATCCCAATCGCGGTCCCAAACAACATCACCGCGTTCGATGCGGAAGCGTTTAAAATTGGCTAGCTGACGGTATTTGACAATCAATTTTGGTCACGTACCCACGGCACGTTGTCGGCTGTGGTGGATCGGGTCTTGCTACCGACGCTTCGCTGTTGTATCCCGATGGGACAAAGAGCCACTTGAGGTACGTTGCACAAAGTAGGCATGGTTTTCGTTATCTTGCTGACAGCTAACCGAAAAAGACGATGGAAGCAACGTTTGTACTGAACGATCAGGAAGATCGGGCTTTATTTGTTGATCGATTAACTCAGTTTTTTGCCGGGAAAACGATCCGTGTAAAGGTAGAAGAAGTTGATAATAGAGCAGTTAATCAAAGAGAACTGCTCGTCCGTATGGAGGCGCTGCGGCTTCGTACCGAGCAAATCCCTATCACGTTACCGGCTGGAATGGATATTAACGATCTTATTGATGACGTTAATGACAACTCATTATAGTCGGTCATGATCTATTTCGACACCGACGTACTTGTTCATTACTACATTCCCTACGAACCGGCGAAGCATGTACAGGCTAAAGAGTTTGTGCTAAAGGCGTTGATTGATGGGTCGTTCTACGCGTCTCAACTGTCAATGCAGGAGTTGACTCATGTCATGGGTAAATTTAACCAACCGGCTGCAATCATTGAAGAAGCTATGACTATCCTTAGAGCAGTAGCGCCCGTTAATTATGATCTTGTCCATTTTGACAGAGCTATGCATTTAGCCGCTAAAACCGGTTTTAGTAGCATCAACGATTGTTTGCATACGGCTATTGCCGAGTCACAAAACTGCACGGAGATAATTACCTACAATCGAAAGCAGTTTGAAATTATTGAGAGGCTGACTCGTTTAAAAGTTACGATTCTCAAAGCAGAGCTTCCAGTATAAATTCAACCCACCAACGCCCGTAACTCCTCCACTACGCCCTTGATGGCTTTGATGGTGGCGGTAACGTCGGCCTCGGTGTTAAAGCGGCCGAGACTGAGGCGCAGGCAGGAGAACGCTTCTTGTTCATTGAGGTCCATTGCCAACAACACATGTGAGGGGTCGATGCTGGCGGCGGTGCAGGCCGAACCATTGGAGACCGCAATACCTTCCAGCCCCATAATGAGCGCGTCGGAATCACAGTGCTCAAACAGGACATTGGTCGTGTTGTAGAGGCGATAGTCCCGGTTGCCGTTGACCGACGTACCTGGAATAGTTAATAGAGCGGTTTCGAGTTGGTCACGTAATTGGCCGATGCGGTAGGTTTCGGATTGGGCGGGGTGTTGCTGACGCGTCTGAGACGCAAGATTTTGCGTCTCTACTAATTCGGCGGCTTTGCCCATGCCTACGATGCCGGGTACGTTCAGGGTGCCGCTGCGTAGGCCGCGCTCGTGCCCGCCGCCATGTAGCAGGGCTTCCAGCTTTACCTTGCGGGGTTGCGACGTACCTACGCTATGCTGACGCACGTATAGTCCGCCAACCCCTTTGGGGCCGTAGAATTTATGAGCTGAAAACGTGAGCAGGTCAATGGCCGCGCCGGGCTTGCCAGCCATGTTTACGTCGATGGGTAGTTTGCCAACGGCCTGTGTGGCGTCGGTCATGAAGAGGGCACCGGCTTCGTGGGCTAGGTGGGCAATATCGGCAATGGGCTGAATGACGCCCGTTTCGTTGTTTACCCACATCACGGCAACCAGCAGCGTATCAGGCCGAAGCGCCGTTTTCAGGTCAGCCAAATCGAGTAGTCCGTCCCGTCGAACGGGCAGGTACGTTACGGCATAGCCCCGTGTTTCCAAATACTGGCAAACGTCGAGCACCGCCTTATGTTCGGTCTGTACGGTGATGATATGTCGTTTAGTATCGCCGTAAATCTCAGCTACGCCTTTTATGGCTAGATTGATGGCCTCGGTAGCACCGGAGGTAAAGACCAGTTCATGTGGGTCGCACCCTAACAAATCGGCCACCTGCTGTCGAGCTTTCTTCACTGCCTCGCTGGCGCTTACGCCAAACGGGTGCGTACTGGCCGCATTGGCGAAGTTGTCGGTCAGAAACGGCATCATCGTTTCCAGGACGCGCGGATCGAGGCGGGTGGTTGCGTTATTGTCGAGGTAAATCATAGTCGAATTTAAACGATTGCCGGGTACGTCGTCTTTGTTGGGCAAAACAAACTGTCTCAACGATGAAAACGCTTACGATTGATCTGAAATCCTTTTGCTTTGGCGTGCTGGCGATGGGGGCCGTGCTCCTGATGGCCAATAAACCCGCTGGTCAGCCTCAGACCGAACCGGTAAAGCAATCGTTGGCAGAACCGGCGCCGTGCGAAGACATGCGCCGCTACCAGGCACTTTACCTAGAATCTCACCTGATCATCCTCGATACGCAAACGGGGCGATTTCTGCGGGAAGGCAGTGTCAAGCTTCGTTTTACCAGCAACGGTTTCGAGGAGATTTACCAGCAGCAGGAACAGCTACAGCAGCGGAAATAGCGATGGCGTTATCAATCCCAGCCCGTATAGCAGCGCAAAAGGTGACAGCGGGTCTATAACACCACTAACTACCACCACGCACGACAGTTGCGCCTACTTCGCTGCCTACGCTGACCCCTAACCCTGATCCGATCTACGACCTCGGCCCAATTATGCCAACCGGGACGGTTTTGATGATGAACTTCGACAAATCGGCGTCAAAACTGATTGCTTGAGCGCCACCTGGCATGTCAATATCGCTACTACGTCGACCAATGTAGTGCTGGACAACTAAGAACCACTGACCGACGAACGGATTGAACGTAGCCTGTAGCTCGACGGCAAGCGTACGTTAACGCATGAAAGCGGCTCAGTTGAGCCGCTTTCATGCGTTAACGTACGCTTGTGAACCCAGTGACCTATAACTCCGCCAGGTTGCACCAAGGGCATTATTCGTTTCGGTGCTTTGTCCTCTTTAGTTGGCTCGTCTGAAAGCTAATCACGTTACAGACTAAGCCCGATCAATGCGCTTATCACGGTTGAGCAGCAGAATAACCGCTGTTGTAACGGCAGCGCCAATCAGCACCTTCCTGGCCAAACCAGCTTTGTTGATTTTCAGATCGGCCGCAAATCCCTTCTCCTTGAAAATGTTTGGTACGATGCCATGTTTGACATCGTCGATGAGCCCTTCTACTACGTTCACCCGATCGGCAATCACCAATGGAAACCAGTGCCTTAACCGCGACTCACTAAAGGTAAACGCGTATCGGCGGAGCATACCACTCAGACCCGATGGGGGAACAGATGTGCCGAAGACAGCGGGTAGATTTGGCCGCTCATTGGAATGCAGGACCTCCACGGTTTGTACCTGTTGCGGTGGCCGATCCCAGGTATATCCCTGCTGTTCAACATCGGTTCGGGGATTCTTGATGGGGTATGTCGGATCGTTTTTCGGATCGATGTCTACGCCCCACCCGTTAATGTGGCTGAACTTAGCCGCCATCGCTTCTTTTGTTGCTGTGTTTTCCATAGTGGTTAGTCGTTTAAAAGCCGGCTTTGGGGGGAATGAGTACCGTTTTGATGCAGCTATCTAGCTTCTCGTAGAACATATGGTAGCCTTCAGCTACCTCTTCCAGCGGCAACCGGTGCGTAATTAGGGCTTTGGGGTTAAGGATGCCGCTCTGGATATGCTCGATCAGGCGCGGTAGCAGGCGTTTAACTCCGGTTTGGTTAGCCCGAATGGTGATGCCTTTGTTGACAACATTGCCAATAGGTATCATGTTGCCAGTCGGACCGTATACCCCGACAATAGATAAAATCCCCCCTTTTTTAACGGAGTTGATGGCCCAGTGCAACGCTGTCGCCGAACCGCCCTGCATCAATAGCTGTCGGCCGGTCAATGATTGCAGGGCACTACCGGTGGCTTCAGCCCCTACGGCATCGATGCAGACGTCTGGCCCCAGCCAGTCGGTCGCTTTTTTCAGGAATAAGACCACGTCACCAATTTCGTCGAAGTTATATACCTCGGCAGGTGCATAGTTTTTAACAAATTCGAGCCGGTAATCCACGTTGTCGATGACAATAACGCGGCCTGCTCCAAACAGCCATGCACAACGCGCGGCCATGATACCCACCGGCCCCGCGCCAAAGACAACGACCGTATCACCGGGCTGGATGCCGCCCATTTCGGCCGCCTGATACCCTGTCGGGACTACGTCGCACAGCATAACGGCATCATCCGGGTCCATACCGGGCGGAATAACCGTCGGACTCACGTCGGCGTAGGGCACCCGCACATATTCGGCCTGCCCTCCGTCGTAGCCACCCGCTGTATGCGAATAGCCAAAAATGCCACCCACGGCCGTGGCCTGCGCGTTCGATTCGTGGCAATTGCCGTAGAGTCCCTGCTGGCAGAAACTGCATTTACCGCAGGCTACATTGAAGGGGACCAATACGTGATCGCCTACTTTAAGTTTCTGCACCGCCGCCCCTATCTCTTCGACAACACCGGTGAATTCGTGCCCAAAGGTGCTTCCCACGCGGGTATCTGGCACATTGCCGTTGTAAAGGTGCAGGTCAGACCCGCAGATGCACGAGCGAGTGACCCGTACAATAGCGTCCTCGGGGTGTAGGATTTCAGGAATCGGCTTCTGATCAATGCGAACCCGCCGAGGCCCCCGGTAATTCATGGCTAACATACGTTGCGCTGTTTAAGAATGACACTGCTTGGCCTTGTATCAACGCCAGGTAGCGTTGAGCCAGGAGACCATCAGTCAAGTCAACAGGGTGCAAGCGGCGTTGTTCCAAACAGTGAGGAAGCTGTAACGGATCAGGCAGCCACGTTACCGCCAAGGCTTTTTACCCGGGCTATTAACGAGACATCCCTATAGCAGCCCGGCTGATGGCTTCGCCAAGCTGCATCAGGGCGGCCACCTCATCGTCGGTGAAATCGTAGGGAACGGGTTTGGCAATGCCCAGGGTGCCGTGAAGCTCACCGTTGAGCAGCAGGGGCAGGGCAATGGATCCTTCTACTTTGGTGTCGCGGGCCGCAGGACGGGCCACGCCCGATTCGTCGGTTTGCAGGTTACAGAGCTGAACGGCTTCGCGGCGTTCGGCGGCAATACCGGCCATACCCTTACCAATGGGAATCTGACTGATTTTTGGCAGCAAAAATTCGGGCATACCAGCATAAGCAACCAGCGTCAGCAGTCCCGTAGTGGGGTCGAGGCGGTGGAGGGTACCGGTGGTGCAATCGAAGGTGGCCAGGGTCTGCGTGAGTACCTGGTTCCAGTCGGGCGTATTGGTAGCCACTAAATCGAGCAGGGGCTGGATGTTGGTTGTAGTCATGAGTCGAGGTTTTTAGCGGAAGCGTTCTTTGTTCAGGTACGTTCCAGTTGTTGGGCCAAAGGTAAATGATGGTTATTTGTGGTGCTTCGTTTCAAACCATATTCAGGTACGTTGTGTCTTAGGCAGTATTAACTAACCAGCGTATGATCATGAAATCAATCACATTCTCAATCGATCTGAAATCGTTTTTTCTGGGTGCTCTGCTTATAGGTGGCCTGCTTATGCTAGCCAACTTCAAACCCGCCGATCCATCCAGTCAGGATGCGTCTGATCAGAATCGCCGGTATGAGGCTATAACCGGCGAAAAGGGAACCGTTATTCTCGATACCCGGACCGGAAAATTCCTGACATATCCCCATGTGCTTGGCCGGGTTCAGTGGGAGAAAGGAGATTTCAACGCCATTCAGGCAGAAGAAAGAAAGAAGTAGGTACGTTTCAACGCCGATATTCCCCGCCCCGTCAAGGGCATCACCTCGGTACCCCCCGGCCCCGTTCCCCAGCCTCGCCCCGTCAGGGGCACCACCTCGGTAGCACTGTCCCAATCGTTCCACCACCACCGCCCCGTCAGGGGCACCACCTCGGTAGCACCAGCAACCCCGTTCTCCCCCTCGCCCCGTCAGGGGCACCACATCGGTAGCTAATTGAGGGGTTTGAAAATGTATTTTTCATCATAATCAATACCGAACAGATCCAGGAAACGTCGGTACTCGTCTGTGAATGTGTGACTTTGATGATGTTTTTCCTGCTGGTGGATATAAGCCATTACGCTGGGAATCTGACTTTTACTGTAAGAGAAAGCGCCGTATCCTTCCTGCCAGGCAAAATGCTGCTTGGTTAAGCCCTCATCATTGATCCATTTTGACGAATCCTGTTTAAGGTGACGCATCAGGTCAGAAAGGGATTGCGTTGGCCTGAAGCCAATCAGCACATGCACATGGTCAGACATCCCATTGATGATCAGTAATTTATGGCCATATGACTGGATGATGCCCGTCATGTACTTATATAGTTTGTCTTTCCACTCTGGTGAGATAATAGCAGCACGATGTTTAACGGCGAAAACCAGTTGTAGGTGAATTTGAGTATATGTATTAGCCATGTTGGTGGGGGTTTATCAGTAGTTGAAGGTAGTATTTTGGAGGAAAGGTCAAATGAGAATACAATTTTTGATGTTTGATTTTTCTACCGAGGTGGTGCCCCTGACGGGGCGGTGGCGGAGGAATGGGGTTGTTGGTGCTACCGAGGTGGTGCCCCTGACGGGGCGGGGGTGGTGGAACGATTGGGACGGTGCTACCGAGGTGGTGCCCCTGACGGGGCGAGGCTGGGGAACGATTGGGACGGTGCTACCGAGGTGGTGCCCCTGACGGGGCGGGGGTGGTGGAACGATTGGGACGGTGCTACCGAGGTGGTGCCCCTGACGGGGCGGTGGCGGAGGAACGATTGGGACGGTGCTACCGAGGTGGTGCCCCTACCGGGGCGGGGGTGGAGGAACGATTGGTATGTTGCTACCGAGGTGGTGCCCCTGACGGCCCCCGGTTTACATCCCCGCCCCAATCGTTCCTCC
>NZ_JBGGWE010000027.1:0-24980 GCF_041321095.1 Fibrella arboris | reverse complement strand
GAAACCGGCCCCAAGATGAGTCATCCGTTCATAAAGGCTGTGGGAGACGACCACGTTGATAGGCGGCAGGTGGAGGGTCAGAAATGGCTGGAGCCGAGCCGTACTAATGAGCCTGTCAGGTTAATTTCATGGTAACGCGATCAATAAAATACTGCAAACAGTGTGAAGCTTTCTTCTCGATGGGCAAAAGACAAAGACATTGCTGAGTCGACTTGGATGAGTGATCATCCGGTGAGATAAAGCTGAAGATATAGGAGGTTGGTGACGACGGGCGGGTGCACACCTTTTCCCATTCCGAACAGAGCCGTTAAGCCCCGCACTGCCGATGGTACTGGTGTCACGACCGGGAGAGTAGGCGGTCGCCACCCCTAGACAACAGAGTCCCGCTTCGTAAGAGACGGGACTTTTTGTTGCTACACACTGTAGCCAAAAATTTAGGGAAAATAACACCAGGGTTAATTAATTAGTATTCATTTAACTACGCGCTTAAAAGTCACTATATAGTTGCCTTTATTGCAAAATGATCGAATACATTGTGGGTGTAACCCTTAAAGTCGCTCATAATGAAGTGCTTATATTTATGTATAATCCTGTGTTCATGTTCAATTCAACTTATTCGGGCTCAGCCTTTGCCTACTGCGTTTAAATGGCAGGAAAAAGTAGGAGACAGTTATATCGGTATCAACCTGTCTACCAGCCGCTACTGCGGTGACATAAGTGAACGATATAATTTTTCGCATCTGCAATTAGGTTGGGGAGCCGAAGTTCATGTACGTCGTCGGCTGCATGAACGTTGGTGTATCATGAGTGAGACTGGCGTCTATTACGTGCGCGCCGATCAGGCCTATACAAAAAATGCTGCTAATCACCTTTCTTTCTCTGCCACGAACTTCTCATCCGTTGTCAGTTTGCGCTGGGATATGCTACCTGTAGATGACAGCAATCAGCGAAACATAATGTACTTGTTCGGTGGTTTTGGGGTAACGAAGATGTCGCCGACAACAACATTGGCTGGCCTATCCTATTCACTTCCTACTTTTCAAACAGAGGGCGTTGCCTATAATGAATGGGTTGGGCAATTGCTATATGGAGTCGGTTTCCCTATATCGCTTACTCCGTCGACGCAGCTGAGTGCACAGGGCCGGTACTCTCATGTCTTGAGCGATTATCTGGACGATGTAAGTGCACGTTATGTAGATAAGTCTGCTTCGCCGGATATAGAAAAACAGCTTGCGGATAAGCGTATAGCCAACCGGTTATCGCCGAACCCGACTACTGCAAGGCGAGGGAACCCTGAGAAGAATGACGGCTATTTTCTATTTACTTTACAGCTCGTTTATAAGTTTTAATTGATGCGTTAGTACTATTCCTAAACAAAGCAGAATGGCTTCATTTATTGCCGCAATAGATCAGGGAACGACCAGCACTCGGTGTATCATCGTTGACAAACAGGGGAATATTCATTCTGTAGCGCAGAAAGAACACAAACAGATTTACCCTAAGCCAGGCTGGGTAGAGCATGACCCAGAGGAGATATGGCAGAATACACTTGAGGTAATTGCCAAGGCCCGGATTCAACTTCGGCTTACAACCCGCGATATTGAGGCAGTAGGCATAACCAATCAGCGGGAAACAACTGTTGTCTGGAATCGAAAGACAGGGAAGCCATATTATAATGCCATTGTTTGGCAAGATGTGCGGACAGAAGATGTTGTAGCAAAATTAGCTCAGGATGGTGGCGCTGACCGGTTTCGGGCGAAGACAGGTTTACCATTGGCCACTTATTTCAGCGCTCTGAAGCTCGGCTGGTTGTTAGACAACGTACCTGGCTTACGTGATGATGCTGAACAAGGCAACGCTATTTTCGGCACAATGGACAGTTTTCTGATCTGGCACCTAACAGGGGGCCCTCAGGGCGGTGTACACGTTACCGATGTGACAAACGCCAGCCGGACGCAGTTGATGAACCTGGAGACGTTGGATTGGGACGATGAACTTCTAACAACCCTGAACGTACCTAAAGCCATGTTGCCCGTTATTCAACCAAGTAGCGGCCTGTTTGGAACAATTACCTCTGAAGTAATTCCGGGTGTACCAATTACTGGCGTGTTAGGCGATCAACAGGCTGCTCTGGTTGGGCAGACGTGTTTTGAGCCTGGTCAGGCAAAAAATACGTATGGTACAGGCTGTTTTCTGTTGATGAATACGGGCACCGAAATCCGTCAGTCAACATGTGGTTTGTTAACTACTGTAGCGTATCAATTTGGTAGTGAAGCAACCTGCTATGCATTGGAAGGAAGCGTAGCTATCGCCGGTGCACTGGTGCAATGGCTACGCGATAATCTTGGAATCATTCAGTCGAGCAGCGAGGTGCAGACGTTGGCTGAGCAGGTTGATGACAACGGAGGTACTTACATAGTACCGGCCTTCTCAGGCCTGTATGCGCCTTACTGGCGATCAGACGCGCGCGGCGTTATTGCCGGATTAACTCGCTTTGTTACTAAACAGCATATAGCCAGAGCTACGCTGGAAGCCACGGCTTTTCAAGTTTATGATGTATTGCAAGCCATGCAGGAAGATGCTGGCATTGCCTTGAAAACCCTACGCGTCGATGGGGGAATGGTGGTTAATGACTTGTTGATGCAATTCCAGGCTGACATCAACAACGTACCTGTCGTACGGCCTCGTGTGACCGAGACTACCGCTATTGGTGCTGCCTACGCGGCTGGGTTAGCTGTTGGCTATTGGTCGTCTATGGATGAACTAAGAGCAAACTGGGGCGTTGAAGCTACCTTCACATCAGCCATGCCCGACGAGAAGCGAGATGAGCTGCTTAAACAGTGGAAAAAAGCCATTGAGCGTTCCTTCGATTGGGCGGTGTGAGGAAGCGCCGGAAAATTTATTACTTTGTCAAGGCCTGACTAACGGGATGAAGCGATATGGTATTCGATTACATCATTGTGGGTGCTGGTTCAGCAGGTTGTGTTTTAGCCAATCGACTGTCGGCTGATCCAGGGATGTCGGTGCTGTTGTTAGAAGCAGGAGCGCCCGACAAAAAAATGGAAATACACGTACCTGCTGCTTATGGGAAGCTCAACCGCACCCTGGTAGATTGGGGGTACTGGACTGAACCTCAGGAGCATATCGATGGACGACGTATGTATCTGCCCCGGGGAAAAACGCTGGGCGGCAGTAGTTCAACGAATGCTATGGCCTACGTGCGTGGCAATCGGGCGGATTATGATGCCTGGGGGGCGGCGGGTAATGCAGGTTGGGATTATGAGGCTGTGCTGCCTTACTTTAAGCGGTCAGAAAAAAATGAACAGTTGGATCGCCTGAATGCAAAGTATCATGGTGGCGACGGCCCCTTGACCGTGAGCTACGCCACCCGGTTTAGAACTCCCCTGGCCGATGCATTTGTCGAAGCTTGTAAGCAACATGGAATTGCTGAAAATCAAGACATGAATGGGGCTCAACAGGAGGGGGCCGGGCTGCTTCAATTCACTATTAAAAATGGTAAACGCCACAGCACCGCTGCTGCTTTTCTGAAACCAGTACTGGGCCGGCCTAATTTAACCGTTCGTACGCAGGCACATATTCAGCGGATCCTGATCAAGGATGGCCGGGCTACCGGGGTTGAATTGACTACCGGGAAAAGCCTGACTGAGGCTATTTCGGCACAACGAGAAGTAATCTTGTCGGCCGGGTCATTCAATTCGCCACAATTGTTGATGCTTTCCGGCATTGGTCCTGCCGACGACTTGAAACGACATGGTATAGCCAGTAAACTTGACGCACAGGGCGTTGGTCAAAACCTGCACGATCATCTGTTTGCCGGTGTGAGCTCGTTGGCAAATCAGTTGGTTGGTACGAATCACTGGCTAACCCCTCTAAACCAACTGAAAGCACTCTGGCAGTACCTAACGGCCCAGAAAGGACCCTTTACAATTAGCCCGCTGGAAGCAAACGCGTTTGTACGTACTGCCGATACGCTGACACAACCCGATTTGCAGCTGCACTTCGCGCCAATCCATATTGGCGATGATTACAAGGCAGACTTTTACGATCTAAACACGTTTCCGACAAAAGCCGATGGCTGGTCTATTCTGCCGACGTTACTACAGCCAACCAGCCGCGGGTACGTTGCCCTGCGGTCGGCTAACCCGCTGGATGCCCCGGTGATCCAGCCTAATTTCCTGTCTACCGAAAAAGACCGAAATCTGTTGCTGACCGGTACGAAATTAGCGCTGGAGCTGAATCGGTCAGCCGCGTTTTTACCCTGGCGGGCGCGGGCGCTTGTGCCAGCCGAAGATGCCTCAGATGAGGGCCTGATGACTCATATTCGTCGGATCGTTGAAACGGTTTACCACCCGGTGGGTACGTGCCGGATGGGTAATGATGCCAGTGCCGTTGTGGATGACCAGCTTCGTGTGCGGGGCATGGAAGGACTACGGGTGGTCGATGCCTCCATTATGCCCACTATTGTGTCGGGTAATACCAATGCACCGGTTATCATGATTGCCGAGAAGGCAGCCGATCTTATTCTGGGGCATACTGACCCCCAACCAACTACACAACAGAAGGCCACCGCTTAGGAAAAAGCTGATACGGGTCGATTTTCTCTACTTTTGGGACTGCAAAGTCCCTTTTTTGTGCATGCTTGTTTCCCGTCTGATTCCCTCCCGCCCGTCTGATCGTTGGCTACTCAGCCTTGTCCTGCTGTTGGCTATCGTATTTTATGCCGCCATTGTTCGGTATGCCATCAACGTACCTCAAGTGGATGATTACCTATACATCGACAGCGTCCGTCGTATACTAGCGGCAGGTACGTCCGTTGCTGAGCGGATACGATTACTGGTCGAGCAGCACAATGACCACCGAATAGTGCTGTCACGTTTACTGGTTCTGGCCGACTATGCCGTTGAAGGGCAGGTAAACTACCGGACGTTGACACTGGTGGGCAGTCTGAGCATCGCTGGGCTACTCTGGCAGGTTTACCGATTATTTCGGCAGGCAGGTTTAGCGGGCTGGCTGATCATTCCCGTTGCGTTACTGCTCTTACAACCCTCGTACCAGGAAGATGTATGGTGGGTATTGTGCCTGTTACAGCATACGCTAACATTATGGCTGATGGTCATCGTTTTTCGATGGTTGTCCCGGCCACAACGCTCCGCGCAGCTTGGCGCACTGGCGCTGGGCGGGCTTGTGCTGTATTCAAACAGCAATGGCCTTTTTATGTGGATTGCGGTGATCGCGCTGTTACTACTGACCCATAAATGGCGTTGGGCAACTGGCTGGACCATTACAGGGGTGTTCCTGATCGGGCTCTATTTTAGCATAAACTATAATTTCATTGCAAAAGACTCGATAGGGGCGGTTATGCAGCACCCAAACTGGGTAGTGAAGAGCCTGGTCAGTTTTGCCGGGAGCGCGGTGTATTTCGATCAGCGCCGGTGGATGTTAGTACCTGGTCAGTGGCTGGTACTGGGCGTAGGGTGTATCGTACTACTAACCATCGGGTTAAGCTGGGTACGTTCGCTGGCTCGCTTGCACCTGCGAACGTACCCAGTGCTGGCCCCGTTTTTAGGGGTTGGCCTTGTGCTGGTGGGGTCGGGAGTGGCGGCGGCGCTGGCCAGGAGTGATGGGGGGTTAATGATCATCGGTCGCTATCAACTGTATGCTGTATGGTGCTTAATCGTGACCTACAGCCTGCTGGTGATCCAGCTGACGGGACGGGGCCGGAAGATAGTGGCCTGGGTGGGCGTAGGGTTTTCTCTATGGTTCTGGCTCAATGCCTGGCTATACTACGGTCCTCTCCTGGCCGATCGGTATGCGACTCAGGTAGCAGAAGGGGTAGCCCTGAACCACTATCAGTATTCGGTAACCAGCCAAACGTTCGGGCTGGACCCCTATTGGCAGAAAGGCTGGGTAGCTGCTATGAATCAGGGAATTTACCAGGTGCCCGATCTGGATGAAATAAGGGGTCTCGAACAGGCCATGCGCACTGAGCCTGTTCAGGTGGCTCCCATTCAGTTTGGTACAGAAGTCAGGCGATTGGGCTATCTGAGCACCGACGCCATCTTTGTGCAGCAGGACACGTTGCCAAAGCCGGACTTTCTGTATGTGCGATCGGCCACAAACTGGTATGTTTTTCCAGCTCTGCGAATGCCAAAACCAATAATGAAACCGTGGCTTGCCGATAAGGGCGTCAGAGCAATGATTCTGCCCATTATGCTGAAGCCAGGTACGTACCAGTTAGGCTGGGTATGTCGGGCAAATAAGCAATGGGTGGCTTCTCTGACCCAACAGGAATTGTTGGTGCCTGCCCGATAAAACCAGAAAGCCACTCCGATTTGGAGTGGCTTTCTGGTGGAAGACGACTGGATAACCGTTAGAAGAACAGAATCCGGATCGTGAACGGACTGCTGCCGTAAAGTACTTGATCTGTTATCGAGCCAGAATAATTAACGTTATACAGTGCTGATAAGTTAGCTGAAAAAAGTCGACCAATCGGTTGTGAGTAAGTTACACCGAGCCAAGTTGCTGTTGAATAACCTGTAGTAGGTCCATTTGGAGTGAATGCTAGACTTGTTTGGCTGTACGAACGTTGGTCAAGCTCAACATGCGCATAGATATTAGGAATTATGGCAGGTAGAAATTCATACATACCAAAAACTCGTCCGGAATACTGGTTAAGGTTATATCCATAATAGTTTTTCAAATTAGAGTACGTATATCCTGCACCAATGCCCGTCACGAAATGCTCAGACACTTGGTAGGCCACCACAGGCGATAAGCCAATGCTGAAAGGATTGAACTGGAGCGCCGAAATGCCACCACCAAACCTAAGTCGATCCTTGAACGGCAATGGTTCGCCGGTCGGCGTTTGGGCTTTAAGAGGGGTTTGGCCCTGGTCGCGGCGTTCTTCCGGGTCTTCTGTAATCTGCCCGAAGGCGACGCTGCTGGTCAGTAAAGCAACCAGCAGGAAAAAGTGATGTATCTGTCTCATAATAATCCGCCTGGGCGGTGTGTCACAACAAAAAGTCAGTGTAAATAACGATATAATGGGTTGCTTTCGCGTGAAGAGTTGGTTAAAACACGAACTCCTTCACGTCGGCATCATTGAGGAACCGCTTGATGCATTTCTCGTGAGCCTGCTCGGGACCGGAAACTTTCCAGCGGCCGCTAATCTCACCACCTATACGCTGCTGTGGGCCTCTTCGTGGCGATAGTCCGCAGTCAATGAAGATCCGTTCGTATTGATTCAGTGTTTTGTTTTTATAGTTAGTCACTACTTTGTATTCGCGGGTCTGGTTGAGGCGGGTGATGCGGTACGAGAGCCTGGCCAGAAAGAGCAGTGAACCCATGATAATGACGAAGCCGATCAGGGCAATATCGTAATAGCCTGCCCCGATGCTCATGCCCAGCGCCGACACAGACCAGACCGTGGCGGCCGTTGTGAGGCCTTTTATCCGGCTTTCTTCCTTGTAAATGAGCCCGGCCCCCAGAAAACCGATACCATTGACAATGTTGGCCGCAATCCGATCGTCGCCCAAACGGCGCGAAACCATCGTGAACAGGGTAGCCCCAACGCAGATCATGATCGTGGTGCGGAAACCGGCCGCTTTTGACCGATATTCCCGTTCGGCACCGATCAGCCCGCCCAGCAGCAGCGCCAGAACAAGCCGGAGTATATCTTCCTGGTAGATAATCATAGTTACCGTTTACTGTTTACTGTTTGCCGTTGCGCTGCTCATGCACAGCTTCTGTTGAAGCAGCGCAACGGCAAACAGTAAACAGTAAACTGATTTTTCTGAACGTAGTGAAGCCGTTTTCCGTTGAAAATTAGATAAGGTAACGCTCATTCAACGCATGATTCAACCCGCCGAAACCGACGTGATGGCGATAACGCCAAACGGCTCGGTCGACCACCTGGACCCCAAACAATTTATTATTATAAAGGGGGCGAAGGTACATAATCTAAAGAATATTGATGTGGCCATTCCGCGCAACAAGCTGGTGGTGGTCACGGGATTATCAGGCTCCGGTAAGTCGTCGCTGGCGTTCGATACCCTGTTTGCCGAAGGGCAGCGCATGTACGTCGAAAGCCTTAGCAGCTACGCCCGGCAGTTTCTGGGCCGGATGGAAAAACCGGAGGTCGAATACATCAAAGGGGTGTCGCCGGCCATTGCCATCGAGCAGAAAGTAACCTCGCGTAACCCCCGCTCAACAGTAGGTACGTCGACGGAGATCTATGATTATCTGAAACTACTATTTGCCCGGGCAGGACGTACCTACTCGCCCATATCGGGCAACGAGGTGAAGAAAGATACCGTGACCGATGTGGTCAGTTTCATCTTCGCGCAGCCAGAAGGCACGCGGGTGATGGTAATGGCCCCGCTGTATGTGCGCGAAGACCGCACCGTGGCTGAAGAACTGAACATCCTGCTTCAGAAAGGCTATACACGCCTGGTTGCCGACGGAACGGTGTTTCAGATGGAAGACCTGCTCGATGAAGCCACAAGGCTGGCCAACGCCGGCCAATCGGGTGATCTGGTTCGGACTTTATGGCCCAATCCCGACGCCACGCTGGAAATCCTGATCGACCGAAGCACGGTGCAGTTCGACGAAAAGGGGGAGCCCGACGAAGACACGCAGTACCGGTTTTCGGATTCGGTACAAACGGCCTTCAACGAAAGCGACGGGTCATGCCGGGTTGACATACTGGCTGGCGATGACGTACCTGGCCAATCGCGGGTGTTTTCTGACCGCTTCGAACTGGATGGGATTGCGTTTGAGGAGCCAAGCGTAAACCTGTTTACGTTTAACAACCCGTATGGAGCCTGCCGCCGGTGCGATGGCTTTGGTAAAGTGCTCGGCATTGACCCCGATCTGGTCATCCCCGACAAAAACCTGTCCTTGTTTGAAGGAGCCATTGCGCCCTGGCGGAGCGAGAAAATGAGTGAAGAATACATGAAGCCGCTGCTTCGGAATGGCATTCGCTTCGACTTCCCGATTCACCGCCCCTATAAAGAGCTCACACCCGAACAGAAAGAACTGCTCTGGACGGGCAACAAGTATTTCAACGGTCTGAACGATTTTTTCGCCTTTGTGGAGAGCCAGACCTTCAAGGTGCAATACCGGGTGATGCTGTCGCGGTATCGGGGCAAAACAACTTGTCCCGAATGCCGGGGCTCGCGGCTACGGCGTGACGCCAGCTTCGTTAAAGTGGCGGGCAAATCGATCACTGACCTGGTATTGATGCCCATCGCTGAGTCGGCGGCGTTTTTCCGCACCATTGATCTGCCCGCTACGCAGCGCCGCATTGCCGACCGCATTCTGATTGAAATTCAGAATCGCCTCGATTACATGGAACGTGTGGGGCTGGGTTACCTGACCCTGAACCGACTGACGAACAGCTTATCGGGTGGTGAATACCAGCGTATTAAGCTGGCTACGTCGCTGGGTTCGGCGCTGGTAGGGTCGATGTATATCCTCGACGAACCCAGCATTGGCCTGCACCCGCGTGATACCCAGCGGCTGGTCAGTGTGCTGGAAACCCTGCGCGATATGGGTAATACCGTGATTGTGGTGGAGCACGAAGAAGAGGTGATGCGCGCTGCCGATCAGATCATCGACATTGGGCCCGAAGCCGGTTCGGGTGGTGGTCATCTGGTGTTCCAGGGAACATGGGCAGAAATTGAGGAGGAAAGAAGGAAGGGAGACATGGAGGAAGGGAGAAACGGGGACCAGGCGAACGCCCCTTCCCCCTTTTCGCCCTTCCCCCTTTCCTCCTTCCATTCCCACACCCTCGATTTCCTGACGGGGCGCGAGAACGTACCTGTGCCCTCGTTCCGGCGCATACCCACGCACTGGATCGACCTGAAAGGGGCGCGGGAGCACAACCTGAAAGACGTTGACGTTCGTTTTCCGCTCAATACGCTGACTGTAGTGACGGGCGTGTCGGGTTCAGGAAAATCGACGCTGATTCGGAAAGTGCTGTTTCCGGCGCTGTGCCGGTTGAAGGGCGACGCAGGCGAAGAAGCGGGTAAGTATTCGGAATTGACAGGCTCTGTTGACCGGATTTCGGCCATCGAGATGATCGACCAGAATCCCATCGGTAAGTCGAGCCGGTCGAACCCGGTCACGTATATCAAAGCCTACGATTATCTCCGCCAGGTCATGGCCGATCAGCCGGTGGCCAAAGCGCGGGGGTACAAACCAAGCCACTTCTCGTTCAATGTCGACGGTGGGCGCTGCGAGGTGTGTCAGGGTGAGGGTGAAGTGAAGGTAGAGATGCAGTTCATGGCCGATATCTACCTGAAATGCGAAGGCTGTAACGGTCAGCGGTTCAAACAGGAAGTGCTGGAAGTGACGCTCGCCGAGAAAAACGTGTCGGATATGCTGGCCATGACCGTCGACGAAGCGATCGATTTCTTCCGCAAAGTAGAGCCCAAAATGGCCGATAAGCTGATGCCCTTACAGGAAGTTGGCCTCGGCTACATTGGCCTGGGGCAATCGGCCAATACGCTGTCGGGCGGGGAAGCACAACGGGTGAAGCTGGCGTCGTTTCTGGGCAAAGGCAACCCGAACAAAGGGCAAACGCTGTTCATCTTCGACGAACCAACTACCGGCTTGCACTTCCACGACATTCGGAAGCTACTGAAAGCGATCAACGCATTGGTCGATCAGGGCGACTCGGTGATCATCATCGAGCATAATATGGAGGTCATCAAATCGGCCGATCACATCATTGACCTGGGCAAAGAAGGTGGCGATGCGGGTGGGTACGTTACCTTCACCGGCACACCCGAGCAGATGATCGCCTTGAACGAAGGAATCAGCTACACAGCCGACTTTTTGAAAGGAAAACTGTAGGCAGAAGGCATCTATGTATCGAGCAAAAGGCCGGGGGTAACTCCGGCCTTTTGCCGTTTAGGGCCGATGGGGGCGACGGCGGGGCTTTGTGGCAGAGAGCCAATGACTTGCGATCAGACTGCTGTATATTGGCGGATGAACCTGCCTCTCTTCTGTCTATGCCAAAACGAGTACTCCTTACCCTATTAACACTGGCCATTGCGACTAGCCTGCGGGCGCAGCAACGCATTAGTTGCCGTAACGATCTGGCCGATCTGATCACCATTAATCAGCCGCTGGCGGGCGAAAGCATCAGTCGGTACATGATGACGCCGGGGGTAGTGCCCCTCAACTCGACGCAGGCGATTTTACTGGAAGTAACCACCACGGGTCAGCCATCGGAACTACGCCTGGTCAACGAGACAACGCAAACGACGGTGGTGCTGACTGATGCGGGTACCAACGGCGATAAGAAAGCTAAAGATGGCATTTTCTCGGCCACGGTGGCGCCGCCGGGGGGTAAGTGGTCGGAGCCATTCCTGGGTTTTATCCGGCTGCTGGTCAACGGAACGCAGCTCTCACAGGCAAACTGCTTTATGTTGCTGCTCACACCGGATATGCCCGCCGTAACACCTAAAAAAATCGATAATGCCACTCAATACAGCGACTACGTGTTCAACCTCGTGATTCCGTCAACGGCTGCTACGCCTTCGGATAATAACCGGCAGGCCTACACGAAAACGTTTTACAACTACCACGCCGATGAGTTCGATTTTGTCAATTACGTGCTGGTGCCCGGCTTTCTGGATAATCGGTTTCACGGTACCATCAACAATACTGTGCAGGGCATTGGCTTCGGTACGGGCGGACTAGCGAACCCGGCCGCCGCCTTCGGTAGCGCAGGGCGGCTCATCGGTTATAACCAGTTTCCCATTCCCGATTTCTTCGATGGGGCCAACCAGGGCTATATTCACGAAGTAGCCCATCAGTGGATCAATCAATCGACAAAGAGTTTTCTGAAAGACGGTGTACCGCACTGGCCCCTATCGAACCTGGCGACGGCCGTGATGGGGTACAGCGGCGGCGCAAGTCGGCAGGGTAGTAATTTCCCGTACACCTTCGTAGACCAGGGCAGCAGCTGGCAGCTACTCAATAACCCTAAAGCGCAGGAAAACGGCTATAACGAGTGGGAGCTCTACCTGATGGGCCTGATGCCGGCTTCAGAGGTCAAAACGGCGGCTGTGATCTTCAAGGATCAGTTGACGATACCGCAGGGGGGTACGTTCCCCAAAACAGCGTTCAACACCTATACGATCAACGATTACATAGCCATTGAAGGGCAACGTATCCCGAACGCGGCACAGAGTCAGAAACGGTATGGCATTGCCACCATCGTGCTGTCGGAAACGCTGTTGACCCCCACCGAAATGGCCTATTACGACTACATGGCCAGACGCGCCGAGGGGCGTACGCCAGTGGCTACGCGGGAAGGGTTCGTTAGTTACATGGGCAAACCTTTTCAGGTAGCCACGGGCGAACGGGCTACGCTACGGGCTTTACTGAACACCAATGCGAATTGCGCCAGCGTACCCACCCGGCCAACCATTGGTCTCGGCGGCGGTGGCACAACGTTCTGCCAGGGCGGCTCAACGGTGCTGACTGCCCCCCAAAACGCCACCTACATCTGGTACCTCAACGGTGTACCACTGCCAGAGCGGGCGGCATCCCTGACCGTTACGCAGGCGGGCAACTACGCGTTGTCGGTACGTAATGCAGCAGGGTGTAGCAGTCCTGTTTCCAGCGAAGTGACCGTATCGGTTAGCTCTGCTCCGGCCACACCGATCCTATCTGTAACAGGCAGTGCGTCGGCCTGTACGGGGTCGGCGGTGGTGTTGTGGGCCGATGGGAACGGAACGGCTTACCAGTGGTTGCTAAATGGGATACCTATCGCCGGTGCTGTGTCATCGACCTATTCGGCAACAACAGCAGGGAGTTATGCCGTGACAACGCAGCATGCCAGTGCCTGTCCGAGCGCCGCTTCAACGCCCGTTGCGGTGAGCATCAACCCCATTCCGCCCCGGCCAACCATTTCCTTTACGGCTAACGGGCTTGTCTCGAGCATTGCAGCGGGCAACCAGTGGCTGCTGAATGGGGCAATTATCCCGAACGCGACGGGCCAGACTTTTCCCGGTACTGTGGCAGGGGGCGGTTATTCGGTGCGCGTAACGATCAACGGCTGCACGAGCGTTTCAGATATACTCACCATTACGGGCAATGAACCGGCGGCAACGGGTACTATCAGGCTGCGTCACGTTCCGAACCCGGCTGGTCAATTCGCCTCTATTTCCTTCGACTTGCCCCGGCCAATGCGCCTGTCGATTCAGCTACTGAGTAGTGGCGGTACGTTCCTGCGCCAACTGGCCGACGGAACGTACCCGGCGGGGACAACTACCGTTGGTATCGACACCAGCACGCTGCCGACAGGGCTGTATCTGTATCGCCTGGAAACCGACGGGGGCAGCCAGACGAATAAATTGATGGTGAGCCGATAACAGGCGTTTACAGATGCCCGGGCTGTTTGTCCCCTCCGTTGATAAGCCGTACCTTTCGGAACGGCCTACTACTGATTATGCCGTCTCTATGAAAGCGCTGATTGTTTGTACCAACCATACCGATTATCCGACCAGGCCCCAGAAAACGGGCTTATGGCTTAGCGAGGCCACGCATTTCTACGATGAATTGCAGGATCGTAACATCCAGTTCGATTTTGTCAGCCCGAAAGGTGGCCCCATTCCGCTCGATCAGCGGAGTGTCGAGTCGCGGGACAATACGAACGACAAGTGGATGCATACGCCGGCTTTTCAGGAAAAGCTGGCCAATTCGTTCCGCCCGGATCAGATCAATCCTGCCGATTACCAGATCATCTATTTCGCCGGTGGGCACGGTACCATGTGGGATTTTCCGAACGATGAAACGCTCCAGGCCATCACCCGGCATATCTACGAACATGGCGGCATGGTGGCTGCAGTCTGTCACGGCGTGGCGGGCCTGCTAAACGTGAAGCTGTCGGACGGATCGCTGTTTCTACAGAATAAGCAGGTGACAGGTTTCTCCAATATGGAAGAAAAGATTGTCAGGCTGGCCGAAGAAGTACCCTTTCTGCTCGAAGACGCCCTGAAAGAACGCGGGGCACTCTACAGCAAATCGCTGATTCCGTACGTACCGCATCTGGAGGTAGACGAGCGGCTGGTAACGGGGCAGAATCCCCTCTCGGCCCGCAAAGTAGGCCGGAAAGTGGTGGAAGAGATGTTTGAGAAATAGGGGAGGAAAGGAGGAAAGGGAGGAAGGGGAGGAAGGGAGGAAGGGAGGAAGGGAGCTTCGCTGAATTAACGAACCAGCGAAGCTCCCTTTCCTCCTTTCCTCCCCTTCCTCCCCTTCCTCCTTTCCTCCTTTCTTCCCTTTCCTCCCTAAATAATCACATGCGGGAAAACGGCCCGGAACGTGGGGAGAATCTGGTCTTTCTCCGATACGTTCGGATTGGTGATGCCCCAGTCGATGTTCAGGTCAGGGTCATCCCAGCGGATGCCGCCTTCAGCCTGCTTGTTGTAGACGTTGGTACATTTATAACTAAAGATGCTGTCTTCCAGGGCCACAAATCCGTGGGCGAACCCTTCGGGAATCCAGGCCATGTTGGCCAGTTTGGCATCCAGTAAGAACGTTTTATACTGCCCGAAAGTGGGTGACTCCGGGCGGCAGTCAACGGCTACGTCGAGCACCTGCCCGGTGATAACCCGTACCAGTTTACCTTGTGCAAAAGGTTCATTCTGGAAGTGAAGCCCACGCAGTACCCCTTTCGTTGAAAAGGACTGGTTATCCTGCACAAAATCGACTGGTAAGCCCAGCGAGGCAAATAATGGTTTATTGTAGGATTCGAAAAAATGACCGCGGTCGTCTTCAAAAACGCGGGGAATCAGCTCGATAAGGCCATCAATGTCCGTTTGAATTACTTGCATAGTACAATTTCAGGTAGTAGCTACAAAAATAGACTTCTCTACGGTAGTTCGTACTTTTGGGGCTGTCCATTTTAGGTATTGGTAACAAACGCGTATGAACTATCAGGCTCTGTCGGCGCAAATCCGGCAAAAGAAATCATACCTCTGCGTGGGGTTAGACACCGACAGTCAAAAAATACCGGCTCATCTGGCAAACGTACCTGACCCGGTTTTTGCCTTCAATAAAGCCATCATCGATGCCACTGCGCCCTATGCCGTGGCCTATAAACCCAATATCGCGTTCTACGAAGCGCAGGGCCCACGCGGCTGGGAAAGCCTGCAAAAAACGCTGGACTACATTCCGAAAGATTGTTTCACCATTGCCGATGCCAAACGCGGCGATATCGGCAACACGTCGGGCCTCTACGCCCGCGCCTTTTTCGACCCCTCGGCGGCGGGGCTCAACTTCGATGCCATCACGGTAGCGCCCTATATGGGCCATGATTCGGTGATGCCGTTTCTGGACTACCCCGGCAAGTGGGTGATTCTGCTGGCGCTGACCAGCAACCCCGGCAGTGCCGATTTTCAGCGCCAACAGGTGGATAACGAAACGCAGGAACTGTTTGAAACGGTGATTCAGAAAGCACAGACCTGGGCCACCCACGAGCAACTGATGTTTGTGGTAGGTGCCACGCAGGCCGACCAGATCGCCCGCATTCGCGAACTGGCTCCCGATAATTTCCTGCTGGTGCCTGGTGTGGGGGCGCAGGGTGGCTCGCTGGCCGACGTTTCGAAAAATGGCCTCACCAAAGACGGTGGCCTGCTGGTCAACGCCTCGCGCAGCATCCTTTACGCGTCTTCAGGCCCGGACTTTGCCGAAGCGGCCGCCGCCGAGGCCAAAGCCATTCAGCAGGAAATGGCAACGTACCTGAGCTGATGCAGGCGTGAGCCAGTCTGGTTAACCCGCTTATAGCTGGTGGCTATGCTTTATTGACCATACATGAAGCGATACTCAGCGATCCAGCTATCGGTCGGTTTCTCTCGCCGATACATAACCCTAACTCGCTGCTGATCATCATACTCTAATCGGTACTCGCGCCGGAAAATGCCGTATGGACCCTGATTTTCAATTAAGTTGGTCGCTTGCCCGGTATAGTCTGGATCAAGGCTAAAAAAATACAAGTCAGCCAACGGGTTAGGCTGATTGTCAAACGTATAGTCTGTACGCTCTTTTAATTCACCCGTTCTGGTAAACGTCTCCATATAAAGGGGTTTACCCTGGGTATAAACCGTTTGCCGGTAGCTTCCGTCGGCAATGAATGTCAAACGTCTGGATCGAATCGTTCCCGTTGGAGTGTAGCTAAACTCTGAATAGTACGTTAGGCCATACGACGAACCCTCGCCCAGATAACGATACGTTAAGGTGTAACGTACCTGTTGCTGAGCGTTATAGCCATACTGGGTCATCCAGGAAGCATACCCCGCCGGTTTATTAGGGTAGTCGGTCGTTCCGTGATACACGCGCTCAAGCCGGTTGCTTTCATAGTGGCCCAATGTAAAGAAGCTATACCCATAAACAGTGGGGTCATAACTGGCCAGTAACCTTCCCTGCTCATCATACGTATAGCCGGTCATGCCGGCCTCGGGTGATAATCCGCCCCAACCCCCGGCATTTTCGTCGACCCGGATGGGGCGGTTAGCGGGCCCTTGTCCATGAATGGCTATTTGAGTCATGTCAGGCTTCTCAAGCCGGATTACTGAATCGAGCCTGGGTAAGACGTCAAACTCGTTCGTAAGCATTACTGCTGGCTGTTGGCAAGCGATAGCGATCAAGACGAGCGTTATTGATAACGAACAACCCCTGGTTTTAGACGTGCCTACGCGCATGATACGTTGGGTAAACCAAAATTCATATAAAAAGAATAGAATAGGGATGAAGACGATTACACTTGTAATCAATAATAATAGTTCGTCAATGTGTAATACTTCCAATAGCCTGATCCTTTAGATTCCACCTCTTCAAGTTGGCGAATCAGCCGACCTTGCGCATCATACTGATTTGAGTACACGTATTCGCTGGTATGAACTCCACTTATGCTATACCAAACTTGCGTTTTTCGCAGTAGGGCATTGCGGCTGGTTTCACCCAGAAAAGTAAACGTTGCTAAGGGAGCGTAATGCTGATCATCGTAAAAATAGCGCGTGACGTTGTCTGTGGTCCTGTCGAAGTAGTTGTAGACCTCCAGTTGAGTCATGTTGCCCGCTTTAAGGGTTGACTGCCAGGTGGGCAATTGGTTGTTGCTGATAGAATAACGGGGAAGAAGCCTGACTTGTAAAGCGCTCAGTAGCAGCCCTTCACCGGAATAGCGCCTTATCGAGTCCACGTCCACGTAGCCGTACTCTGCTTTGTTGTAGCTCAGTACGTGGCGTTGACCGGGGTCGAGGGGGAAACGCAAAGCTTCTCGCATATAACGGTTTACGTAAGTTTCCTGCATATAACCGTTTAGGTAAGTATAGGTACTGCCAGTGGGTTCGAAGATCACTTTTTTGTCTGATATCACCATGGTCTGATTCAGTTGATGCCGGGTCAACCGTTGGTTGTCATCATAATAAAAACTTATTGAATCAATGGCCCAGGCGGAGTAACTAGTCCCGTCCAACCGTACCGTGTCTAAGTAAATTTGATTAATAGTTCCAGTAAGGTGCAGATACCGTTTAGCGGTGGCCTTAACGCGTTGCTTACTTGGGGAACTGAGTGGTTGAGTGAGGATTTGATCGTGGCATCCACTTAAAACTACAAGCAGGAGCATCCCACTGATAGAAGCCCACACTGCACGACTTACCGGCTTATATGGTTTCATTTTGTATTGACTTATCGTTAGGAATTTACAAACGCCTACTAGTGGCTATCTTGACTAGTTTCTGCCAACTTTAGGTAGCGCGGCTGATAGCGGTTGGGTACTTTTTATTACATGATCCGCTACAAGCCGATCTAGTTGACCCGCTTATAGCGGATCGTATAATAGAACGTACCCATCGGCCCGGATGGGCAGCTTCGCTGGGTGGGAAAGCCGAACTCGTTGACGCGCTGGCTTTCATAGCGCATGAGGCCTTCACTACACTCCATACGCTCGAACCAGACGGAGCAACTCTTCTGCTTTCTGGATACCAGATTGTTGTTGGTCAGCGGGTTGTCAAGTATGGCCAGGGCTCTGCCGTAGGTGATCAGTTGGTCGGAAGCCGCTATCAGGGCTGCCATGAGCTGGTATTCTTTGCTGGTCGAAAATATATTCTGCTGCTGATCGTATTGCTGGGCAAGGATCTGAACGTAGTTGCGCGGGTTCCGCTCCTCGCTCTTTTTCGATTCGGTCAGGTAATCCAGATGCCCCTGACTGTCCAGATAGAGTCGGCCCAGCGCTACATTGGTGTTCACCGGATACCCTGCCTCATCTACTTGTATACTGACTTGTTTCACGGTCTGATTGCCAATGCGTGCCTGAGCCGTAAGCGTATTGCCTGTATACGTCAGGCTGAAACTCGACGACTGGCTGTAGGTCTGGAGCGTGTTGTCGAACAGTTCGGTGTTGAGCGTAATGGTGGTCAGGCGATCGTCTGTGTACGCAAACTGCGCCCAGGGTTTGGGGTCGTTCGCTGAGGTAAGTAACGAATCCCGGACAGACAGGAGCTGGTTCTGGCTATTGTAGGCAAATAGCGAGCGGTACACCCAATGGGCCAGAGCGCCCTCGGCATGCCAGTCAATGGAGGTGGGCAGCAATACTGGCTTTTGAAGCGATCGCGAATTGATCACCGACTCATCGCCACAGGAAAGCAAACCCGCGCTGAGCGATCCGGTCAACAGAACAAAGAGAATACGAAGTGAATGATTCATGATTAGTTAGTTGATTATAAGCGCGTTTACTTGTTATAAGGCACTGGGGCGAATGGACAACGACACGCCGACCAGAAAAGGATGAATAACCAGTTGCCGATCGCCACTGTAGAGGCGGCTAAACCCATATTGAACGGTAGGCCCCACGTGAACTGAATAGGCCGTTTTTAGTGGTATACCCGTTATCAACGCCGCCTGCCCCCATACGAGCAGTTGCCCGGTGGCCGGTAGGTACGTACCCTGCCCGCCCAGGCTGGCTACCAGGCGACCAGGCCGCTTACTCAGCGCAGACTCTTTAGCCAAACTGGCTCCCAGCATTGTCAGGGAGCCAGTTTCAACGACCGACCGGCTCAATTGGGTGATCCGATACGCACCTGGTCCCGTTGGGTCAATCCGGTATTCATTGGTGGCCACGTCGTAGTAGGCCCAGCGCTTCAGCTGCCCAGCCATGAGCTGAACCGCCAACTGCCGCCACACCAGGCCCCCGCTGACTTGATAGCCCCAGGTTGGCCCCGCAAAAGCGGCCGGTGTGCCCACTTGCTGCACGTACGTTTCCGGCCTGGCCACAACGGTCATCCACTGATAAGTGCTCAAAGGCGCCACGCTGGCCAGCCATTGCAACGGGGGCCGACGGTTTTCAGCAGTGGCTTCCGTTGGCTGTTGAGGCAGTGGCACCACCTGCTTCGTAAGGGGATTATCGGGCACACAAAACGGACGGATGGTCATGGGTTGTAACGCTGACACTGCCGCTTGCCCGAAAACGCTATCCGCCACAACTGGCTGAGCCATCGCGTGAACGGGCGTTGAGCGCCACAACGTCGGACTGGCCGGTTTGTCAATCGGAGACGCTGGCGGGCGGCCGGTTAGCTGATCTGCCTGCCTGGCGGCGGCTGGCAAACGTACCTGATCGCTGGCTGGCCTCGACCGGGCGATACGATCGGCAAGGTGCACTGGCTGGCCAGGCGGCGCAGGTTTCGTGCTGAAAGCCGGATGGGCTGGCGGCGCTTTGGGCAACGTCGATAACCGATCCGGTTGCGTAGCGACTCGTTTATCCACGCCTGTCGCTGCCCGATCGGTGTTCGCCGCTAACTGTGCCTGCGTTGGCGGCGAACCGGTTCTGCGCTGGTCGTTCACCAACCGGTCGGGGAGGGCATGAGTAGTGGGGCTATTCAGGAGGCGTTGTGGGCCGTAAAACGCCCCGCCGATCAGTAGCAATAGAACAATCGCCAGCACAACGTACCTGCGGCGTGTGGTCGAGGTGGCTGGCAGGTGTTTCCAGATCTGCTGTTTGAGCGAACTCGACGGCGTTCGCTCAAACTCATTGAAAAGCTGCTGAAAGCGTTCTTTCAAGGCTTTGTCGGTCGAATCATCCGAAGAATTCATGACGTTTGGGGCCGTTTTGTTGACTACGTTTATTCAGTAAATGCTTTGCCCGGCTGTATTGCGAGCGAACCGTGGCTTCCGGAATAGCCAGCAACCCGGCAATATCGGCGTGGGAATACTCTTCAATCAGATACAGGTTCACCACCAGTCGATACTGGTCGGGCAACTGGTTGATAAAGGCCAGCAGGGCGTCCATATTGAGTCGATTGAGCATGGCTTCATAATCGTCGCTGACCAGGTCTTCGGTACTTTCTTCGTAGGTGCCGATCCGTTCCTGTGGGCGGGTGGTGCGGTTGTAATAATTGATCGCCGTTCGCACAATGATCGATTTCACCCAGCTATCGGCCGATTCTGGTTTGTCCAACTCCCGGATATGCTGGAAAATGCGAATGAACGCTTCCTGAAAAATATCTTCGGCTTCTGCCACCGTTCGGGCGTACCGCACGCAAACGCCCAGCATTCGATTCTTGTACCGTTCGTAGAAGGCATGCTGCGCCTGCGCCTCCTCGCGTTGGCAGGCAAGCACCAGATCCCGCAGAGTCGGGTATTTCTTGCGACCAAATAACGCCATCTGAACAAGCCGTTTTAAGAGAGATCAGCCAGCGGCTACACCAGGTTCAGGTACGTTCGCCGCACGAGCTGGCCCTGCTCACTGAAGGTCATGAACCAGGTTTGTCGCCCTTTCTGCAAATTGACCGTATAGGTGGTCAGACCGGCGTATTGGCTCTTGCTGAGCAGACTGAACTGGCCAACATTGGTGAACCCCGCCAGTTCAGGCGTTTGGCTCAGGTACGTTTGGATGGAGGCGGGTAACTGATTGATGAAGGAATAATACTGGGCATTGGCCGAGCCGGAGGCGGCAAGCAACTGACCATTCTCGTCGTAGGTCAGGTTATAATAACCGGCGTTTTGCTGCACCATGATGGCATATTGCTTTTTACCCTGCGCATCAACAGTGACCAACGCATAGCTAAAGACAGCCCCCTGTGCCGTCAGCGACTGCTGAATAGCGAGGGGAAGGTCGAGTAACGAGTCGGTGCGGAATTCCAGTTGGTTGCCGGGTAACAGCTCCGTGGTGTAGGTGATCCTGCCATTCAGGCTGGTGACGTTCCAGCGAAAGGTATAACGATTACCCTGCCAGTCGTAGTCGGCCAGAATGAACTGGCCGTTGTTGCTGCCATCTCGGAACCAGCTGTAGTTCTGCACGCTGAGGTTGGTGAACGTACCCCCGTCAAGCACGGTGTTGCGCACCAGCGAGGCCAGCGAATCCGGCACCGATTGGGTGGCCAGCTGGTAGGCGATCAATAGTTTTTGCAAGCTGGTCGCGGCGTTGTACCGGGCCGATTTCTGCGTGAAATTCACCTGCCATACCCGCCCTTTCTCCAGGGTTTTGAAGACCATATCGGCCGCGCCCGGATATTGATCGGTCAGGGCCTGAATCGCGCTGGCCGGAACGGTGTCAGCGGGCGTGGGCTGAGTGTCGGTCACCCGGTTGCAGGCCAGTTGGAGAAAGCAGAGAAGCGAAAGCCAGCATACTTTTTTCATACGTTGAGCAGGTTTGCCGTGTTTCAACAGCGCATAGCCACCAAAACGAACCAGCCGTGAAGTTAGTCACTGGTATAGACACCGTTCGCTCTCACCGTTGTTGCATGACCCTGCTTTATTTTTGACTCACGCTGTTACTTAGTTACGTCTTTAAAGACTTTTTTTGTGTAAAATGCTGAGAATGAGTTCTTGATGAGGTTCGCCGCATAGAAAAGCCGCGCTCAATTTTCGCTGGTGCGGCCTCCCGGTTAATACGCTTCTATGGCTTGCTTTACTTGTGTCGACGTTTGCCTGGCTTGTCCCCTAAGCATTACCCTCTTCCAACGCTTTCGTTAAAGCCGTTTCCTGCATACCGGGAATGGCCGTGCCTTCGACCCAAACGATGGTCACGTCGTAGATGCCAATGAAGTTCAGGATGGTCTTCAGGTAGGGGGCCGCAAAATCATAGGCTACCATAGGGTCTTCCGAATAAATACCCCCGCTCGAGAGGGCCACGTATACTTTCTTCCCTGTCAGCAGTTCTTCCGAACCCGTAGCGGCGTAGCGAAACGTCATGCCCGCCCGCACCAGGTGATCGATCCAGGCCTTCAGGGGCGAGGCGATGCAATTGCGAACGGCTAACTAACCCTCAGGGTCTGACAGATTGTGTCGACAGACAGCGAAGAATGGTCGAGTTACCCGTCAATCAGCCTGTTCCGTTTTTCGACAAGTAATCGGTCAGCCGTTATCATTCAGATGTGCCCTTACGATCTACTGTCAACTACAGACGTTTGGTAAGCAGCTCAATATGAACCTATTCTGTAGGGGTACGTATCATTTCTGACCAGTCTCTTTTTGATAAAAGAGTAAGTTAAACCCGTGTCGATAGACCAGTACGTTTCCGGGTGCAGGCTAAAGTTGCACGGTTGTATGCCGACTTTAGGCATAAGCGATGCAACTTTGAGCAGCATACATCGACCACTAAACCCTAAACGAACCCTTGTCTTTCATTCCTGCTTCTGAATCGCCCGCCGAGCTATCGGTCAAGGCCATTATCGTCGGTGCGCTATTTGGCGTGCTGTTCGGGGCCGCTACGGTCTACCTGTCACTCAAAGCGGGCCTGTCGGTGTCGGCATCCATCCCCATTTCGGTGCTGGCCATTTCGCTGGGGCGGCGTTTTCTGAACACGACCATTCTGGAAAACAACATTATCCAGACCACCGGTTCGGCGGGCGAAAGCATCGCGTCGGGGGTGGTGTTCACCATGCCGGGCTTCCTCTTCCTGACCGACGGCGCCTCGGCCGATTTCTTCAACTACTGGACCATTCTGACCCTGGCGATCGTAGGCGGGCTGGTGGGTACGTTGATGATGGTGCCCCTGCGCCGGTCGCTGATTGTGCAGGAACATGGTACGTTGCCCTACCCCGAAGGCACCGCCTGTGCCTCCGTGCTGATTGCCGGTGAAAAGGGGGGCGATTTTGCCAAAACGGCGTACCTGGGCCTGGGCGTGGCTTTTCTGTATGCGGCCCTGCAAAAGGTGCTGCACATCATTGCCGAAGTACCCGTCTGGGCTACGAAACAGGCCAATCGCTATTTCCCGTCGGCGCAGGTAGCGGGCGAGATCACGCCGGAGTACCTGGGCGTGGGCTACATCATCGGTTTCCGTATTTCGGCGGTGCTGGTGGCGGGCGGTTTTCTGGCCTGGCTGGGCCTGATTCCGCTGCTGGCCTCGGTGGTGCCGGGCGAAACCATTGCGCTCCAGTTGCAGAAACTCGGCTACCTGGCCGATCTGGCCAAAGCTGGTGGCCCCGGCGGCTGGAACCCCGAAACTAAAACCTTTACCGATACCGCCGCCGCTATTTACCGGGCGTATATCCGTCAGATTGGGGCCGGTGCCGTCACGGCGGGTGGGTTTATGACCTTGCTGAAAACCATTCCCACCATTGTTTCCTCCTTCAAAGCCTCCATCGGCAAAGGGGCTGGCTCCAACGCTGAATTGGCCGGACAGCCGGGTGGTCTGTTGCGGACCGACCGGGAACTGAGCGGCCGGTTTGTCATCATTGGCTGTATTGTGCTGGCCGTGCTGATGGTACTGCTGCCGCAGATCCCCGGCGATACGTACCTGACCAAAGCGCTGATTGCCATTCTCGTTCTGGTATTCGGCTTCTTCTTCGTCACCGTGGCCAGCCGCATCGTGGGCCTGATCGGGTCCAGTTCGTCGCCGGTATCGGGTATGACCATCGCTACGATCATGGGTACGGCCCTGATCTTCATCGGCATCGGCCTGACGGGACGTACCTACGAACCGGCCGTGCTGGTGGTGGGCAGCCTGATCTGCGTAGCCGCCGCCAACGCCGGGGCCACCTCGCAGGACCTGAAAACGGGGTATCTGGTCGGGGCTACACCGCGCTCGCAGCAACTGGCGCTGCTGGTCGGTGTGGTGGTATCGTCGCTGGTGGTGGGAGCTACGGTAAAGCTGCTGGATACACCCACGCCCGATCTGGTGGCGCAGGGCATTACCCACGCCATTGGCACCGACAAGTTTCCGGCCCCCCAAGGCACGCTGATGGCCACGCTCATCAAAGGCTTATTGTCTTTCAACCTCGACTGGCAGTTTGTGCTGGTCGGCGCTATCCTGGCCTTTGTGTTCGAGCTGATCGGCGTGAGTGCGCTGGCCTTCGCCGTTGGCCTGTACCTGCCCCTGTCAACAACGCTGCCCATCTTCGTCGGTGGCTGCATGAAAGCCTTCGTCGACTGGCGGACCAAGAAACCCGCTCATGCGCATACGGCCCTTGAAAGCGAAACCGAAGAGACCGACGACCTGAGCAAAGGCAATCTCTTTGCCACGGGCCTGGTAGCGGGTGGTGCGCTGGCGGGTGTGCTGGTGGCCCTACTATCAGTTAATGATGGAATTTACACGACCCTATCGACCCTGTCGCTCGAACCGGCACTGGATGGTGCCTTTGGTGCTGGCGGGTATCAACTGCTGGGTGCGCTGTTCTTCGCCGCCCTGGCGGGTACACTCGGCTGGATGGGACTGAAAAAGTAGTCATTAGTCAATCGGCACCATCGGTTAGGCATTTATTGTTTCAGCGAATGACCACGTAGAAGCTGCCTAAATAAATCTCGTCGCGTAGCGACCTAATGTTTGTAACGGATTGCCACAGTCTTATCCGTCGCGTAGCGACCTAATGTTTGTAACGGATTGCCACAGTCTTATCCGTCGCATAGCGACCTAAAGTTTGTAACCATACATGTACGCTCGCTCATCATCCGTCGCGTAGCGACCTAATGTTTGTAGCGGATTGCCACAGTCTTATCCGTCGCGTAGCGAC
>NZ_JBGGWE010000026.1:0-25200 GCF_041321095.1 Fibrella arboris | reverse complement strand
ATCGCAATTGGCTAAATCGGTGATTGATCTGTTAGCTCAGTTGCGAGCTAATCCCAAACTCATTACTGCTTTCTTTCGCAAGAAGGAGGTAGGTTTCTTTACAGACTAATTCACGCATCAATAGAAGAGGTCGCTAAAGCGGTAATCGTTCAGTTAGCTCAATTGAGAGCCAATCCTAAACTCATTACTGCCTTCTTTCGTAAAAAAGAAGTGGCCTTCTTTACGGACTAATTCACGCATCAATAAGGCATCATCTGTTTGGATATGATCACTTAAATATAAGAGAGATTTATATAAATTTAACACGTATTGCTCTAAACCTATTTCTTTAAAGATTGCGTAGTTTTCATCATTAACCGCAAAATCATAAAGATTCACATTCAAATACGTTGTATCATTCCCCGTTAAAACATCTCGTCCTTCTTTTTTAGGTATGAAATTTATTACACGAGTATATAGTCTGTTGTAAGCTCCTGTTTTTACAAAATACTTTTGAACAGCTTCTTTTGTGTGATAATCTTTTAAGAAATAGACATCAAAATTCATCACCGAAAAATCAATTCCCAAATATTGGATTACTAATTCTACAAAACTTTCGGCATTAGAAGAGCCACTTTCTTCAAACCTTCTACTTTTTTTGTTCCACTGCAAATCAATCCCAATCTGAAAAAATTTCAATATAGATAATACAATTGTTCTTTCCGAAGCTGTACCTATTGATTGAAAGAACCTTTCAAGCTCTGTTATGAACACGACTTTGAACAAACGCTCTTTACTTCGGAAACTCAAAAATTGAAGTAACTGAATTTCTTGGTTTATATTCAATGAGTAATCTATTACCTCTTCCTTAAATTTTTCGTCAGATTTAATAGAATTTATGTGTTCAGATAAGAAATATATCTTTAAATCATAGCTGGAGAAAGCATACCAAGTCTTATCGGCAAAAATTATAGGAAAGAGTACCTCTACTTTATACTCATAAATATAATACTTGCTAAAAATATTTTGTATATGTCTTTTTGATATTGAAAAGTCATGACTAAAACTATCTTTTGCTAAGTCAAAGAACACATTTTTGAAAATCTCAATATTTTAGTTTTTTTTCGCACAATAAAGCACAAAAAAAGAATCTAAAATTTAATACTGATTTGAAGGGGATATAACAATAGATTCCTCTTCAATCATTTTAATAAAATATGAAAATATTGATTCGTTACTTATAAATGGATCAACGAACGACTCGCTATTTTTTATTGCTTTTTTAAGGTTATTGCTTAAATTTTCATTCAAATTTACGTTCTTTAAGTATCGAATAGGATCAAAGTATGTGTCCATTTCATCAGGTAGATAATCTTTTAAAATAAAATCAAATCTTTTATCCTTATAGGTGTCTTTAGGTTTAGAAGTAGATATATTATTTTTCTTCATTCCTTTCTTGAGCTTAATAGACCTAAGCAGTCTACGCCCTGCTATAGCTTCAATTTCCGATACAAACTTAGAAGTTAGTCGTATTTTGTATTTTTTACAAACTTTCTCTATTGTATAGTCAAGATGAAAATCAAGCTCAATAGCCATATCATCCCAATCGTAATATTCAATATCATCAATGATTTGACGTTTAATATTTTTTCTAATTAAAATAATATTACTTTCAATAAAATGAGTAAACTCTGTTGGAAATATTTCTTGAAACTCATAAAAACTATCAAACTCTCTGGTAAAGGTAATACTGTTATAATAAGAACTGATTAAGTAATCAGCATTTAATTGAATAAATGGATTAATCATCTCTATTATCTTGGGAAATTCTTGCATTGAATGCGAGTCTAATATTTTCCCTTTACTTCTATAACCGTCTATATCTTTTCTTACTTCATTAATAATAAATAGTCTTACATCCTGATTAGTATCACACGAAATATCAAAGAGATTATTGAGTAAAATTAGTTTCCAGTACTTAGTTTCTTCCGATGTATGATTCGTTGAAAATTCGCCGGAAAATTCCCTCTCCTGCTGGGTGCAAAAATTTAAATATTGAAACTCCGTTAGTATCTTATTTTTTAATATATTTTTTAAAATTTCCGAAAGAACAATCTTTCGACCGAATAAACTTACGTTTGAGTCATAATCATGAATCTCTTCATCTTCAGTACCAAAAACAAAATTTAACTGATTGAAAAATAGGGCATTCTGAATTATGGATTTTATCCAAGCATTGCCACCATTTCTCAAATATTCAAGCAAAAAATCTTTTATCCCGGGGCTTTGAAAGCGAATCAGTATCTGTTCTAAGTGCTCTTGTTTTTCTGAAACCACGTAAAAATCTTCGAGTAATTTTAACTCATGTTTAAACAATAAAGGCTCAATATTTTCATTTAAGCTGTTACGAGCGGCCTCTTGCACGGCAGCAAAAGTTTTTTCCAAGTCAATTAAGTCAATCGGATCGCTGGATATTAATAGGATAAGAAAGATTAATTTAGAAGTTCCAGTTAATTTGCTAAAGTTATTATTCCAGTATTCGTTAGGACTATCTAAATATTTTAAAAATAAAAAATAGAAATCATATTGATTCTGAGCATCACTATCCTGATATTGTTTGATAAAATATTCGATATGCCGAGGAGAATAATTTTTATGTATTATAATGTTTTCCAATACATCACTATATTTTAAATAATTAAAGTACCCCTTCTCAAAATCATAAAACATAAGATGATTTAAAAATATACGTACTTTGTCTTCTTTACTATAATCATCTAAATTTATAACAAACTTATCTGTATTTAGTATTCTTTTGGCTTCAAATTCCGAATGAGATAGAACGTCTTTTATAATATATTCTCTTGAGGTTAGGATAAGATATTGATTAGAACCTTCTTTGAAACTATTGACGATTCGGTTAAAATCTCTAAGTAGTATGCTATTTTTAAGAAGAGGACTAAAGTTTTGTCCCCAGAAATCATCAACTACTATTATCTGATCCTCCTGGTACAATCCTTCTACTTCGTTAAAATCACGATCAGATAGAAACAGTATTTTCTTTACTTTCTGATTTAAGAAATAATTAGCAATCATCTTTGCAGTAGTCGTCTTTCCGACACCTGGATTACCCGTTAGAATTATGAATTTATTTTTCTCTAACGTGTCTATACAATGTTTTAGTATTTTAGTATTGTGAAACAGTTTATGTTCTTTATGAATTTCTTTGAGAAAATATGCAGTCTTATTATAATATTTCCTATTAACTATTGCCTCTAAAGCCAGTTCAATAAAAAATAAATTCGGAACAAGAAGTTTTGAATAGTTCTTCAGCAAATGTTGATAATCGCCTATTCCTAAGTATTTATTTAATTTTTCTCCATCAATAATGTCTTCCTCTGTTAAAATATAATCCTGAAAAAGGTTAAGTATCTTCTCTGCTTGTAAAGGGCTTAATAAAATATTAGTACAAAGTATATACCTGTCTGGTTTTTGCCTTTGACATTTTTTAACTTCACCTTTTAGATTAGTAAAGAAGTCATTATAACTATTGGGGTTATAGAGCTTACATTGGCCTATTATCTTTGTTTCTGTATTTGTGGACTTAAAATCAATACCTCCATCTTTCCCTCTTCTATATGTAGTAAATGTGATTGGTTTTTCCCTGATATCCACAATGTCCCTACAGAATTTTTCAAATTCTGTAGGGAAAAATAAATTATGAAAGTCGAAATTTACCATTTTAATTAGTAGTAGCCAGTACTCTTTAGCCTGACTGCTAACTCGCTCTACATTAAGTTAATGGATGAGGGCAATATTATACTCGATATAAGTAACATGCAATCTTTACTTCTCTGCCGGTTAACTGCAACTCTTATTTGGGACGTGCTCCTTGTCACACGATAGCTACCCCACGCGGAGCAAACAACAATGCACCAAACCGATGAAAGCCGAAGCGCGAAGCTTTTTACTACGTATCCGCTTTTTGTCAGGCTTCCTGCCGGGGCGGTTGGCCTGTCGAACGCTACGTTTCTGACTCATGTTTGGCATCCAAACCGGGGCGTGTCCTGTGTCGCAGGCAACCCAAAAAAGTGGCCTAACTCTGGCGTTTCTTGTGTCGCCGGGTACGTGTCTCGTCCTGCCATAGCCTTACGACACTTGAATAGCAATGCTTGAAAACCACCTGGCAATACACTCTAGATACAGCCTCATCGGCTACTTTGTGAAGAAGATGGTGGATTAGAGAATTTTTGTACTTTAGTTAGATGGCCCGCCTTGAAAGCGTAGGCTTTCCATCGCCTTTTGAGCGGGCCGTCCTGCTGGTGGGCCTGACTCGGCGTCAATAAATCCAGGCTTAGGTGAGGCCGTTCCACATTGTACAGACTGATCAGACGGGGTAAGGCCTGCCGGGCTTCGGCTAACGTCGCATACCGCTTTTGCAAGAGTTCTCCTTTCAGGATTCCGTTGACCCGTTCGGCAATGGCATTCTCCCGGGGGTCACCATTTTGGGTCATCGAAGAAGCAATACTGGCCTTCTCTAAGACACTCATGTAGTCCCAGCAGCAGTATTGGCTTCCCCGGTCAGAATGATGAATGGTCACCGCCGGTAAGCTGCGCTGACGAACCCCCATCCGCAGCGCCTTAACCGCTCCTTCGGCCGCCAGAGAAGCCTCCAGGGCGTAACCAATGATCATGCGGGAATACGCATCAGTCAGCAGAAATAAATACCCAAAGCCCGAACCGATCAACAGGTACGTAATATCGGCCACCCACACCTGGTTTGGGCGATTAATGGCCAAATCAACGATCAGGTTGGGGTATTTGCGCAACCAGTGGTTGGAGAAGGTGGTCCTTGGCTTCTTGCCGGGCCGCTGCCGAATCAGCAACTGGTGGCGACCCAGCAACTCAAAAAGAGCGTCACGACCTAGCTCCAACTGATGTTGACGCAGGAAGGGCTGGAGCTTATGAAACAGCTTGCGCGTACCCAGCCGGGGAAGCAAGATTCGCAGGCGAGTTACCTCACCCAGCACCAACTCTTCCTGGAGCGCTTGCTGAGCCTGAGTGCGAAAAAAGGCATAGAAGGACTGTCTGGATACCCCAAGCAACGGACAAAGTATAGCAACGCTCAGTTGCCTGTTTCGTCCGACAGTTTTGATGGCTTGCGGTCCGCCGTCGCGGTAGTAGACTTTTTTGGCAGGCTCAGCCCATGCTCCTGTTGAGCGATGCGGATCACCTCTTCCAGCAAGGCGATCTTTAACCGGGCTTTTTTGAGCTGCTCAGCCAGCTTAACTTTCTCAGGGTCTGGCGGGGTAGGTTCTTTGGGCGGGGTGAACCATTCGATTGTACTTTTCTTAGTCTTAACTTCTGCTGCGGGACGTGGTTGATGGCCCTGGTGTCGCCTTACCCATCGGTGAATATGGGCATGATCGATCCCATATTTGGCTTCTAACTGACGGTACGTAACCCCACCCTGGAGGTATTCAAGAACGATTTGTTTTCGGCTTGGACGCGCTGTTTTGTCGACCATAAGTTTACGAAGTTAGTGTAAACCTATTTCAGGACGAGACAACGTCAAATACCCGCTTACATGATTGGAATCACCCAACACCCCAAAGGGCTGATGTCCGAAAGATAAACTAAACTCAGGTACGTTGCCTTGACCTTTTCACCCTTGCCTTCGTTGGGTGCCGCTCAGGCTAGCCGGGCAGTGTCCTGTCCACCGCGAGTGGACCCCGCAACGCTAACCAATAACGCACGTAACCAAACAAGCCGAGAGAGACCGAAGCCAACAGACTAGGCTGTCAAACGATGCAAGCCAGACGGTCCGCCGCAGCGGTACGTTCCTGTGTCGCACAAAACGCAGTTGTCGACGTGCTGTCAACGGTCGATTACCCTGTCCAACCACACGTGATACACCAGCAAAAACGTGCTGTCGAACGAATGTCAGACTGTTGCCAGGTACGTGGCAAACTTACAAAGAACACTCACTTTCAATTTGTTATCCTGTCACCCGTTACATGAAACGCCCACCGACTTGGATGGACCACCCAACGACCGCAAAGGCTGATGGTGCACCACAAGATAGGCCACGATTAGGTACGTTCGACCTTTACAACTTTGCCTGCGTTGGGATGCCGCATTGGCCTACTCCGAGTGATACCTGTCACAGGTAAGTGGACCAAGCAGAGCTGACCAACAATCCGCCCACCAGTGCAGCACAAACCGAAAGTTGAATTACAAAAATGCTAAAATTTATCAGCGCTCTTCTTTTGAACGTCAAGAACAAAGTCGACGGACACGCCGATAGCACTGGCTATTTGCTCAATAGTTAAAGCTTTCAAACCTAGTAGGTTTTGTACTGCACTCACCTGGACTTCTAACTTCGCTTCTTGAATCTTCTGCTTTTCAGCCTTTACAGCTTCAGCATTAGCCGCTGTCACACGGGCAAAATACGCCCGTTCTTCCGGGGTCATCTTCCGCGTGTCCAACTCGTCAATGGCCCGCTTGAGCCATTCCTCATTCCAGAAAGCGGGATATTGGGCGGGTTCGGTTGTATGGAGCGTTTTCATAGTATAAACCAGTTTCTCTAGGTCAGTCTCAATCTCAGCTACTTGCTTGCTAAACTTAGCCAATTCTACCGTGATAAACGTCATCTGGGTATCAATGATTTCACCCGCTTCGCTTCTCAGATTGGCAACCGTATGAAAATGGGCCGTTGGTAGAATGTTCTTCGCTAAAATGGCGATTGCATAGATCTTAGGCAGATTAGCATAATCAAAATGGCCACGTTCCACTACCGTATTGAACTTGTGCAAAGCGTAAAACTTCATTCGCTGAACAAAATGAGGAGCGAGCCCTAACTGCATTTCGACGATAAATTGACTACCATTTTCGTCAGTACAGGCCAAATCAAAAATACCACTCCGGCTGTCAATAGTGAGTGCCTCAAACGCATTTTGGTCAAAGTGCACCTCTCGAATGGGTATTTCAGACTTGATGAGCGCCTGCAACGCTGTGCGAAGGAACAAGCTATCGGTCTCGTTACCGAAGGTAGCTTTGAAACCATAATCTGAAATGATTGGAATGTAAATCCCTGTCTCCATGTGCCAAAGTTACCCGAAACAACGCCTAAATCCTCACAAGCCGAGAGAGGCCAAAACCTATCGAGCAGAGACTGTCGGGCGTGAAAAGCCAGGTACGTTACCGTCTCGGACGAAACGCATTTGTTGACGTTATGTCGCCGAGTGATTGGCCTGTCCAACCAGACGAGAAACGCCAGAAAAAAACGCGCTGTCGAACGAAAGTTAGATTGTCTACAGGTACGTGGTAAACCAACAAAGAACGCTCACTATCAAATCGTTATTCTGTCGCACGAGACGCGAAACACCCACTTACATGACTGGATCACCCAACAACCGTAAGGGCTGATGGTGCACCACAAGATAAGCCACCATCAGCTACGGTACACCTTTGCAACCTTGCCCTTGTTGGGTGATGCCGTAGTGCGACGGACTGTGTCCTGTCCACCGCGAGTGGACCAAGCAACGCTAACCAACAACGCACGAAACCAAACAAGCCGAGAGAGGCCGAAAACTGGCAGACCAGGCTGTCAACGTGCTTTCGTAGGTGCGTTACTTTGTCGGCCGTGACGTTTTTCACAACGTGCTGTCCAGCGGTGAAAAGCCTGTCGCCGGGCAGGTGGCAAGCTGACTGAAACGTGCTGTCAAGCGGTGATTGACCTGTCGACCAAGACGCCGCAAACCAGCAAATAAACGCTCATTATCAACACGTTATCCTGTCGACCGATACGTAAAATACCCACTGACATGATTGAAGCACCCAACACCCATGAGGGTTGATGGATGATAACGCTACGTGCCTGAACGGCCACAACTCCCAACCTTTACACCCTCATTTGGTTGGGCTGAAAACATGACCTCGGGGCGTGCAACCTGTCGCCAGACAGGTTGCATTTGACTACATTGGTACAATCGTAAATCCCAAATTTGTTAGAAATCTTCGAGCCATATCCGTTTGAAAGTTATTATGATTTGGATTAAGCTCCTGACCGTTTGCATAAATATTTAACCAAGAAATCAACAGTTTACAAGGGTAATCATCCCCTTCATAGTTTAGTACCCATTGCGATGGTTCTCGTCCGTTAGGAACTCCTTCTCTTTTTATTCTCAGCATTGCTTGAAAAATATGCTCTCTTCGAATATTCGCTGGAATGGGCATGTGGAATTTCTATTTGATTATTAAGATTTTTGCTTATTCATCGGAACATTCACTCTGTCGACCGAACGCCGGAAATGAAAGTGTGAAACTTACCTAATCGGGGCGTTCAAATTGTCACACGAAACCTGCCGAACGAGCTAGACTCTGATCTCTGAGGCCTGCAACCTGTCGCACACCACCCGCCGAACAAACACTTTATGGACTCGCACCCAACGACCACAGGGGCTGATGGATGATGTTACTACGTCCCTAAACAACTAGACTACCAACCTTTACACCCCTGTTTGGTTGGGCCGCCCCGCTTTCCTACGAGACGAGCTTGCTGTCGCCCGACAGCTACCCCCACGCGAAGCGAACAAAACACACCTATCCGCCTAGTGCAACTTCAACACTCGATTTCTTGTCCATTTTGTCCGTTAGCACAGCATGACCGTGTCAACGAAACTCAACAGATAGGCGAATATTTGTTAAAGATCATCAATCCTGCTTGAGCTAAGCTGCTGTTAGCGACAGTATTTTTACTCTTCTCTTTCGGCGCCGTGGTTAAGCATGATCATTTACAGGAAACTTGGTAACATGTCAGTAGTTCACTAAATCTCTAGGTGGGTTTCCAAGGTACAGAAACATGTGAAATAATCTGTGGTATAGGCCAAATCGTTTGCTCTTCAATCCAGTGATTTTTGGCAATTAATCTTTCGATTAAGGCAATTTGGCTTGGTGAAAAAACGACCCGATTTAAGCCTGAGAACTCGTCCTGTAGCCATTTGCTTTGATGTTGGCCAGATTTGATGGGTTTATAAATGGCCGTATTTGGATCAGGAGTGATGAGCTGTATATTCTTACCTTTCTCCTTAAGAATATGCTGAATGCGGCAGTAAATATCTAGCCCATGATAATCCCAATCACCAATGTAAAAAAGGGGTAGGTCTAGGTGCCGCTGCGAGATACGTTCAATGACAGGGGTATTATTACCTCCTGCATACCACAATTCGATGTTATTAGCGTGAAATTCCCACCAAGCTTTGAGGTAATCGATATTTTCGCAGAGCAGAATGTATTTTGGATCAGGACAGTCTACCACAAAGCGCCATTGGTTTTCCTTTGCTGATCTGGCTGGGAAATCATCGACTCCAAGCAGAAACAGTACATCACTCATTAGTCCGGGCCGGTTCTCCAAATATTTGGAATCTTTTAGCTTAAAAACGTTGGAGCTGAAAATACGAGCTGTAGTCAGATTTTGTCGCAACTCCTCTCGGTTGTTGAAAATGAACATTAACGTATGAATGTCATAACTATCGTACTGCTTTAGCCCACTAGCCCCTAGCTCCGACTCATCGAAGAATTTTTTATAGTAGAAGTACTGTGGCAGTAATTCCTTTTTAAAGTAAGCCTTGTAACCTTCCTTTGCGACAATGATGTTCTTATTTCCCGCTTTGAAGTCCAGTAACCGTTTACGATGGCAGAGCACATTTTTGATGTATGCGTTCTCCATCAGCTTTAAGGTCACACTGTCTTCCATATACAGTTTATACAATCCTTTCAAGTTCCGCCAGTTGAGCGAATTTCTCATACTTCGTTACTAAAAATGGCTACCGGGTGCTTGTTGATGAATTCTTCCCCATCTGCCTTGTAAAGTCGATAAATATGTTGCTCCCCTTCGTTAACATGGTTCAGCGGAATAGAAAGCGAGAAGACTTGGTAGCCGTATTGTTTCGCGATCTTTTCCAGCATTTCTAGGTTAGAACCGATGCCCGCAGCCTCATCGATGCTCATGAACCGTAGACCTTCACTTTTGAGTGCCTGATCTTTTTTCATCATGGATAGCTTAGCGATACATAGCAAAGCCATGGCCGTGTAGGTTTGGCCTGTGCTGCCTGAGTTTGTGATGCCGCTAGCGGTGTGAATCTTGTAATTTGGCGTGTAATACGAAAATGGCGAAAGTAGGTCATCGATAGTGATCTGGGGCAGCGGATGATCTGTGTAACGTTTGTACTCATCAATGATTAGTTCATCTATAGATACCTTCTGCCGCTGCTCCCGGGCACTTAGGTATTCTTGTATAGCGTTGTGCCATAACCCCTCGTTGATTGCGGGCATGTCGTCGAGGAATTGAGTAATCCATTGTACCCTGATGCGACTGTTTGGCTCGCCTTTGAGCGAAGCCTTCAGCCCCCCGCTGATTTCTGCTTCTCGTCTGTTCAGCATGTTTCCCACTTCCCGCAATATGTTAGTTTGTCGGCCGATCTCAGTGTGCAGTTCCTGCATTAGGTCACGCACCTTTACCAACTTGTTTTTATTGATCTCTGCGTTCCTATGTATAATATCATCCATATACTCAGTAATCTTCTGCCAAACGTCTTCTTCCTTAAAATCGATTTTTTGAAAAATGGCGGGGAGTACATGTCGTACTAGTATTTTAAAATCTTCCGTTTGTTCAAGTCGACTCCGGTCGTTCTGCACTATATCAGGGTTTGCAATCACCTCTCCATAGGCACGAGTGTATTTATTTTGGTAGTCATCCTTTGCCTTCTTAGCCTCAGCCAGTTTATCTTTTGAATAGTCAACCGGAAGGCCTTTTTCCAAATTTTCACTTTCCAGTTCTAACACCGTCAGTTCTTTTTCTGTCTCCTTTAGCTGTTGATGCAACCGAGTCACTTCCTGTTTCACATTCTGCCCCGCTCCCGCCCTGTTGTGACATTCCTTAAAATCGGCATAATATGTATCTTCGCTTAGCTGAGGTTCATCTTTCTCGTTCACTTCCAGTCCATATTCGACTTTTAGTTCCGTCAACAGCGAATCCACTGCTTCCAATTGCGTTACGGCAAACGTTTCTAGTTGCTTCTTCAACATTTCTTTGGCACTGAGCTGTGCGATAAATGTATCTCTTTCTTCTTCCGCTTTACGATGATCCGCTATGATCTGTTCTCGATTCGTATAGTCATTCAACGCCGAATTCAACTGCGTTTCCAGCCAATTCAATACTTCATTATTCAAGTCTGATTCCTGATAATTCAGTGTTTCCCGTTGCGGCCATGCTTCAAAAAAAGATTGAGGCTGTTCTAACTCCCCAAAAAAATCCTGGAGTTTTTTTCCGGTTTCGATACTTTTTTCGATCTCAGCCATGCTGTGTTTTAACACATCCCGATTAGCCCGAAACCGCACTTTGATGGCCTCTTCATCCTTACCGTCGAAAAGCCGTTCTTCGGTGTATTTGAAAAACGAATGTACCCCACCTAAATCTGCCCAAAAACCATTTCCCGATTGCCGTGTAGTTGCCTGAAGTACTATGGCCGGTTCTGGAATGTATCGATGGCCAACATGAGCGTTATCCGATGTCACCGTTAACACATTTCCCTGCTGGAAATATAGCACCATACTTTCCCTCTCTGGGGTAAGTTTAGGCTGATTGTTTAAGGCCCAATATACCAGCGAATGTTCGTTGTCAATGTCATTGCAAGCTAACAAGGCCTTTTTAGTAGTTAATTCCTGTTTCCAGGTGGTAATATCCGATTGGAGACTTTGGTTTATACTTAGCAGTCCCAATGAATGATCCAGTTCATCGAAAGCAATGATCAACCCTCTTTGTTCTAGCTTGGCTTTACCACTTTGCAATGCGGTATACAATACACGTTCAGTATTGAATTTCCGGTGAAATTTCTGCACTGCCTGTATATCCTCAAGTCCATGTATGGCTATGAATTGCTCGATTGCATCGACATGATCTACCGGTTTTTTCAATCGGTCTGATTCCTTCGACTGAGTTTGCTTTCTCTTCTCCAGTATCGGAATGTCCTTGGTCAATTCCTTGATTTTTTCGTCTTTTACCCGTTGCAAAACCACCAGCATTGCCCGGCTCCCGAAATGTTTGCTCAGCAACTTTTGAATTTCTGTTTGCTGTTCCTGCTTCTGCTGTAAAAGGTGGTAGTGCTGCAAGCGTTCCCAGGTGCTGCGGGCATTGTCCAGCTTACTTTTCAGGTCGAACAGACTTTTCAATGCTTTTTGTTTTCGCTCAATCTTATCGAGTTGCTCGCGGTTGTTGCGAAACGTGGACATATCATCCTCCATGGAGGATACTACTTTCTCAAACGCTTTCTTAAAATGTGTGCGCCATTGTCGACCAAACAGGAAATCCTGTAAGTCTACACCGTCTTTGATGTTGATGTTTTTCCGAGCAAACGTTTGCAGGATCTTGGCATAGTCCTTTAGCGCATTCTCAACGGTCACATCCAGCGGCAACAACTGATTGACGTGCAACGTTTTGTGATACTCGCTAAATCGTCTGAACTTTTTAAAACCCAAGTCTCTCTCCTCGTTAAAATGCTGATCCAGTTCATCGATTGGCAACCATTTACCCTTACTTTCAAACGCATCAACTTGGATTGGTTCGTTCAACGGTATTAAATTGTCTGCATCAAAATCGAGACTTTGCTGAATAATGAAAGCCTGCGTCTGGTTTTGGTTACGGGCAATGTAGGTACCCAGCACGAGGTACTGTCCCGAAGCGGTTTCTACATTGATGTATGCGTAACCAAAGTCTGTATTATCTGTAGTTTTCAAGACCAGCGTTTGGAAAGGCCGGTCCTCTTTGCTCTGGGTAGACGAACTGTATTCGGTAGAACCGATAAGGATGAGCTGCAATAAGTCTGTTATAATGCTTTTGCCCACGCCACTATCGCCCACAAAATCGGTACGAAATGAATGAAACTTGTAGAAAAATTCTTGGTGGTGAATAATGTTTACTGTGCCAAGGCTGTGTATGCGCGGAAAAGGATTCATTAGTAGCGGGCAATAATTTGATCAATGTTTTGAATCACATCTTCATACACATATAGCAATCGCTGGAATGAAGGCAGCGGTTCAAAGTAATCGCTATTACGTTCCATCCAACCTAACCGGACGAATTGGTTCAAGGCAGAATCTACCATATTATCAATTTCAACGTCATCTGCCTGTAGCTTAGCTTTCTCCGAAGATTTGGCAATGAGTCTGAGCAAGCCATTTTCGTATTCTTCGTAATCCAGCGTGATCTTTTTCTTGAGTTCCGACACGGAGCTGAGCTCCAGGTTCCCAGCAAAATAGATTATTTTGTATACAATCAGCCCTATAATAATGTACTCGTTTTTAACCTGACGTTTGTGGTTTTCTGGGATACTCGACTGGTCTGCTGAATGGTAGTCCAAGTAATAATACAATTGGTCGTCTTCACCCCGTTTTTCCAGCCTTACGCCGAACAGGTTGCGGTAATATCTTTGTAATGAGTCCTCATACTTTTTCAGATAAGCATACAGCTCTGGGTCAGCACCTTGTCGTTGGATATGAATCCCATCTTTTAAGGCATAATCAAGCTTGCTGAATACTTGCTGGCTATGGTCGCTTTCTAAAAAGGAATAGCCTACATTTTCTGTATTGTCATTTTCCATAATGCGTTTTTTGAAAGGGGATACGTCACCATTTCGTATGTCGAAATATGCACGTCATACCCCACTGTGTGATATACCCGGTCCATTAGCCCGAACAACACCTGACAGGCCAGCACAAAATCCTTATCCGCTTCCATCACCTCGAAAAACGACCGCGAAGCATCCAGTTCACCATCCTTCGCCAGTTGCGCCATCAACTGGTTAATCCAACCGTCCACCCGGTTGATCTTTTTCATTTCCTCGCGGAGTTGCTTTTTGCCTTCTTCCTGAAAATCTTCGTCTACCGGGTAGCTTTTCCGCGGACGTGCGGGAGTTGGAAAAAGGTATTCTTCGCGTTTAAAGGTGAGCAACTGAGACCGCAGACCACTGAAGCAAAAAGGCCGCATCTCGTCCGGAAATATCACCTTTTTCTCATTACCGTTACCCTGCACCTTCGAGCGTTGGAGCAAAAAGTGAATGAAACGCTCCGTATTCGCTGTCCACTCTGATTGTCTCAGTATAGCAAATAACTGTTTGATCTTCGGCTGAATGCGGTCGAGCCGCCTATCGGTGCTTCGCAACTTGCCCTGTATGCGACTAAAGAAAGCCTGACTGTTGCGAATGTGGTTGATCACGACCTCATTTTCTGTATCAATCCCAATCAGCAACGACACAATCTTGTTCGTATCCTCAAAAGCAATGCGCAGTTCCTGGTTCTTGTTCTGGATGTCTGTCAGATCATCACGCACTTGTTTCAACAATTCCAACGGCTTCTTTTCCTGATCTAGTACATCCCTGCGCAACTGACGCACAGCCCCGTCGATCTGTTGGTGCAAAAAATCCGTTTGTTGAGCCAACCGCGTTTGATACGTGTCCAGATTAATGTCAAACCAATTAATTAATTTCTCTTCATTCTCCCTTGCATCATTCAGTTCTTCCTTCAGGTTGCGGCAAATCACCTCGATCTCTGTAGGCGTCAATGCTCCCTTCAATGTTTTCTTCGACAAGTCGCAAAACGCATATGCATATTCTTGAAAAGAGTATAGCCGCTTCTCTTCATCATAGCTTAGAAAAAACCGCAGCAGTTTCTTGATGCGGTCCTTATTTCGCGACTTTGGATAGTATTTTTCGTCTTTTTCTTTCCCTTTTTGGAAATTCACAAATAATCGGTGAATTTCCTCCTCGCTGAAAAAATCATTTTCATAGTACCCTGCCTTCAATCGTTCATACAGCGCGATAATTACCATAACTTCCATCTCCTCAGGAAACAGTTGACTATATGTTTCAGGCCGCTGAACGGCTTCTAAGAAGTTGAAGGGTAGAGATGTTGAAGAGCCTATCACTGAAAATACATTTGTAATTGTCTTTTAATACTTACTTTCATTCACTCTCAAGTTTATCTTTTCAGCCAAAAGTTGGAAATGAAACCCTAAACCTCACGAACAAGGGCGTTTCCGATGTCCACGGGAGCTAAAAATGGAAGCTTAGAAACCCTAAACGAGCCGGGCGGCTTGTCGACCAAAGGCTGACTTTCACTCCCGACTTTGGCGGATCACCCAACGCCAATGAGTGTTGATGGTGGGCGCACAACTCCACTCAACAAACCTACTTGAACCTTTACACAATCATCATGTTGGGCTGCCAACTTTCCTTAGGGACGTGCTTCCTGTCGCCAGAGAGCTACCCCACGCGGAGTTTTACAACCCTAATAATAATTTCACAAAATTGACCAACTTCGCCATTGGCTCAATTGTAAATAACAAGCTAAATAAACCAATCATTAGTAGTACGTTGCCCACCCGTGTTTCAGTAGAAGAGAATCTACGAATTGGATGCCTTCGGGCAATAGCAAACCAGTTGGCTTTGTAATAAAAGTAATTCATTAAAATGAGCAAGACGTAAATTGCTACCCACAGATTAAAAGAAAAGACAGCCATCAAAAAAATGCCCTCGATGCTACTGATAAGCACAACTGCGGTAAGAAAAGCGGAATCTTTTTGATTGCTCCATGATAACCGCCAAAAAATAGAAAAAAGGTAGTTCACAACAACTTGTTTACTCAATCTGCCCAACAAAGATGTTTCCTCTATCGGACGAAACATACCCAACCTCTTAAAACCTGACTGTTGGGACGTTCTCCTTGTCAGCCGCAACCCGGAAATGCAAGCCTAAACCTGCCTAACCGGGACGTGTGGTCTGTCGCACGGAACCCGAAAATGGAAGCTAAGCGCTCCCCTTCGAGACGTGCAACCTGTCGCACGGAGCCCGCAAACGAGTACTGCTTTGGCTATGCACCCAACGCCTGCGAAGGCTGATGGTGGAAGCAAGATAAGCAACGATCAGGAATGTGACGCCTTTACACCTTCGCCTGGTTGGGCTGCCGCATTGGCCTAATCGCGTGTTTCCTGTCAGAGGTAAGTGGACCCCGCAGAGCTAACCAAACAAGCACGGTCAGTCCGTTTTTACTCTTTTATACTTGAACCTTTGACTTACAGAAATTCGGGAATCATTACTATTGCCCATTTTTAAAGTTATTAATTGCCTACCAACATATTTGGCTAGTATGGGGCGAAAACGCTTGTCAATTGCGTCCTTATTCATAATACCTAAGGTATCGCTGTAGTTTACCTGCTCACTGTTACATGCTATGTCGTACATATCAGACAGATAGTGAAAGAAAATCGAATCTTGCCTTAGTTCACATTGACCACAGGCGATATCCCATTGCAGATCCCTATGGTACTTGTATTTGAAGGTCAAATCTGCATTGATTGTAATCGAGCAAAGCCTATTGTCAGCTCTGATATATTTTCCTTCAATTCGCTTCTGTCCTCGAGCGGGCAAGGAGAGGGAAAAAATAAGCAGAAAAATCAGGCTTGCTCTCATTTAAAAAGGTGGTGTTTATTCAGCCTAGGTAAGTACTCCGACTGAATCGCATTGAATCAAGCCCTAAGCAGTTGTCGATTAACCAAATACCCCATGAGCGTTCTGTCCACCAGACACTAGCATGTCGCCAAGTACGTGGCAAATCAACTAATAAATTTCATTATCAAGAATTTATCCTGTCGCACGATACGTAAAATGCCCACTGATATGATTGAAGCACCCAACGACCACAAGGGCTGATGGCCAAAACTCTACTGAACGCAAACAACATGCCGCTGACCTTTTCACCCTTGTTCGTGTTGGGTGCCCCTCAGGCTAGCCGGACAGTTTCCTGTCGACCGTAAGTGGCCCCGGCAGCGCTAACCAAAACGCACATTACCAAACAAGCCGCGAGAGGCCGAAACCAACAGACCAGGCTGTCAAGCGATGGCACTCAGGTACGTTCCTGTGTCGCACAAAACGTGTTTGTCAGCGTGCTGTCGACCGGTGATTGACCTGTCCAGCCGGACGAGAAACGCCCACAAAAACACGATGTTGAACAGAGTTCAGATTGTCAAAAGGTATGTAGCAAACCTACAAAAAACGCTCACTATCAATCCGTTATCCTGTCGCCGGCAACGTGAAACACCCACTTACATGACTGAATCACCCAACGCCAGCGAAGGCTGATGGTGGAAGCAAGATAAGCCACACTCAGGTACGTTACGCCTTTACACCTTCGCTCGGTTGGGCTGCCGTATTGGCCTAATCGCGTGATTCCTGTCAGAGGTAAGTAGACCCTGCAACGCTGACCAACAACGCACAAAACCAATCTGTGAAGCATAGATGCTATCGACTCCACTTTCTAAATAATCGGAAGAATACGGTGCCTACTGTCAACCCTATGAAACCGATGACCCAGAACCAACTAAATCCTGTGCTCATCAAGCCCATCTGAAAACAAGTTAACGCTCCTAACAAGAAGAAGATGCAGAATAAAAGGGCAACAAACTTAGACATTTGTCTAGCTATTTGTGGGTTAGAAGTAATCTGTTAAAAGAGGTGGTCTGTCAGGCTGAACATACTATGATTGCCAAACTTTATAGGAACGTTGTTTGACTTGGCGGCCGACCCTCTTTCTATAGCGTTCTGTCCACTAGTCATTAACCTGTCGCCAGGTACGTGGCAAACCCACAAATAACGCTCACTATCAATTATTTAACCTGTCGCCCGTTACGTAAAACACCCACTGATATGAACGGGAGCACCCAACGATCACAAGGGCTGATGGCCGTAACGCTACTGAACGCAAGATACACAGCCCTGACCTTTTCACCCTTGTTCGTGTTGGGTGCCCCTTGGCACTTCGAGAGTCTCCTGTCAGAGGTAACACGCCACCGCAGCGCTGATAAAAAACGCACACTACCGAACTCACCGAGAAAAGCCGAAAATGTCCGCCGAGCCTGGCAAACCGTAGCGCTCAGGTACGTTACGGTGTCGACCAAATCGCCTACGATCACGTTCTGTCGCAGGTACGTTGCCCTGTCAGAGGTAACGCGGCATACAAAGTAAAACACTCATTACCAATTACTTGCCTTGTCAGACGGAACCCGCCCACGCCACTTATTCTTGATGGGCCACCCAACTCCTGCAAGGGCTGACGCGACCGATAGGGAGTGTTCACCCTTGCTCTGTTGTGCCGACGGTCCCCCGGTCTCGACCAACCTTGGCTTTAGTGTACACCCATCGAATCCGGGGGATGGGCTGACGCGATGGCCGTGCATTTTTGGGCTAGCTTGTGTTCCCTTGACAGCGAGCTGCCCGCGCCCACAAGCTAGCCCAAAAATAGGACAAAAGCAAGGGCAGGTAGGGGGCATCTCGCACAACGCCACAAAGGGCTGATGGCTGCAAGATAAACCAAACGCAGGTACGTTGCTTTGACCTTTTCACCCTTTGCCTGTTGGGCTGCCGCATTAGCCTAATCGCGTGATTCCTGTCCGAGGTAAGTGGACCCCGCAGCGCTAACCAACCAAGCACACAACCGAACAAGCCGAGAGAGGCCGAAAACGGGCAGACCAGGCTGTCAACGTGCTTTCGTAGGTACGTTACTTTGTCGATCGTGACGTTTTTCACAACGTGCTGTCCAGCGGTGAAAAGCCTGTCGCCGGGCAGGTGGCAAGCTGACTGAAACGTGCTGTCAAGCGGTGATTGACCTGTCGACCAAGACGCCGCAAACCAGCAAACAAACGCTCATTATCAATTCGTTACCCTGTCGCACGATACGTGAAACGCCCACTGACTTGAACGGGCCACCCAACGACCGCAAGGGCTGATGGCCGAAAGGTAAGCCAAACGCAGGTACGTTGGTTTGACCTTTGCACCCTTGCCAGGTTGGGCTGCCGCATTGGCCTACTCCGAGTGATGCCTGTCAGAGGTAAGTGGACCCCGCAGAGCTAACCAACAACGCACAAATCCGATTAAGCCGTGAGAGGCCGAAACCAATCAGACCAGGCTGTCGATCGTGACCGCTCAGGTACGTTGCCTTGTCGGCTGAAACGCGTTTGTCGACGTGCTGTCCACGGTGGATTGGCCTGTCGCCAGGTACGGGGCAAACTAACCAAAAAGTGCTGCCGAACGGTGATTCACCTGTCGCAGGAAACGCGGAATTCAAATAAAAAGAACGCTCATTTTCAATTAGTTACCCTGTCGCCCGTGACGTGAAATACCCACCGACTTGGACGGGCCACCCAACGCCACGAAGGGCTGATGGCCACAAGATAAGCCAAACCCAGGTACGTCACCACGACCTTTGCACCCTTCGCCGGTTGGGCTGCCGCGTTGAATGCTCCGGCAGTTTCCTGTCCCAGGTAAGTGGACCCCGCAGAGCGAACCAATAACGCACGTAACCAAACAAGCCGAGAGAGCGGTCCCGCGTCCGGGCCGAGCCGAACAAGCCGAAGCTGTCAAACCGTGACACCCAGACGGTCCGCCGCAGCGGTACGTTGCCATATCGCACAAAACGCTTTTTACGCGTTCTGTCCACGGTTGATTGACCTGTCGGACGAGACTTGATACGCCAGAAAAACGCGCTGTCGAACGGACGCCAAACTGTCAACAGGTACGTGGCAAACCCACAAAAAACGCTCACTATCAATTCGTTATCCTGTCGCCCGTAACGTGAAATACCCACTGCCTTGGACGGGCCACCCAACGCCAACAAGGGCTGATGGCCGAAACGCTACTGAACGCAAGATACACAGCCTTGACCTTTTCACCCTTGTTTGGTTGGGCTGCCGCACTGGCCTAATCGCGTGATTCCTGTCCCAGGTAAGTGGACCCCGCAACGCTAACCAACAACGCACAAAACCAAACAAGCCGAGAGAGGCCGAAAACGGGCAGACCAGGCTGTCATCACTCCTACTCAGGTACGCTGCACTGTCGCACGAAACGCATTTGTCAGCGGGCTGTCAACGATTAATTGGCCTGTCCAACCAGACGTGATAAGCCGATAAAAACGTGCTGTCGAACAGACGCCAAACTGTCAAGAGGTACGTGGCAAACCCACAAAGAACGCTCACTATCAATTCGTTATCCTGCCGCAGGTAACGCGAAACACCCACTTGCATGGACGGTTCACCCAACACCCGCAAAGGCTGATGGTGCACAACAAGATAGGCCACGATCAGGTAGGTTACACCTTTACAACTTTGCCTGCGTTGGGCTGCCGCACTGGCCTACTCCGTGAGTCTCCTGTCAGAGGTAAGTGGACCAAGCAGCGCTAACCAACAACGCACAAATCCAAACAAGCCGAGAGAGGCCGAAAACTACCAGAACAGGCTGTCAAGCGGTGGTACTCAGGTACGTTGCCTTGTAAGCCGGAAATCATTCGGGATATGCGGGCTGTCGCTCGACAAGCGAGTCTTGAGCCGTTTATCGTGGCCGTTCCGTTACAAAAAGAAGCGATATTGTAATTATGCATGTTAAACAGTCTACTAATTCTATTGAGAAAGTTTTTAGCTGGCAACCCATCTACAAAGTTGTCCCAATCAGGTTTTTGGGCAGTCTAAAATAGACTGCTGAGTTTTACGTAGTTTGTCTTTTTAACATCACTATCATGGATTATTCCGACAAAACGCCCCGCCGGGTGTTCTTTAGAAAATCGATAACCAGCACACTCCTCCTGAGTGCCGGTTTACCTGCTTTTATCTCCCTATTACAGTCTTCCGGGATTGAAACTGGTGTCAGCGCATTGGGTCAAGTTCCCCAGGCAGCCAACGAAAAAGAATTTCGACAGGGGGTTATAGGTCCCGCCGAACTCTCACTGGCTACCAGTCAAATAGCCGTGAGCAAAGCCACTCAGAAAAACGCAAAGGAGTTTGCAGGGTTTGAACTGGAGGAAGCCAAGGCGGTAACGAGTGTGCTGAAAGACTTGGGTACACCTGTACCAGCTATGGATGCAAAAGCACAGGCTACGCTCACCAAAATTAAGACGGCAGCCAAAGGAGCAGCATTTGACAAAGCGTACATACAGGCGCAACTCGAGAATCATGAGTTTCTACGCGATCTGGCCCAGAATTACCTGAAGAATTCTGTAGGTAGAACGAGTGCGGCTGAAAGCCAGACCCGGCATCTGGCAACACTGGCACTTTCTAATTTTAAAGAACATGTTGCGATAACCCGCCGAATCTTGAGTGAATTAGGTGGAGCGTAGATTTTTACGCCGAAGACAAAACCTGACCAACTGGTTGTACGCCGAGTGCGAAGCCCGAAACTTGCCTGTCGGGGCGGCTGGCCTGTCGCCCCGACGCTGGTACACAAACCCAAACGCGGATTGTCGAAACGATTGACCTATCAGCCGCGACCCACCAAACGAGCAAGAAGCCTAATCTCTGCGGCCTGCTACCTGTCACCCAAACGCTCCCTTGCCAGCTAATTTGTGGACGAATCACCCAACACCCACAAGGGCTGATGGGAGTCGCTTTACTCACAGCAAGATACGCTCCCTTGACCTTTTCACCCTTGTCTTTGTTGGGTGCCTCTCAGGCTAGCCGGACAGTTTCCTGTCCGAGGTAAGTGGACCCCGCAGAGCTGACCAACAACCGGTCCGCCGGTGCGGCACACAACCAAACAAGCCGAGAGAGGCCGAAAACGGGCAGACCAGGCTGTCAACGTGCTTTCGTAGGTACGTTACTTTGTCGGCCGTGACGTTTTGCACAACGTGCTGTCCAGCGGTGAAAAGCCTGTCGCCGGGCAGGTGGCAAGCTGACTGAAACGTGCTGTCAAGCGGTGATTGACCTGTCGACCAAGACGCCGCAAACCAGCAAACAAACGCTCATTATCAACACGTTATCCTGTCGACCGATACGTAAAATACCCACTGACATGATTGAAGCACCCAACACCCACAGGTGTTGATGGCGGGGGAGCGGCTCGACTCAACGCAGGTACGTTAGCCTTTACACACCTGTTTTTGTTGGGATGAATAGTTGAACTACCACATCTTTATCCTGTCGCCCGCGACCCGCCCACGCAAAGTGATTCAATATTGTAATTTGGGGTTGAAGTGCCTAGCTTTACTTTTGGCCCAGCCTGCGTACCAAATCCAATCATGTATAAAATGCCCTTTGTCTGAATTATATTCTCTCTCAAAAGAAATCATTCCTGTTTCGTGTGCCCGCAATAATAGTCGAAGAAAATCATCAAAACTGTCAGCTACTACAGTTATCGCATCGGGTTCTCCCAGAGCAATATAAGTGATCTGACCTTCTTTGCCGTTTTGAGCTGGAGCATAATCGAAACAAAGATAATTTGCAGAACCACTCTCAGCAAAAGGTACTCTTTTTAAACCGTACTTTTGAAGCTGTGCCAAAGTTGGTTGAGTAACAACTAACTCTTCATCTGTATTATCTGTCTTGTTAACGATAAAGTTGTAGGCTGGAATAATTTCCTCAATGGGCAACATATACGAAGCCATGATTGAGGGGTATAACTTTTCACCGTTGCAGAATAGAAGTATAGATTTATAACTCTCGGGTAATGTTTTTTCAATAATAGACTCCAAGTGAGCGATTTTTTCCTCGCTACAACCAGAATTAAGTTGATCGTTGTAATTTGGTAACCGTGAAGTAATTAACTCAATAAATTTAGCAGCTATATCCATGAGATACAGAAAGTTGCTTTTGTGATAGTTGCCTTTCGCTGTTACAATGTGCTTGGTAGAATAAGCTGTCCCAACCGGAGCGTTTGTCCTTTAGCCAAGGGGTCGAGCTTGGAAATGTCAGGCTGTGAAGTTGAAGCTGTTTTGTTTATGCTGTCGCACGAAACGTGAAATTTGAAGCCAAAGCGTTCTATCCATCAGCGTTTCTCGTGTTAACCAGAGCGTGGCCTGCAAGTAATGGATGAAGAAACGCCCAACGCCCCAGAGGGCTGATGGTGAACGAAAGATAAGCTAAAACTCAGGTACATGACAACCTTTACACCCTCTGCCTGTTGGGCTGCCGCATGGGCCTAATCGCGTGATTCCTGTCCCAGGTAAGTGGAGCCCGCAACGCTAACCAACCAAGCACACAACCGAACAAGCCGAGAGAGGCCGGAAACTGGCAGACCAGGCTGTTGGTCGTGACCACTCAGACGGTCCGCCGCAGCGGTACGTTCCTGTGTCGCACGAGACGCTTTTTGACGTGCTATCCGCCGGATTTTGACCTGTCGCACGAGACGGGAAACGCCAGCAAAAACGGTCTGTCAACCGGTGACTAAATTGTCAACAGGTACGTGGCAAACCTACAAATAACGCTCACTATCAATTGGTTATCCTGTCGCCTGATACGTGAAACGCCCACTTACATGGACGAATCACCCAACACCTCCAAGGGCTGATGAGCGCATCACGCAAGACAGGACACGCGGCTCACTCACGCGGTTTTTCACCCTTGGATCGTTGGGTGCTATACGCTGCACTCAATCACGCGCCTGTCGCAGGTGGCGCACCCACGCGAAGCCAGAAATAATGTTCATAAACCAAGACAGATTCCATACATACACATATTGTAATCGTCTTCAGTTCGCCACTCCTTCTTGGTAAAATACAATTTCCATACTCAAAGGTAGGCGCTACGGTGGGGGAATTCTCCTAAACTCATCATTAGAAAATACAAACCAAATTCTTTTACTTTGCGTTACGACTTTGTCCATTAAGATTGGACGAAATCTTGTAGTGGTGTAGCTAGGACTATCGGAGCTATCAAGTTCTTCTAACTACGGAATTGTCACATAACAGTATGAACAAAGGAAAACAAGCGTATGGGTATCGTCTCTGCTGAAGTAGTCCAGCTGCCTGAACCTCGCCAATCAGATACACTGACTATAGACTTCAGTAATCGTAGCATTACAGGGGTGCTTAATTCTTATCGGTTCGAAGATAACGGCTTTATTGTGACCTATATTCCATCATTAGGTCTTTCGGCTTATGGTCAAACTGTCGAAGAGGCTAATGAGATGATGATTCACGACGTTATCAATGATTTTTTTAAAACCATCATTGGTATGCCACCAGTGGCTGTCTTTGAGGAACTTAACAACCTAGGATGGATAAGCACCAAGATCACTGAATTTAAAAACCAAGCCTTCATTGATGAAGAGGGTATCTTGAGAAATTTTGATCTACCTCAAGATACGCCGATTGAAAGGCAGTTAGTGACGATTTGATGAGTAGTCATAGACCGATTAAGAAAGAGTGTTGGATTAGGTTTTTAAAGGCGCATGGATGTGAACCAGCCAAGGGTACCAACCACACAAAATGGAAGTGTCCAGGCTGCTTGCAGTCGGTAATCTTTCGCAATCAACCCAAAGAGATTCCTTTCACACACATCTCTAACAACTTGATGACAATGGCTCGAACAAAGCCAATCTTCACTAAAGAATACTTTCTTGATTGGATTGACAAGAATTGCTAACGACAATGCCCCAGTGGATCTTTTTCACTGGGGCATTGTCGTTAAGGCTATCTGTTGTTTAGAAAGCACTCAGATGCCTGTCGAACGAGGCGCACCTACGCGAAACTGACTAACTAAGCACACAACCGAACTCACCGAGAAGGGGCCAATGCTGGTACGCTCAGGCTGTTAGCCGAAGCAAAAAAGCCGCATTCTGTCGCCGGGTACGCTGCAAACTAAATAAACTACTGACTGTCAAACATTTGTATTCACTCAGGTACGTTGCCAAGTCTCACACGCCTAGTTGCCACCCAACGCCCCAAAGGGCTGATGGGGAGCGAAGCGAGCCTTTACACCCCTGCCCTCGTTGGGCTGAATTACTATGACTTTGGGACGCGCTTCCTGTCGCACGAGCGACAGAATGGCAGCGCGAACCACCAACGCACTTCCGATTTCTGCGCCGAGGGCGAAGCCAACAAACGCACTGCAACCTCTTGTACCGAACGCGAAGCTGAAAACCTTGCTGTCGGGACGCGCTGCCTGTCGCGCAGAACCCGCCCCACGAACCAGAACGCTGAATGTCAAACTGCTTCTCGTGTCAGCCGAAACCCGCCGAACGAACAAAAAACCTCACCTCTGCGAGTTGCAACTTGTCGCCGGAGACGCTTATTGATGCGTGAATTAGTCTGTAAAGAAACCTACCTCCTTCTTGCGAAAGAAAGCAGTAATGAGTTTGGGATTAGCTCGCAACTGAGCTAACAGATCAATCACCGATTTAGCCAATTGCG
>NZ_JBGGWE010000025.1:0-27963 GCF_041321095.1 Fibrella arboris | reverse complement strand
GTAGCCGCACCGGCGGACCGGACCCAGCAAAACGCTAGATTGTTAGGTCCGGTCCGCCGGTGCGGCTACGCGACGGAAAATTAACTCAAACAGCTTCTTATGGTCCCGGTAGCACCAGGTTCGGGCACCAGGGCCAACGCAGTTGTTGGGCCTTTCGGGGTTTGTGGCTGTTACTTAGGTTGGTTATCTGCCAGCGGGGGACAGAAAGGTAGCGTCAATTCGTTTCGGTTATTCTACGGCAAACGCCAGCAACCAGCGCGCTACCGTTGCATTGGTAAGGCCAAAAATGAAGTTGGGAAACAGCCCGATGCCCAAGGCCAGTAGGGCCAGTGGAACAAGCATGAAGCGTTCACGGACCGTCAGATCAGCCAGTGGCTCAATGGCTGTCTGGTTGGCTGATGTGTTTTGCGAACGTACCCAGGTGGGGCCGAAGAACATCCGCTGCATGGTCCAGAGGAAATAGGCGGCGGCGAGAATGATGCCGAGCGTAGACACGGCCGTGATCCAGCCGGGAAGATAGACCGACTGGTAGCTGCCCATCAGCGTGAAGAGCTCGCCAATGAATCCCGGAAAACCGGGTAGACCCAACGAGGCGAAAAAGGCTACGGCCGTCAGCGTAGCGTACTGCGGCATGGGTGTCATCAGGCCGCGGTAGGAGTCGATGCGGCGATCGTGGGTACGGTCGTAGAGAACGCCCGTCAGCAGGAAAAGCATCGCCGATAAGATACCGTGACTCACCATCTGATAAATGGCCCCGTTGATCCCTTCGGCCGTGATTGACGCCACCCCCAGCAGCACAAAACCCATGTGCGACACCGACGAATAGGCGATCATTTTCTTCAGGTCATACTGCGCCAGCGCGTTCAGGCCACCATAAACGATCGTTAACGTACCCAGCATGGCCAGGGTGGTGGCATATTCGGCTCCGGCGTCGGGGAAAAGGCCCCAGGCTACCCGGATGAAGCCGTAACCACCGATTTTCAGCAGCACACCCGCCAGCACCACCGACACCGGCGTGGGCGCTTCAACGTGGGCGTCGGGCAACCAGGTATGGAACGGCACAATGGGCAGCTTGATGGCGAAACCCAGAAAAACGGCCCAGAACGCCAGCATCCGGCTTGGCATGCCCCCCACCATGACTTCGCCCGCCCCGCTCAGAAATGATCCCGGCAAGTAGTTGCCGCCGTCGGTCATGTAGCGCCAGTCGAAGGTATGAACGATCAGGGCGGGGTTGAGTTGACCATTGGCCAGTTGCGCCTGAAGAAGCTGGCGAACATCGGCCGTAAAATCACCGGCAAGCTCAATCAACCCGGCATTGACGGCTGTGCTGACGGGGTCCATCACCGACAGGTACAGGCCGATCATGACCAGCAGAATCAGTACAGAGCCGGCCAGCGTGTACAGGAAAAATTTGATGGATGCATACTCGCGCCGTGGACCGCCCCATAGCCCGATGAGGAAATACATGGGCAGGAGCATGAACTCGAAAAAGAGGAAGAACAGGAAGAAATCGATGGCCACAAAGCAGCCTATGATCGTTCCGGTCAGGAGGAGGTAGAGCGAAAAATAGGCTCTGGTACGCTGCGTAATGGTCCAGGAAGAGATAACGCCTACCAGCATTACCACCGCCGACAGCATCACGAGCGGCAGACTGATGCCATCGATCCCAACCAGGTAATCGATCGAGGCCACGCCCAGGCTACCCAACGGCAGCGTGATCCAGTCGGCCTGTTCGAGCAGCTGATAATCGGGGTTGCCGGGTACGTATTGGGTGTAGGCAAGCGCACTGAGTAGTACCTCAATGAGTGTAACGGCCAGGGCTATCCCGCGAAACAGGGCAGGGCGTTCGCCCGGCAGCAGGGCTACTACCAAGGCCCCGACGAGGGGAATGAAAATAAGGAGCGAAAGTAGGTTCAAAACGGTGTAACGGTTATCAAAGAATCAACCAAAGTACTAAAATCACTATGGCCAGCGCCGTAGCGATGTATGTCTGTATTCGTCCGCCCTGCACAGAGCGGGTAAGTTGCCCTACGCCCATAGCTACTTTTCCCGCTCCGTTTACTACGCCATCAACGCCGAAGCGGTCGACAAAGCGGATCAGGTGGGCCAGCATAACGGTACCAAGGCCAACACCATCGACCACGCCGTCGACCACCCGCTGATCAGTCCGGTTCACAAGCGAGGCCAGCCAGAGCACCGGCCCGGTTATGATACGTTGATAAACCTGGTCGAGGTAGCCATAGTGCTGTGAAGCCCGTGCCAGCCAACTGGCTGCGGCCGGTTCGTGAAGCCGGAAACCCAGCCAGCCACCAAGGCCAACCAGAACGACCGACACCGGGGCCAGCCAGCCGGCCCCACCCTCGGGCAGTGGTTGACCAAGGGCCTGCACCACCCAGCTATGATGCGCCGATAATGGATTCAGTGAAAACCAGAAACCAACCGACAGGATGGTCAACAGCCAGACCGGCCCGCGCATCAGCCAATCCGGTTCGTGCGGGCTGGGTACGTTGCTGTTTGTGGGCCGTCCGAAGAAAATCAACCGGATTTGACGGGCCATGTATACGGCCGTAAGCCCGGATGACAGCAGCAGTGTGAACGGAACCAACGGCGCCAGTCCGCCGCGTTCGCTGGCCCAACCGAATGCCCCGCCAAGTATCGCTTCCTTCGACAGAAAACCAGACAGCAGCGGGACGCCCGCCAGTGCTGCCGCACAGATCAGGTACGTCAGGTACGTATGCGGCAGGGCCTTCCTGAGGCCGCCCATCTGGTGCATGTCTTGCGTGTGAACGGCGTGAATGACACTACCTGCTGCCAGGAAGAGGCCCGCTTTGAAGAAGGCGTGCGTGAGCAGGTGAAAGAGGGCACCACCCACGTTGCCGGTGCCCATGGCGGCTACCATCAGGCCCAATTGCGAGATCGTTGAGAAGGCCAGCACGCGCTTGATGTCGGATTGAAACAAAGCTGAGAAACCGCCCCAGACGGTGGTCAACGTACCTACGAGCGTGACAACCAGCAGGGCATCGGGCGAGAGCATCGGGTGAATACGGGCCAGCAGAAAAATGCCCGCGGCCACCATCGTAGCGGCATGCAACAGCGCCGACACGGGCGTTGGCCCCTCCATGGCATCGGGTAACCAGGTCAGCAACGGAAACTGCGCTGATTTGGCCACGCAGCCCATAAAGAGGCAAACACCGGCAAGGGTCGGTAGTGGCGCTGTTCCGAAATCAAATGAACCGGTGTTCAGGTACGTCATCAGAATGCCCAGCAGAAAGGCGGCGTCGCCAATGCGGTTCATCAGGAAGGCTTTCTTGGCGGCAGCCGCAGCGGCAGGGCGGTCGTACCAGAACCCAATCAGCAGTAATGACGCCAACCCGACCAGCTCCCAGAAGGCGTATAGAACTACCAGATTGCCCGCCAGGACGATGCCGAGCATAGCCCCGATAAAGAGCTGTAAATAAGCAAAGTAACGCCCTTTGCGGGCGTCGTCGTGCATGTAGCTGAGTGAATAGAGCTGCACCAGTAGCGCAATGCCATGCACCACTACGAGCATCATTTTAGCGCTGGCGTCGAGCCGGCATTGAAGCGGAATTGTCAGGCGCTGGAATTGAATCCAGTTGGTTGTCCAGACCTGTGTGGCCGGGGTTGTGGGCAAGGCGTACAGGCTGATGCCGAAACCAACAGCCGTTGTCAGAACGGCCAGCCACCCTGCTGCCGACCGGTTGCCACTCCCAAACAGTAGCCCGAATGCCACGAAAGGCAGGCCTAGCAGGGCAATCAGGAACGGCGTGGGTAGACTATCGGGCACGATGGGCAACAGATGATTGAATTCGGGTGCAAATATCCGGCCCATTGTGGCGGGAAACAAACAGAGATATACGGGATGTGAGTAGGCCGGCTTTACCCCCAAATCCCCTGAAGGGGACTTGGCTCTGCCACTTAGCGAACATGTGAAATAGCAAAGCAAGTCCCCTTCAGGGGATCTAGGGGTAAAGCCCAAACCGCGACGCCTTTTACCGGCAAACCCACCAGAATTGTATGCGTACTGTCACTCTGCTTTTTCTGCTAACAACGTACCTGCTTTCAGCCAACGCACAGCCGCCGCAGCAACCCCGCCAAAGCAGAACGAACGCCACCTACTGCAACCCGATGGACATCAGCTATCGGTATAATTTCGAGCAGTTGAACGAGAAGATTTCGTACCGGTCGGGCGCAGATCCGGTGATTATCAATCATAAAAAAGAGTACTACCTCTTCGTGACCATTCAGGGCGGCTGGTGGCATTCCAAAGACCTGATCAACTGGGATTACATCGTTCCTGATAAATGGCCGATGGAAGATATGTGTGCCCCGGCGGCGCTGTCGGTGCGCGACACGCTGTACCTGTTCCAGAGCACGTTTGAGCAGCGCCCCATCTTTTATTCGACCGAACCGGAGAAAGGCAAGCTCAAGTTCCTGAACCGCTGGATGCCGCGCCTGCCTAAAGATATCGGCCCCTGGGACCCGGCCCTTTTCCACGACGACGCTACCGATAAATGGTACATGTACTGGGGTTCATCGAACGTGTACCCGATTTTCGGGGCTGAACTCGACAAGCGCCGAAATCTGACCTATGCGGGAAATAATCCGGCCGAGGCGTACAAAGCCATGTTCTGGCTCGACCCGTATAAACACGGCTGGGAGCGCTTCGGCCCCAACCATTCCGACCCATTTAAACCGTTTACCGAAGGGGCCTGGATGACCAAACACAATGGCACCTACTACCTGCAATACGGCGCACCGGGCACCGAATATAATGTGTATGGCAACGGTACCTACGTGGGCAAAAGTCCGCTTGGCCCGTGGGAATACGCGCCCTACAACCCGGTTGCCTATAAGCCGGGTGGGTTTGCAACGGGCTGCGGGCATGGCAACACGTTTCAGGATAATTTCGGGAACTACTGGAACACCGGCACCACCTGGATTGGCTACAACTGGGGCATGGAACGTCGGATCGTCATGAACCCGGCCGGTTTCGATAAAGACGGGCAGATGTATGCCAACACCCGCTTCGGCGATTACCCACATTTTCTGCCAACAAAGCCGCTCCAAAACCGCGACGAATTGTTTACGGGCTGGATGCTGCTCAACTACAAAAAGCCGGTAGTCGCTTCATCAACTCTAGCCACCGCCCCTACCGATACAGTGAACGCAGAGCGGGTTGCCGACGAAAATCCACGCACGTTCTGGGTGGCCGGTAAAAATCGCCCCGGCGAAACGCTGACGACGGATTTGGGCGCGGAACGGGATATCCGGGCGGTGCAGGTCGACTACATCGACTACAAGCAAACGATCTTCGATTCCGACTCGACGGTCTACACACAATTCAAAATCCTGACCTCGCTCGATGGCAAGAAATTCGATGTGGTAGCCGATCTGACCGATGCATCGGACCATCCAGAGCCCAAGAAAGACCATGCCTGCGCGTACGTAGAGATTCCTGTTCGCGCCGATGGCAAGCCGGTTCGGGCCAGGTACGTTCGGTACGAGCACGTATATGTGGCCGGGTCAACGCTGGCTATCAATGCGTTTCGGGTATTTGGTAATGGGTCTGGCAAAGTCCCCGCTACGCCAACGATGACCGCCGTTCGGCAGAAAGACGAGCGCAACGCCGACCTGACCTGGACCAACGTACACAGTCGAACCGGCGAACCGGCTACGGGCTATAACATTCGCTGGGGCATTGCGCCCGATAAACTGTACCAGACCTACCAGTTCTGGAGCGACCAGCCCACCAAGTTCGAGCTACGTGCCCTGAATGTGGGCGTCCCCTACTATTTTGCCATCGAAGCCTTCAACGAAAACGGCGTTTCGGGTTTAAGTGACGTGGTAGGCGTGAAGTAGAGCTTATACAGCAACCTACTATGCAAAAGCAGCCTAGAGCATTAACCGAAAACAATCAATGACCTATATATACGTTTCGTAACGACGTACCTGAGGAGTTTCTGACCATTGTTCAGGAGGTGGGGCAGTGGCTGGTCGATAGCGGGCAGATGATGTGGGAGCCCGACACGCTAACAGTCGATAACCTCATCGATGCCTACACACGGGGAAACTGCCATGTCATGTACGCCGATGACGAACCCGCGGCAACGTTTATTTTACAATGGGAAGATCCACTGTATTACCCCGACCTACCCGCCAACACCGTTGGATTGATCCATAAAGTGGCGATACGGCGGCCGTTTGCGGGGCAGAATTTATTCCAGCCCATGCTCGATTTCTGTAAAACGGAGTGCCTGCTACGAAACATCCACGAAATCCAACTGGAGACCGACGCCACCCGTCCGGCGCTCATGCGCTTTTACGAGCGAAACGGTTTCGAGCCTACGTATCAAAGAAAGAGTCACGAATTCGGGCAAACGTTTCTGTGTCAGTACTACGTACTCAGGTTCTGAGTGCCGGGGTCGAGCGCGGTGTTATGTTGGTCGATGGCCGGGCGGCTGTTTTCCTGAAAAATAACCCGCGATTGGGGTAAACTTTCCGGGTGCTCGTCGCGCAGGAACGCAATGATGGCTTCGCGGATATGGCAGCGCAGATCGAATGCCGATGGTGCGTCGTTGGCCGAAACCAGAATACGAACGGCAATGCTGGTGGGCATGGTATCGGTCACCTGCACCACAAACACCTGCTTGTTCCAGAGCGGATCGGCCTCGGCCAGGGCTTTGGCTTTTTCGCGAATGGCTTCGATGGGCGTGTTATAATCGAGGTAGAACATAATGGCCCCCGTAATGCTGGCGTCTGAGCGCGTCCAGTTCTGAAAAGGCGTTTCGACGAAATAAGTGATCGGCAGGATCAGCCGCCGCCGGTCCCAGAGGCGTACCACTACGTTGGTGAGGTTGATTTCTTCGATACGGCCCCACTCATTTTCAACTACCACGGCATCGTCGAGGCGAATCTGTTGCGAAAAGGCGATCTGAATGCCCGCCAGCAGATTTCCCAGTGATTTCTGCGCCGCAAAACCAACCAGCACCGATACGATCCCCGCCGACGTCAGCACGCTGACGCCTACTTTACGACTTCCCTGAAAACTGAGCAGCAACAGCGAAAAGCCAATCAAGACGATGAGTGTCGACAGGATACGCCGGAAAAACTGCACCTGCGTGACGAACTTACGGCCCGACAGATTCGCGTCGCTGCTGATGTCATAACTACGCACCATGAGTAATTCGCCTACTTTCAGGAGCCTTAGCGCCAGCCAGGTACTGGTGAGCAGAAAGAGGATCTCAGCGGTTTTGTCGGCCACCGGATGCCGCCTGATAAACCGGTCGCTTTGCAGGTTGGTACCGATCAAAAAGAAGAGCGAAGGAAGCCAGAAGTAGAAGGCTACCCGCAGGTACGTTCGCAACAGGGAGAGCGCCGGCTCGTACCGTTGCCGGAGAATGAAGCGGGTAATCTGTACCAGTAAAAACGTGATGAGCACGCCCGCAATGATGGAAATGATCAATAAAATCCAGCCAGATAGATCGCGGTTAGGTACGTAGCCAAACCACCTGACAAGGGAGCGAATCCAGGAATCGAGTTGCTGCTGCATAGGGCAAAAGTAGACGCTATTTCAACGGAACACAGGAACTGGGCTGTTTTCTGAGGCTTTGACCAACCTACAGGACGTTCTCGCTGGTAGCCACTCTAGTTTGTCCCTGTTTATCAAATTCTTGATCGTGACGGCCTTGGCCGCTGTTTCAGTGTTGTATCACCTCTGCCGGCGGTGCGGTAACGGTCACTTATCCACTGGTTCAGGCGTTTTGGCGCTGATACAGGTTACAGATGTATATGAATCACCACATTGGCGGGCTGTTTAGTAGTCTGATCGACCGTAACGAACTCAACGCATGTTTAAAAATCCGAGACTTGGCCTAATCTATGCCATCACCTTCATCGATGCCGTAGTGGCTGGTGGGCTAGGGCCTTTGTTCAACAAGTATACGGAAGCGCTGTCGGCCAAGCAGGTCTGGGTCATGGCGGGGTCGGCGCTGCTACTGGGTTTGCAGTTGATCACCTCCCCGGTGCTGGGCTCTTTATCCGACAAAATCGGGCGCCGGCCCGTACTGATCGGAACAGCCATTGGGTCGTTTCTGGCCTCCTTTTTACTTTTTCCAGTCAATGTTTTCGGGTATCTGGGAAACCGGGCCGTTGAAGGAACAACGAACGGGATGGGGTCGGTGCTGCGATCGGCGGTGGTCGATACGGCCGAAGACAATGACGTAACGCAACAGACAAGCCTTCAGGGAAACATCACGGCGCTGGGTGCCATATTCGGACCGGCCATTGGCGGTCTGCTGATCATTTCGTTGCCTCAGGCTCGGTTCGATCCCATTCCGCTCGTGATCATGGGCTGCCTGCTGGCGGTACTGAACATCGTTTTGACCCTTGTTTTCAAGGAAACAAACGATAAAGAGAAGCAGCCGGTCGATCCGCAGGAGCTAAAGGCGAAGGCATTCAACGCATTGAAAGTAAAAACGTTGTGGAAACAGCTGGATGACGTTGACGAAAAACTGAAGGGCTTCAAGGCGCTCTACATCCTGCAGTTGCTTTCACTGCTGGCACTGGGGTACTACAACTATTTCATTGCCTACCTCATCGTGGGCGATCTTGGCCTGACGGCCCGGCAGGCCTCGTATTTCTTTATCTACTACGGTCTTATTACGATTGTAACCAACCTGCTTTTCTTTCAGTTTATTGCCAAGCGCCTTGATCAGAAAAAGGCGCTGGTCGTGGTCGCCATCGCTGGTATCGGGGTCATGGGGCTGTATGCATTTGCGGGTGGCAGCGTGTTGATGCTCTACCTGGCCGGTGCCGTTGATTCACTGACCATTGGCCTGCTGGCTGGCCTGATCGCCGGTATCACCTCGCAATTGGCTGCCAAAGGAGAGGGGCAGGGAAGTGTTTTTGGCGACACGCAGGCGCTGGGTGGCGTGGCTAGTTTTGCGGCGGCGGTTGCCACTACCTTGCTGACAGCCCTTGATCCGCGTGCGCCCTTTGCCTTCTACGCGCTGGCATTAGGTGTACTGGCCTACCGCTCGGCCACGCTCCCTGAAGATGCCGCCAACGAAACAAAGGACGAGAATCAGAAGTGATCGTGGTGGCAGGGAACTGGTTGAACTAAGCGAAGCTACTTACGGCTTACCTACTTACGACTGTTTTTCTCCATGTTTAAAGACCGCCACCTGCTTCATATCTACGCCATTATTTTTATCGATGTTGTTGTAGGGTCTATCATTGGACCGGTACTGCCTCAGTTTGTACGGGGACACGCCCAACCGCAACTCTGGCTGGCCCTGGGAACGGCCCTGTTTTTAGGCGTTCAACTGATATCGGCTCCGCTACTGGGGAAATTGTCCGACGGTTACGGGCGTAAGCCCATCTTCAGGCTGTCGTCGATAGGTACGTTCGTGGCCGACTGTATGCTGCTGCCTGTTCGGATGGGCTGGCAACTGGCCAACCGGTTCAGCGACGGGCTTACCAACGGGTTATACGCCACGGTGCGCTCGGCCATCACGGATATTTCGCCAAAAGAAGCCCTGTTCCGTAACCTCGGCATCGAGGGGGCCATCATCTCCCTTGGCTTCGTCATTGGTCCGGCAGTAGCGGGGCTGCTCATCACCACGCTGCACCTCACTGACCCGGTTGAACAGGCCCGGTACGTGGTGGCGATGGCCGTGGGGCTGTCGGCGCTGAACGTACTGCTCAGTTTTCTGCTGCGCGAAACGCACCGCACGGCGGACCGCCCCAATCCGGGAGGTGTATCGCGTGACGAGCTGAAAACCGAACTGGTGCGCTCGCTGAACGTAGGTAGCATACTGACCCGGCTTCGACAGAAAGAACAGGCGCATCCCGGCCTGCTGAAACTCGTATTGATGCAGGTGGCCCTAACCGGCGCCATCGGGTACTATAACTATTTTGTGGCGTATGTCAGCCTGGGCGAGTTGAAAATGGACGCCAAAGACATCTCGTACTTCTTTATGTATTTCGGCGGGCTAAGCGTAGCCATCAGCTACGGTTTTTACGGTTTCCTGGCGGACCGGATCAATCAGCGCCGGGCCATTTTCTGGTTTGCGCTGGTGGGGGTACCCGTGCTGGCCTCATACGGGCTGGTGGGTACGTCGCGGGTCTGGCTCTACGTCGTGATCACCATCGACTGCCTGACCTACTCACTTATTCAGGGCTTGATCGAAGGGCTGATGGCACAGAAAACCACTGACACCGACCGGGGCGAGATATTCGGCCTGAACCAGGCTATGCAGGGGCTGGCCAGTTTCGGTACCACGCTGGTCTTTGGCCTCCTCTCCACCGTTGATCTTCGCCTGCCGTTTGCCTGGTTCGGAGCCTGCCTGGCGGTGGTGGCCTGGCTGGCGCGGAATCGGGATGAATAGTCTGGTCATCAGACGAACTTTAGCCTGAAAATTTGTTTTCAGGCTAAGAAAAGTAAATTTATAGCTCAATAACCAGTGGTATAATCATGCTTTCAGTAAAAGATGCAGCCAAAAGCGCGCTGTCTTTTTATAAGGATATATATCCTGATATCGATGGTGAATTAGTTGAAGAAGTTGAGTTGGACGAACAGAAAGCGCATTGGCTCATAACGCTAAGTTTTCCGGTTGAAAATAATCAGGGCCTGTCAGGGCTGGCGGCATCTTTTGCGCCCAAAACCATTCGGCAATACAAAATATTCAAGATTGATGCTCAGAGCGGGGAGGTTGAGTCTATGAGAATCAGGCAGCTTAAGAATGACGTTAACTGACCTTAGAAAAAGCAAAGGTCTGCTGATAGATACCAATCTTTTAGTGCTACTGACAATTGGCACGCTGAGTGTTGATGAAATCAGCGAAGACAAACGTACCCGACAATACACAGTCGATGACTTCTATTTACTTCTGAGAATAATTGATAACTGCCAATCCGTTGTTCTGACACCCAACATTTTAACGGAAGCCAGCAATCTGTTGGAAGGGGTCTCTTATAAAGGTATAGATGCACTCTCAGTGCTGAAGGGTGTCGCAGAGAGGTCAGAGGAACAGTATATGAATAGCCTCAGCATTATGCAAGCACATGCGAAGATCTACACGAAATTCGGCTTGTCGGATGCTGTAATTTATGCTATGGCGCAGGAGGATTTTGCTGTAGTGACTCAAGACCTTAAGCTCTATTCTTATTTAGAAGGAATGGGCCTTAATGTGTTGAATTTTAACAATTTTCGAACTGGTAACCTTCGCTAATTGAAGGCTGGTAAGTAACATTCTCCACTACCAGGCTATGCAGGGGCTGGCCAGTTTCGGTACCACGCTGGTCTTTGGCCTCCTCTCCACCGTTGATCTTCGCCTGCCGTTTGCCTGGTTCGGAGCCTGCCTGGCGGTGGTGGCCTGGTTGGCGCGGAATCGGGATGAACAGGTTGAATAGGCGTTTATTCTCCTTAACGAATTCTTCGCGATGCTTACTTTTTCACGAACCGATTCTACTAATTCAGATTTTCAGCAGCTCGTTCAGCAACTTGATGCTTACCTACGCATTCTGAATGGTGACGAGCATTCGATTTACAGCCAGTTTAATGGCATTGAATCGCTTAGGTACGTTGTTGTGGCTTATCACGGTACTACACCCGTAGGCTGTGGGGCTGTTAAGCCGTATGATGCGGCTCATACTGAAATTAAGCGGATGTATGTGCTGCCAACGCAACGGGGCCAAGGCGTTGCCAGTCGGATTCTGAACGAACTGGAAGCATGGAGCTACGAATTGGGATTTCAGGGGACTGTGCTCGAAACAGCCAGCGATATGCCCGATGCTATTGGCCTTTACACCAAAAACGGGTACGAGCGTATTCCCAACTACGGGCCATATGCAGGCATGCCCCGGAGTGTATGTATGAAGAAGGAAGGCCCTGTGCAGTTGCCCCCGGCTTAGCGCAGGATACAACTAATGTCCACCTGTCCGGCCAATAGCTCGCCAGACAGGTGAACATTAATACGTACACTATCAATACGACAGATTATCGATAGCCAGAATAGTGGATAACCGGGTATCAGACACGTCGGTGACGGTATACACAACGAACGCAGGCGAGCCTACATCGTTGAAGGTAAAGCGTTTAGACTGCCAGCCTGTAGCCCCAACATACGAGTCGCCTCCGTCTGGCATGCCAGGATACGTAATCTTCTGATTGGCATAGGCAATTGTATTTACGCTGTTGATGAACGTTGAATACGCGCCCTTGGGCCCATACACCGTAAACATGGCTGTATCGTCGAATTTCGTACCAACGTAGTCATTGAACTCGGCTGATATAAAATTGTAATTGAATGTAAGGGCGGTCAGGCTGGTATTTATAGGCCCCAAAATCATGGTGCTGGATGCATTGCCGGCCGCCGTTCCCGTTGATACCAGCTTACTCCCCGATGTAATAGCCCCGAACCGATTGCCACTCTGTGGAGCGATTGACCCTTGGGTGCCTGTCAGCACTGCGCCATCGCCTACAAACACGGTGCCGGCTGTGCCGGCTTCAAACCCCTTGTTGGCGTCGAAACTCTCGCCACTACCCGAACTGGTGGTGTAGGTGAGGACGAAGTCGGAATAAAACCCGTTGCCACCATCATCCTGCATGCCTTCCTTGAGCGTTACTTCGATGGTTTGGCCGCCTTTGAATGGCGTAACTGGCGAAAACGTGAGAATCGCGTAGCCGTTGGCCGCCGGGTTCACAGAAATGGTTCCACCAACAATAACACCGTCTACTTTCACTACGAAATTGTTCTGGATCGAAGAGAGATAAACCTTATCATCCAGGAAAAAGAGAAGCGGCATATTGGCTGGGTACGTTTCACCAGATACAGACGGCACCGCCTGGGCCATGTTTAACGGCACTTTGTCCTGCGTGTCGGTAATCGAGGTGACCCCTCCATTGCCATTATTCACGATCGTGTAGGTTGGACTAGGGTCAACCTGTTTTTGGTTGCAACCAGCCAGCAGGCAGAGCAATACCAGCGAAGAACGGAGAATTAATTGTCTGGTCATAAGTAAAGAATAAAGTGTGGATAGACAGTAACAAATATCCCTTACCCGGCCGCTGGTGTCAATACCTCTTTTAGGGTATATTTTGCGAATTGGTTTACCTTCCATATATTCAGCTACTAGCTGAATGATAAGGAGTTCGATGAGCGCACTACGACTTTTTTTGTCGATGATCACGGTGATTATGGCAGCGTGTACAACCGGTTGGGCCCAATTTCCGGCACTGCCAAAAATTACCGTCGACCGGCGTGCTGATTTTGTGTACATGGATAGCCTGAGTCAGGCGCTCAAAGGGCATTATCAGCGGTTCACGGCGATGCCCCGTAAACCGCAAACAGACACGTTACGGCTTGAATCCTTGTACCTGCTGGGCCGGACACATGGAATGTGGCAATCTCGCCGAGACAGTATGCTGTATTACGGTTATGAACTGGCCAAACAAGCCCAGGCCCTTAAAAACACTGAATTTGAAGTGAGGGGGATTCTGTTACGGGAACAGTACTTCCACACGCTGAAGATCGACTACCCCAGGGCCATGCAGATTAATTTCGAGGCAATGGCGGTGATGGAAAAAGCCCGCACGCTACCGCCCAGTGCCTGGCGGGTAGACATGAATCTGGGCGAGCTGTATAGCCTGTCTGGCGATGATGACAATGCGTTCCGCCTGCTGATGAGGGCCAAACAGCGATTGCTGACGAACGGCCGGCTCGACCCCGTACTGACGACCAGCCACCAGATGACCATCGAGCAAAAGATTGGGCTGCTCTTTAACCGGCAGGGGAAATTCAGCGAGAGCGAACAGCACTATCTGGCTGCGGCGGCCCTGTTATCGGACAAGCAGCCAAAACTGAATGCGGCCTATGTCTACGGCGACCTGGCCGAACTGTACCTTAAATATGAGCTGTATGACAAGGCCCTCACCTATGCTCGAAAAGCCGAAAAAACCTGGAAATCGTTGGAGCCCACTGGAAAGCCTAATGAGAGTAATCTGTCTATGCTGGCTCATGCTCAGGCCGCGCTGGGGCAGCACGAACAGGCCGAACAGTACGCATTGGCCCTGTTAGCACTGCCTAAACCTTTATCAACAGCGCGGCGACGAGCCTACTTTGCCCTGTATCAGGTTTATTCGGATCAGCAGAAGTGGGCAGCCAGCCTGTTTTATTTCAAGCGATTTGTAGCCCTTCGCGATTCGGCGGCCAATGACCTGCAAAGTAGAGATCTGGCCCTTTTGCGGAATAAGAATGAGATTGAACGGGTAGAGGCGCAAAACCGGCAGCAACAGCAACTCCAGGCTCAACGGTTATTAACGCTCAGCAAGCAAGCTGAGCTGGATCGGCTGAAAGCCGTGGCTCAACAACGCGAGTTGAGGCAACAGGCACTGTTGAGCGAACAGCAACGGCGGTTTGAACAGGAACGGGCAACGAGCATGCTGGCCCGGCAACAGATCAACCATCGGCTGGAACAACAGAGTTTTGCGCAAAAGACACTGGAGCAGGAAAACCGAACCCAGCAGAACTGGATTTTCTACATCACCACTTCATCGGCGCTGCTGCTTGGCATCCTGATCCTGCTGCTCTACATGGTTCAGTTACGAAAGCGCAAAGCTGAAGCCGACTTACGGCTAGCCATTGAACGGAAAGAAACAGACGCGCGCATCATTAAGACGCAGGATGCGGAACGGCAACGCATTGCTGCCGACCTGCACGACGATCTTGGCGGAACGCTGGCTACCATTCGCCAGCGGATGGCTAGTTTGCAGGAACACACCAATGATGCGTTTACCCGACAGGCGTTTATCGACCTTGAACCGTTGATTCAGAAGAGCGGGCACGACCTGCGCCGTATCGCTCATAATTTGATGCCCCCCGAACTGATGCGGATCGGCTTACGTGGCGCGGTTGAGCAGTTGATCAAAGCAATTCCGAAGGAACCCACCACTGTTGACTGTCTGGTAACGGGTTCAGAAAAACGATTGCCCATAGAGGTGGAGCTGACAACGTACCGGATTATTTCGGAGCTGGTGCAGAATATATTAAAGCACGCCAGGGCCCGCCGGGCATCCGTTCAACTGTTATATGAGGAAACGTACCTGACCGTACAGGTAGAAGATGACGGTGTGGGTATGACAGATGAGGCACTGGCAAACAAACAGGGAATGGGCTTGACAAACAATACCTTGCGAGCCGATCACATAGGAGCCACCCTGCATATGGAAACGGGTTCCGGCGGAACGTTCATTATACTCGAGATACCTTATTCAGCATCCCATGCCTTGCCAAATTCTGATCGTCGACGATCACCTGCTATTCAGTAACGGGCTGAAACTATTACTCGAACGGAGACCAGACTGGACGGTTTGCGGTCAGATTGCGGTAGCCACTCAGGTGGCCGATGCCATACGTAGGCTCTCGCCCAATCTGGTCATTCTCGACGTTAATCTTAATGGCACAAATGGTATCGATCTGGGTCGGGACCTGATTGGTCATTTCAAGGCTATCAAAGTCATTATCCTAACGATGTATGACCAGCCTAAGCTGCTGGAAGAAACCCGGCGGGCCGGGTTGCACGGCTACTTACTGAAAGACACAACGCCGTCTCAACTCATTGAGGGTATTCAAACGGTACTGGATAGCGGTACCGTATTCGATACACGGGTGTCGCCTGCAGCCGGTGATAACGAAAATCAGTTTGGCGATGATTTTGCCCGACGGCTCAACCTGACCTTTCGTGAAGTTGAAGTGATTCGGCTCATCCGCGATGGCTTAACCAGCGAAGAAATTGCTGATAAGCTCTGCATCAGTGCTTTCACCGTCAGGAGCCACCGTAAAAACATCCACTCAAAACTATACCTGACCAATGTCGCCGACGTCATTCAGTTTGCTAACAAGCATGGCTTGTAGCAGCTAAAAAGTAATTGTACGGGTTCTGTCGGCCAAAGAGGTCCGTTTTGAGTTGTTTACTGTAGCGGATTGGCTGACCCGGCAGGTATTATGCGCCAGCCAGGGACTTTTTATAACAAACAACTACACAAACAGTATGACTGCAGCGAAAGGCTACGCGGCGCAAAGTGCACAATCGCCCCTGGCACCTTTTCAGTTTGAACGGCGGGATCTGAAACCCCATGATGTTCAGTTCGATATTTTGTACTGCGGCGTTTGCCACTCAGATATTCATCAGGTTCGCGACGAATGGGGCGGGTCTATCTACCCCATGGTACCAGGCCACGAAATTGTTGGCCGGGTGACGGCGGTTGGCGACCATGTGGCTAAATTCAAGGTTGGTGATCTGGCCGCAGTAGGTTGTTTTGTCGACTCATGCCGGCACTGCGACAATTGTGCCGAAGGTCTGGAGCAGTATTGCCTGAATGGTAACTCACAGACCTACAACGGCTACGAACAGGATAAGAAAACGCCAACGTATGGTGGCTACTCGAACGTAATGGTTGCCCACGAAGACTTTGTGCTACACATCGCCGAATCGCTCGATCTACCCGGCGTAGCGCCGCTGCTTTGTGCGGGTATTACCACCTATTCGCCCCTGCGTTACTGGAAAGTCGGGCCTGGCCATAAAGTGGCAGTACTGGGATTAGGCGGCCTTGGCCATATGGCCGTGAAATTCGCGGCGTCTTTTGGAGCCGAAGTAACCATGTTGAGTACATCGGCCGCGAAAGAAGAAGATGCTCGTCGGTTAGGGGCGCATAAGTTTGTGCTAACCAGCGATCCGGCTCAGGTGAAAGCAGTACAGAACACGTTTGATTTCATTGTCGATACGGTTTCTGCTCCACACGATTACAACATGTACCTGAACCTGCTGAAAACCAATGGGGTGCACATCTGCGTTGGTGCCCCGCCAACACCCGCCGAAGTGGGCATTTTTAGCCTGTTGGGCAGGCGCAAAAGCATTGTCGGATCTAATACAGGCGGGATGCCCGAAACGCAGGAAATGCTGGACTACTGTGCTGAACACAACATTACGTCGGATGTAGAAGTAGTTCCGATCGATTACATACAGACAGCCTACGAACGAATGCTGAAAGGAGACGTTCGCTACCGGTTCGTGATCGATATGGCAACATTATAGCCATAGTATCCTGAATCTCCAGCTTCGGGCATAAACAAACTACATGCCCAGGCTGGAGTCTCATTATAGTTATCACTATCCACTGCATGAAGCACACGTACCTAGTACTCCTGCTCGTAGTCGCAGCCTGTGCGCCACGTTATAAGGGGCCTGTTACCGATCATTTCAACGGCAAGAAATTCGCCAATACCGGCCCCGCTGTTGAGCGCCAAGGTGGCCTGTTGACATGGTTGTTACACCGGGATAAAGGCCCCTGGCTCGATGCACCCGACGCGCCGCCCGGTCCCAAGCCACAAACACGGGTCTTCGGTGATAGTTTGGTAGTGACATTTGTTGGGCACTCCAGCTTTCTGCTGCAAGTCGACGGGCTGAATATCCTGACTGATCCGGTCTGGTCGCCTAAGGTTGGGCCAACAAAATGGCTGGGTGTGAAGCGTCGCCGTCCGCCGGGAATCCGGTATGAAGACCTGCCACCCATCGATGCCGTACTCCTGAGTCACTGCCACTACGATCACCTTGATCTGGGTACGTTGCAACGACTGGCGAAAGACTTTAACCCACCCATGGTGACGCCGTTGGGCGTATCATACCTGCCGAAGAAAGTGGGCGGGACCACCACACGCGAAATGGACTGGAATGATAAGCTGGTGCTGTCTGATAAACTCACGATCACCTGCACCGAAGCCCGTCATTTTAGTAACCGGGGTATGGGCGACCGGAATCGCACGCTCTGGGCAGGTTATTTGCTCCATACCCGTTTCGGTACGATTTACTTCGCAGGCGATACGGGCTACGGCGATCTGTTTCCGAAGATTGTCCGGCAGGCCGAGATCAGTGAAACAGGGCCAATCAAACTGGCGATGCTGCCTATTGGCTCGTACCGCCCAACCTGGTTTATGGCCCCCGTGCATATGTCGCCGATCGATGCCGTGCGGGCATTTAACGACCTGGGGCAACCGCAAACCGTCGGTATTCACTTTGGGACCTTCCAACAGGGTGACGATGGCCTGTTCGAACCACGCGACGACCTGACGAAAGAACTCCTGAAACAAAAAATTCCCCTCCAGCGGTTCGTTGTACCGGTAGAGGGGAAAGCAATGGTGTTCAGGCGGTGATGGAACAAAGAAGTAGTATCAGTGAACCACCTCTTTGTTCACTGATACTACTTCGCTTTGCCCATTGCCCACTTGACGCCGCCAAGCAGGTGACCTACAAAGAGGGGATCAACATAGGACGCATCCGTGTGGCCCATACCGGTGTAGAATGAACGGCCCCCGTCGAACTTACGGTACCAGGCAATGGGGTGGTTGTCGCCGTTGGCACCGCCCGTATACGTTTTCTCGTCGAGCTTGGCCAGTACGGTTGGTCCGGCAACAATGCTTTTGTAGCTATACCACTCGTCAAAGCGTTTCCAACGGTCGGGCAGGTCTTTCGTCGACGGATGTTTCTTATCGATTACCTCCACCTCGGCATCCTGCTGTTTGGGATGACTCAGGAAATAGGCACCGCATAATTCATTGTACCAGGGCCATTTGTACTCCGTATCGGCCGCCGCGTGAATGCCAACGTACCCACCGCCCTTCTTGATGTATTTCTCGAAAGCGATCTGTTGCAGGCTGTCGAGCACGTCGCCGGTAGTGCTCAGGAAGATAACCGCCTTGTATTTTTTCAGGTTGTCATACGTAAACATACTGGCATCTTCCGTGGTGTCGACCCGGAATTTATTTTCCTGGCCCATCTTCATAAGCGCAGTTTTGCCAGCCCCGATAGAGGCGTGGCGGTACCCTTTCGTGCGGGAAAAAACCAGCACCGCATCCTGGGCGTAGGTGGTATAGGTCAGGCTGACGAGCAGCGCAACGGCGAAAAATTTCATGAGGAAATCTAGGTTTATTTATCCGTAAAGGCGTAGAATTGATTAATTTAATGGTGTCGCCCGGTAGGATGGTCCATTATCTTGCTGGTGTCGCCTACCCAACTTCAACTAACACTAAATGACCGTTCGCCCCGCTGTTGTTCTCCTCCGTGATGATGCCGTCTTGCTGATGCAGTATCGCTACGGTGATACGGACGTTTTTGCGCTGCCCGGTGGCAATCCTGATCCGGGCGAAGACCTGGAAGCCACCCTTGAACGCGAATTAATGGAGGAGTTAGGGGTCGAGATCCAGGTATTCAATATGCTCTTCTGCGGCGTCGTAACCCGGCCCAATCAGAAAGAAGATGTGCTGCACTGTGTCTTCTTCGGCGAGCTATTCAGCGGCGAACCCACGCTGAACCCGGTTCACACAACAGCCCAGAGCATAATCTGGAAGCCCGTCGATGAACTTACCGATTTGGCCATGTACCCCAGTGTGGCCACCGCCATTCAGGAGCATCACACCGCCATGCTACCCACAACGTACCTGGGCTACATTGAACAGCCTTTCTACGGCTGAGACTGAGTAAGGTGAACAGGATTTCTTTCGCCTGGAACAAAAAATCCTGCTTCAAAAATCATTTTTGTTTTATTAAACTCCCGCCAATCATGCCAGCTGTACTGGCGATCAGGCCCCAGAGCATGGGCGGGAAGGATGTTTCTAGCCAGAGGCAGAGTAGCCAGACGCCAAAACCAAGCACGATCGACCATAAGCATCCCCGATTGGTAGCGCGTCTCCAGTAGATCCCGGCGGTAAGCGGTACAAACAGCGACACTAAGCTGAACGCTGAGGATTCGCCCACAAGGTCGAAAATACTGGTGGTTCGCTGCAGCGTCATGCCTACGCAGATGACCGAGATCACGACAATGGACCAGCGGATGGATTTGAGAAGCTGCCTATCGGTAAGGTTAGGCCGGAAAAACTTCAGGATGTTTTCGCCGAAAACAGTAGCCGGCGCCAGAATCGCGCCGCTCGACACACTCAGAATGGCCGAGGTCAGTGCGCCGAAGAAAAGGATTTGCAGGGGAAGACTTCCATGTCGCATCACCATATTCGGGATAATCAACTGACGGCTTTGCTCATCGGATCCTGCCAGATCAGGATGAAGTAGCCGGGCGGCGAGGGCGATGAACAGGGGCAAGGCCGCCACCGACAGGTACAACCCCGATGCCAGATATGACGCCTGCACCGACACCCGCGCCGATTTAGCCGACATGACTCGCTGAAAAATATCCTGTTGCGGAATGCTTCCCAGCCCAATCGTCATCCAGGCTGCCAGGTACGTTGCCCAGCCGCTTAGGCTGGCCGGTGGCAGAAACTGGAAAAAGGTATCGGGCATCTTCGCGGTTACACCTGCCATGCCGCCCACCTGCGGATATAGCACGAAGGCCAGTACCAGCAGGGCCAGAATGATAATGAGGTTGTGCAGAAAATCGGTGATCGAGATAGACCACATACCACCCAGCAACGTGTAAATCATTACGATGGTGGCACTGGCAATGATTCCCCACGCCATGGGAATACCTATCACTACGTTCAGCACGATACCAATAGCGATGTACTGCGCGGCAATCCAGCTGAAGTAGGAAGGAATCATGATCACCGCGCTGACCAGCTCGGCCGAGCGACCAAACCGGAGGCGGAAGTAATCGGAAAATGTAGTGATATTCTGCTCGTACAGCGGACGTGCAAAAAAAGCCCCGACTAAAAATAGGCACAGTGCCGAGCCAAACGGTTCTTCGATGATACTCAATACGCCACCTTCCACGAATTTGGCCGGAGCACCCATGATGCTTTCCGATCCGAACCAGGTAGCAAACGTGACCGACGTAGCCAGCGCCAGCGATAAGCCCCGACCAGCGAGCACAAAATCCTGTGAAGTAGTAACCCGTCGCGCTGCCCATGCCCCAATCGCGATGTTAGACAGCAAATAGAGTGTGATGCAGGTGATGAGCATAGGGTCAGTACGTCTTCGTCATGTCGCCGGGAATGGCCAACACATAGGTCGCAAGGCCTTTCCAGTCGGCTTGTGGCTTCGATATGTTCTGGCCTTCTACCGACGAGATCGTCACGATTTTCAGATTCGGCTGCTGCTGACGTAAATACCAGACAATGCCCTCGAAATTCTTGGAATGGTAATCGCCGTTGAAATGCAAAACGGTACGGGCGGGCTTATCGCCTGTAAACTGGCCATTTTCCAGAATAAAGCGGGCCATGGTCGCATCTTTCAGCGCCTGCGCCCGCGCAAAGTTTTCTACCTGTGGCCCACCACTCGATGGTGAACCACCATGACTTCCCATCATCTCAAGCATGCCTTTGTAGCCAGGCAGGGTTAGATCAACCGTCAGTGGCAAGTTGGCCATCTGCTGTTTACCCGTTGCCGATACCGTGTCAAGCGCAGCCAACCCTTGGCGTGCTACCAGACTGGCGTACCGTCTAGGTACGTTGCTGGCGGCAAATGTCAGCTTCTTATCACGCGCCAGATCAACAATCGGGCGGTAGTCGGTATCGTAATTTTGCCACAGACGGGCTTCTTTAGCAAACTCCTTGTCAGATGTCTGACCACTAACGTACCTGGTTAGTGCCTGCTGATTATCGGCCTCGAACATTTCGGCACCCAATACCAGTTTCGTGCCTAATTGGGTGGCCAGATCTTTGGCTAACTGGAGTTCGAACCAGTGGCAAATTGGGTTGTTGTGCAGTTCGCCAAACAGCACCACATCAGCCCCGGCCGCTTCCTTTAGCAGCTTTTCGTAAGAAGAGGCCTTTCCGGTTTGCGTATAGAACTGGTAAGCTGGCTTATCGCCGCGAAAGGCGGTCAGTGTCAGTAGCGCAGCGAAGATGACAAATGATCTCATACCAACGAAGATATGAAGAAGGAGGAAAGGAGGAAAGGGAGGAAAGGGAGGAAAGGGAGGAAAGGGAGGAAAGGGAGGAAAGGGAGGAAAGGGAGGAAAGGGAGGAAAGGGAGGAAAGGGAGGAAAGGGAGGAAAGGGAGGAAAGGGAGGAAAGGAGGAAAGGAGGAAAGGGAATAGGCGGCCAAGCACCGTTCTCTTTTCTTCCCCCTCCTCCCTTTCCTCCTTTCCTCCTTTCCTCCCTTCCTCCTTTCCTCTCCCTTTCCTCCTCTAAACTTTATACGTCCAGCCGAACGTATCCTCGATCTTGCCTGTGCGCAGGTCGCTCATGTAGTCTTTCACGCGTGCCGCAAACGAATCGGCTGGGGCGCGTTCTGGCAGCATGTAGTCTTTGCCTTCGTAGCCAATGACCTGGAAAGGCGATACCACAACGGCGGTGCCGGCACCAAATGCTTCAGTCAGCGAGCCATCTTCAATACCGTCGATTACTTCACGGATCGATACTTTACGCTCTTCGACAGGCATGTCCCAGCTTTTGGCGATCGCTACAATACTGCGGCGGGTTACTCCATCCAGAATAGAGTCCGATAAGGCTGGCGTGACCAGTTTGCCGTCGATGACGAACATTACGTTCATCGTGCCCGACTCTTCGAAGTATTGATGCTCGGTTGCGTCGGTCCAAAGCAATTGATCGTACCCCGCCTGCTGTGCCTGTAGCGTTGGGTACAGTGAACCGGCGTAGTTACCAGCGCATTTGGCCGCGCCCACACCACCCGGTGCCGAACGGATGTAGTTCATCTCGACCTTTACTTTCAGCGGTTTAGAGTAATAAACCCCTACCGGACAGGTGAAAATGCAGAAACGATACGTCTTCGACGCCGCTACGCCCAGATACACATCTGTGGCAAACATATACGGACGGATATACAGCGAACTGCCCGGTTGGTTAGGAACCCAGTCGGCATCAGTACGAAGCAACGCTTCCAGACCACCCATGAACACATCCTCAGGGATCGTTGCCATGCACATACGCTTGGCCGACTCGTTCATGCGCGCCCAGTTGTCGAGCGGGCGAAACATCAACACTTCACCGGCTTCGTTCTTGTAGGCTTTCATGCCCTCGAAGATCGACTGGCCGTAGTGCAGCGATGAAAGCGCCGGATTGAACGAAAAATCGCCGAAAGGTACCACCCGCAGGTCAGTCCACTGACCATCGGCGTAGTCGGCTACGAACATGTGATCGGCAAAGTGCTTACCGAAGGGCAGATTATTGAAGTCAACCTCCTGGATGCGGCTCTGCGTAGCCTTCTGCATCTCGATCTGAAGCAAGTCAGTAGTCATGGTATAGGTAGTCGTAAGTCAATGAGTGGTAAGCCATAAGTGGCTTCGCTCTCTAAAATCAGTATGATGCGCGAAGCCACTTATGGCTTACCACTCATTGACTTACGACTATTTTGTGATTTAGTTGCTTTGACAACAAATGTAAAAAAAACAGGCACTCATCCTCATGCAGTTAGCCGAAAACTAAACAAATTCTATACCGAATGGCTAAAGAGGCCGTATTGGCGTTCTATCCTAAAGTGTATTGACGTATGAAAATGTCTGATCAGTTCCTGGCCTATCTCTTGTTACGGCTAACGATGGGTGTAAATTTCACCTTCCACGCTATTCCCCGATTCATGAAAGGTGCTGGCGGATTCCGTGATAAGATGGTTGCCGATTTCAGCCAGACACCGCTTCCGTCGTTCCTGGTGTATGCTTTCGGCACGGTGCTTTCCTACATTGAATTGATCATTGGCCTTCTGCTGACCATTGGCCTGTTTACCCGGTACACGCTCGTAGCGGCGAGCCTTTTAATGATGGCGCTGATGGTAGGTACGTCGTTCCAGCAGAAATGGGATGTTGTCGCCTCTCAACTGATCTACTCCGTCATCTTTTTCATCCTCGTCTGGACGCAGCAATCCAACTTCTACTCCGTCGACCGGATCATGCTGGGAAGGGAATAGGAAGGAGTTTACCGTTTGCAGTTTTCAGTTGCCCTGCTAATGCCACAAACGTGACAAAGCAGGGCAACTGAAAACGGTAAACTCTTTTACACCCTCGGTTCCCACGCAACCTCATCCACGGCCAGATCCTGTGCCATTTTCCGGCTTAGTACGAAGAGGTAATCGGATAACCGGTTCAGGTACGTTATCACCAGCGGATCAACCGGCGACTCGTTGTTGAGGCCAATGGCAAGCCGTTCGGCGCGACGGCACACCGTGCGGGCCAGATGAGCGAAGGAAACGGACGCGTGGCCGCCGGGTAATACGAATTTCCGCAACTCAGGTAATTCGGTGTCCATAGCGTCCATGTTATCTTCCAGACGCACAATGTCCGCGTCGATAATAGCTGGAATGGCCTGGCGAGGGGGCTTTTCCGGATCGGTAGCCAATTCGGCACCTACCGTAAACAGCCGATCCTGTATTTCTTTCAGCAACGGTCGGCGATTGGCGTTCACGGGCTGATCGCGCAGCAGGCCGATCCACGAGTTCAGCTCATCAACGGTACCGTAGGTATCGATCCGTAAATCGGCTTTGCTCACGCGCCGCCCGCCAATAAGGGATGTTTGCCCAGCATCGCCGGTTCGGGTATATATTTTCATGGAGACTTTTTAGAGTAAATCAAGGTTAACTGGCTAAATGCGGTGCCGCAAAAGTACCTTTGCGGCCCATTAACAACACGTCGTTACACCGTACTTATGCGCGCTGGTTCTTTTTTTGTTCGCACCTGGCGAATTCTGTCCATCATTGGTTTTGTAGGCCTTTTGATGAGCAGTTATATATCGTATCCTGGTGAAGTAGCTTTTCGATTCAATGAGGCCGGTCAGGCTGTACAGTACCTGAGTCGGGAGGTCATTTTCTACGTTAGCATTGGGATTTTTATTCTGGTTTATGTCATAACCAACGCCGTTACACGCCTGTTTCCAAAATTACCGGCCGAGAAGATCCCAAATCCGAATCCTACCGCCTGGGAAGGGCAACGCCGCAAACTGGCCGATGTGTATGTAAGCTGGTTTTATGCCTTGTCGGCCGCGTTCAACACCATATTAGCGCTTGGTCTGATGGTATTATCATTTCTGAATCGCAGCAACATAAACGCCGATTCAAACGATTACGGCTGGCTGTTACCTGCCAGCACGGCTATCCTCGCTATCGTTATTATATCATTACCCATTCGGCTGATGATGAAACCGCCCGTTGACCATGTTGCCTGATCTTCGTCTCGACCAGTTTCAGTACGACCTGCCCGACGAGCGCATTGCCCGGTTCCCATTACCCAAGCGTGACCAGTCGAAACTGCTGGTCTACAAGGAAGGGCAGATTAGCCATCGCCGGTTCTACGAATTACCTGATCTATTGCCTGTCGACAGCTTTCTGGTCTTTAATAATACGAAGGTGATTCCGGCGCGGCTGCTCTTTACCAAATCGACGGGCGCAACCATCGAACTGTTCCTGCTCAACCCAATACCAGCCGACCAGCCCGTGGGCGAGGCAATGCTCGACACAGGAAGTGCGGTTTGGCAGTGTATGATTGGTAACCGCAAAAAATGGCGTGAAGGCGAAACCTTGTTGCTGACCTTCGGCGAAGTTGTCCTGATTGCTGAATGGGAAGACGCCGAAAAGAGCCAGATCCGGTTTACCTGGCAGCCCGACGATGAGACCTTTGCCGAGTTGATCGAGCAAGCTGGTCAGATGCCATTGCCCCCGTATCTGAAACGGGAGCCTGTTGCCGCCGATAGCCAAACCTACCAGACCGTGTATGCCAAAAAGGAGGGAGCCGTTGCGGCGCCCACCGCCGGCCTGCACATGACCAAAGAGGTGCTGGGTACATTGGCTGAACGCGGCATTGGCCATGATGCCCTCACGCTCCATGTTGGTGCAGGTACGTTTCAACCCATAAAGGCAGACGACCCGAGGCAGCATACCATGCACGCCGAGCAGGTTGTGTACACACGGGAAAACATAACGAACGTTCTGGAACACCTGAACCACCTGATTCCGGTAGGTACCACATCAATGCGCTCGCTAGAAAGCCTGTACTGGTTTGGCGTTCGGTTACTGAAAAATCATCCTGATCCATTTTATCTGGACCAGGCGTATGCCTACAACGTACCTGCGGAAGAGCAACCATCGGCCAGTGAGGCTGTCGAAGCAGTACGCTTATATATGGAACAGCGCAAACTGCCACTGCTGACAGCACATACGGCCATTTATATCACGCCAGGTTACCAGATGAAACTGTGTCGAGGCATTGTGACCAATTTTCACCAGCCGGGCTCCACGCTCATTCTGCTGATTGCCGCTTTGGTCGGCGATGCCTGGCGTACTATATATACTGAAGCGCTTAGCAACGATTATCGTTTTCTCAGCTACGGCGATTCATCGTTACTATTACCATAACTTAATGAGTGAAAGAGAGAATGAGTGTAAGAATGATTATTGCGTTGCCAACCACTGATGCGGTCTTGTCGATCAGTCACTCTTTCACTCATGCTTTCTTTCACTCTTTGTATTTCTCATGAATTTCATTGAAGAACTCCGCTGGCGAGGCATGCTCAACGACATGACTCCTGGTACCGAAGTCCAGCTTAGTAAAGAAATGACCGCCGGTTATATCGGTTTTGACCCCACGGCGGCATCACTCCATATTGGCAACCTGGCCACGATCATGTTGCTGGTGCACTTCCAGCGTGCCGGTCACAAGCCGTTTGCGCTGGTTGGCGGCGCAACGGGTATGATTGGCGATCCATCGGGTAAAGCAGCCGAGCGCGATTTTTTGTCGGAAGAAACGCTGCGACTTAATCAGGAAGGTATCAGGAAGCAGCTAGAAAAGTTTCTGGCTTTCAGCGATGCACCCAACTCGGCCGAAATGGTCAACAATTACGATTGGTTCAAAGAATTCTCGTTTTTGGGCTTCCTGCGCGAAGCCGGTAAGCACCTTACCGTTAATTACATGATGGCGAAGGATTCGGTGAAGAAGCGGCTCGAAACGGGCATTTCCTTCACTGAGTTCTCATATCAGTTATTGCAGGGCTACGATTACTACTGGCTTTACAAAAACAAAGGCGTCCGCCTGCAAATGGGCGGTTCTGATCAGTGGGGCAATATCACGACGGGTACCGAGCTTATCCGGCGTAAAGAAGAGCGGGGCACTGAATCCGAAGATGACAGAGCCTTTGCCCTAACAACGCCGCTGGTGACTAAAGCCGACGGAACCAAGTTTGGCAAGTCGGAAAGCGGCAACGTTTGGCTCGACCCAAAGCTGACATCCCCTTATCAGTTCTACCAATTCTGGCTGAATGCCGCCGATAATGATTGCCCCCGGCTTATTCGTGTCTTCACCCTGTTGAGTCAGGAAGAGATACTGCGTTTGGAAGCAGCGCATGCGGAAGCGCCACATCTGCGCCTATTGCAGAAAGCCATCGCCCAAGAGGTAACCACACGAGTACACGGCCAGGAAGGATATAACCTGGCGGTAAAAGCGTCAGAAGTACTGTTTGGCAAAGCAACGATTGACACACTGCGCTCTATTGCCGTCGATGAATTCGATGTAATCTTTGAAGGAGTACCCCAGACGGAAGTCTCCGCCGACGAATTAGCTACCTGTAAAGACATCACAGATCTTTTATCGGTAGGGTCGAAGGGGGAAGTTTACGCCTCGAAGGGCGAAGCACGACGGGCAATCAGCCAAAATGCGGTCAGTTTGAACAAAGCAAAAGTGAGCGATCCAACGGCTTCGTTAGCCCTTGAATGGCTTCAGGACCGCTATTTGCTGGTTTCGAAGGGTAAAAAGAATCACCTACTGAAAAAAGTTTAACTTTTTTTCTTGTCTTAACTAACTGAGAGAAAGTGGTTAACGGATGAAGTTGCAAATTGTTAACCACTTTCTTTTAACAGGTACTTGACATGGGGGTGAAGTTGCCCTACTTTTGCAGTCCCAATCAGGAACAACGGCGGTTGAGCATCAGCAACACCGCCGCTTTTGCTGAGGACGGCACAGGGTCAGCATCCCGGCAGAGTACAAAAAATTAATAAAAA
>NZ_JBGGWE010000024.1:0-35012 GCF_041321095.1 Fibrella arboris | reverse complement strand
TCGCAATTGGCTAAATCGGTGATTGATCTGTTAGCTCAGTTGCGAGCTAATCCCAAACTCATTACTGCTTTCTTTCGCAAGAAGGAGGTAGGTTTCTTTACAGACTAATTCACGCATCAATAAACATTGAACACTGTTTCGAGTCCGTAATGTAGGGTAGACACTATTACACTCTTATTTTCAATGTGATTTTGGTTCTGCTACAAGTGTTTAAGGAGTAAACTCAACAATATGACGTATGAAATCCTTTCTTCTTTCGGTTGACCTGCTGGGCGCCTGCATGACGGGCGTTTTGGCCCAAAGCCGGGTATCGATCGCGCCCGCTTACTGGCTTAACGCAACTAAGACTAGCTATCAGGTTGATGTGCTTAACCCCAACGGGTCGAGAACGCTGATTCCGGCGGATATCCGTAGTACAGTTTCGTCGGTTGGGTTAACGGCGCGGTATCATGTCACGCCGAAATGGGATGTGTCGGTCGGGGCGTTGTATTACCGGAATACGGCTCGGACAGCGAATTGGCAAGGGCCTGGTGAACCCATTTCCTTTACTAGCGAGGGATGGCAGCTGCCCGTTCTGGTGAATTACCGGCTAACGGCTCGACGGCTATCGCCCTATTTTTCGGCGGGTGTCGTGTTCGCCAAAAGCAAAGCGTTTACAGACGATCACCTCTGGACGGAAGGCGTAGTTGGCGCGGGGGCCAATTACCGATTCATGTCGCGCCTGTGCTACTGATTCAGCCTACGGCGTCGTATTCTTTCTACAAACCGGCTGTTAACCCCACCTCGCAAACGCTGAATTACAAAGCGTACAGCATCGGCGCGCAGACGCAACTGGTCTGGCATTTGTAAGGCCTGAAGCGCGGCAGGTACGTTGTCGGGCAGCTACGGCACTACGCTGTTGAGCTCTTAACGGGGCGAAATTTGTTGTATACTTGTATCATAGCATAGAGACCAATGAAGACCTTACTCGTCAGCGATAATGATTTAGCCAAAGCCCTCAAGCTGCTGGGCGAGCATGGTATAGACGCTCAGGTAGAGACGCAAATTCCATTTCTGCGTACTGGTAACGCCAGCCCTACTGAAACCCCTGCTTCATTTGGCGGAATATGGGCGAAGGATGAGCGTACAATGGAGTCTATTCGCAAGGCAGCATGGCCCAAAAGAAGATAGTTCTCTGTGATTCAAACGTCTTGTTTGAGTACTTCCGGGGTACGCCCGTCATGTTACAGGAACTTGACGAACTCGGTTTCTCCCGGCTGGCTCTCAGCGTGATTTCAGAAGCGGAGATGTATGTTGGCATGAAGCGAACAGAGCGGCGGAAGACAACAGAGACCATTAACAAGTTCAATATCATTGGTCTGGACGCAGAAATCTCCCGCACCCTTCTTCGGTTAACCTGGGAACACCATACCAAACGCCCAGGCATTGCTGATATGCTAATTGCCGCAACGGCGCTGGCCTACCCTGTTGAGTTGTTCACCTTCAATAAGAAGGATTTCGACTTCATTGAAGGCATTACATTCTACCGGCCCAAGTACCAGCATCAATTCGGCCCGAAGCAAGAGTAGCTATCAGATGATAGGGCAGCGGTTATCGTCCTATTTTTCGGCGAGTATCGTGTTGTCCCAAAGCAAAACGTTTACAGCCGATCACCTCTGGACAGAAGGCGTAGTTGGCGTGGGGCTAAACTATCGCTTCAATTCGCGCCTGTCGCTGCTGGTTCAGCCTACGGCGTCCTATTCCTTTTACAAATCAGCCAGTAACCCCGCCTCGCAAACCTTGACTTCTAAAGCACACAGCGTCGGCGCACAGACGCAATTGATCTGGCACTTGTGAGGCTACACAACGGTGGCATGGCAGGTACGTTGCCGGGTTTAGTCATTCGGGTAGCGGCGGACTAACACAACTCGTTTGCTAACTTGCTGATAATCCTACGCGATCATGATCTACTTTACGCAATTAATTTACGTCAACGAGGGGCAGGAGGCGGTGTTCCATGAGTTTGAGGACGTAGCCATTCCACTCATCGCCAGGTATAACGGGCAGCTTCTGTTACGGGTACGTCCTGCCGACGATGCGTTCATTGACGAGCAGTTGATGGAAAAGCCGTACGAAATTCATTTTGTGAGCTTCGAGACAGAGCAGGACTTCAGGGCCTTTTCACAAGATGAAAGCCGCAAACAGTTTTTGCACCTGAAAGAACAGTCGGTTCGGGCGGCCATCCTGATTCAGGGCGTGCGGTTGTAGTAGAACTTCCTGCTAACTGCCCCACAGCTACCCGCAGGTACGTGCCCACCAATCAGCAACGTACCTGCGGGTAGCCGTGGGCTAGCCTGTCAAGCATTCCGACCAGATCCCTCTGATTCGACTACAACAACCATAGATTCGGTTACAGTTGGTTGTCCGCAGCGGTGGACCTTTGTCAAAAATCAACGACGATGAACCTTGTAGTAACCGGCTCGCTGGGCCATATCAGCAAACCGCTGGCCAACGCGCTAACGCAGAACGGTCATACCGTTACGGTCATCAGCAGCAATCCCGATAAGCAGGCAGCCATAGCCGCGCTGGGTGCTACCGCCGCTATCGGCTCATTAGACGACGTCGATTTCCTGACAGCTACATTCACCGGGGCTGATGCCGTTTATGCCATGGTGCCGCCCAATTTCAAGGTCCCTGACTTGCGGGCCTATTACGGACACATCGGGCGTACCTATGTGCAGGCCATCGAGCAGGCGGGTGTGAAGCGAGTGGTTTCCCTGAGCAGCTACGGCGCTGACCTGGCTGAAGGCACGGGCGGTATCCTGGGCGCGCATGACATGGAGGGCCTGCTGAACAAGTTGCCCAACGTGGCAGTAACGCACCTGCGCCCGGCGTATTTCTATTACAATCTGTTCAACCAGGTAAGCCTGATTAAGGGCATGGGTATCATGGGGGCTAATTATGGAGGCGATAATAAGCTGATTATGGTGGACCCCGTTGATATTGCTGCTGTCGCCGCGGATGAGCTCACCACCGCGACAACAGACCAGTCTGTCCGTTACATCGCCAGCGACGATCGCACCTGTACCGAGATTGCGCACGTATTTGGCAAGGCCATCGGTAAGCCAGAATTAGCCTGGGTCACGTTTACCGACGAGCAGGCGCGGAGCGGCATGGAGGCCAATGGGGTACCTGCCAGTATCGCCGCCGATCTGGTCGATCTGGGAGCCAGCATCCACGCTGGCCTGATGCGGCGAGATTATGACCTGCATCAGTCGGTCCCAACAGGCAGCGTGAAGCTGGAGGATTTCGCCAGGGAATTTGCGGCAGTATATAACGGATAACCAACGGGCTACGCCCATACACAACCCAACAAACAATAGATACAATGCTTCTTATAACCGGCGCAACGGGCCAGCTTGGTTCGACCGTTATCGAGTTTTTACACAAAAAACTCCCCCCCACTCAACTAGCCGCCTTTGTTCGCGATGAGCAGAAAGCCAGCCATCTGGCTGAACGTGGTGTGTCTGTACGGCTGGGTACGTATGATGACCCTACGTCGCTCGATAGGGCCATGCAGGGTATCGATACGGTGCTGCTGATCGCTGGCACCGATGAAGACAATCGGCTCAGGCAACACCAGCACGTGGTCGACGCGGCCAAAAAGGCGGGCGTTCAACGAATTGCCTACACCAGCCGCGCACTGAAAGACAGACGGACGCTGGCCAATCAGTTGATGGAAGGCCATTTTCAGACGGAAGAGTACATCAAAGCAAGCGGGCTCGGCTACACGCTGTTCCGCAACATCCTCTACCTGGATACCATTCCGCTGTTTGTCGGGCCAGCGGTGTTCGATACGGGTATCAGGTTACCAGCCGGTCAGGGGCGGGTTTCGTTCGCCCTCCGGAGCGAGATGGGTGAAGCCATGGCCAATGCCCTGCTCGAGCCTGGTACGGGTAATACAAGCTACGAACTCACTGGTAACGCATCTTATTCCTTCGGCGACGTAGCGGCCACACTGACCAACTTATCAGGCAGAGACGTGCGTTACACCGATACACCGGCAGCAACGTTTGCTGAGCAGATGAAGCAACGGGGGGTGCCCGAATTCAGGGTTCAGCGGATGATCGGGTTTATGACTGATATTAAAAACGGCCAGGAAGACGCCATAAGTCCTGATCTGGAAAACTTGCTCGGGCGAAAACCAGCATCACTCACTGAAGGATTGAAGGAGTTATTTAAGCTGTAGATGTTTCGCGCTGTAGTGTTGCTTCGCGCTACAGCGCGAAGCAACCACATAACAAACTACTAAACACATGAAAAACAGCCAACCGCTTCGCTTAAAAACGATATCCGACTATCATACGAGCAGGCACTTACCAAAGCCCGAGCATCCGTTGGTTAGCGTGATCAACTTTGAATCGATCAAAGGATTTTCATGTGAGAAAGCCACCAGTATCGTTCAGGATTTTTATTCCATCGCGCTGAAACGGAATTTCAACGGCAAGATGAAATACGGTCAGCAGGCCTACGATTTCGACGAAGGCGTACTTTTTTTCGTATCGCCCGGTCAGGTTTTCACCATCGAGGCACAGGCCGATTTGCAGCATACAGGCTGGCTATTGCTGGTTCATCCCGACTTTCTATGGCACACTCCGCTCGCCAAAAAGATAAAACAGTATGATTTCTTCAGTTATGCCGTACACGAAGCGCTGCACCTGTCGGAGAAAGAAGAAACCATGCTGACGAGCCTGATGCAGAGCATTTCGCAGGAATACCACTCGCCGATCGACACCTTCAGCCAGGATGTGATCATTGCCCAGCTCGAGCTGTTGCTGACCTATGCCGACCGCTTTTACCACCGGCAGTTCATCACCCGGAAAATCACCAATTATCAACTCCTCGATCGGCTGGAAATGATTCTGGAGGCTTATTTCAACAGCAATGATCTGGCGAAACGAGGCTTACCTACGGTTCAATACATTGCCGATGCGTTGAACGTGTCGCCCAATTACCTGAGCGCCCTGCTGAAAATTCTGACGGGCCAGAGTACGCAACAGCACATACATGCTAAGCTGATCGAGAAAGCCAAAGAACGGCTATCGACCACTGATCTGACCGTGACGGAGATTGCCTACGAACTGGGCTTTGAGCATTCTCAATCGTTCAGCAAACTGTTTAAAAGCAAAACCAAGCATTCGCCGCTGGAATTCAGGCAGTCGTTTAACTGATCGGCCCTACATAATGCACCGGCTTCGTAATTTAGCGTTATGTCTCTCTACATACGCACGCTCACTACACTTGCCTTTGCCCTTCTTGCCATTGGTTTCATGCAGGCGCAATCGAAGCCTAAACTCGCCGTTACGCCCCTGACCGATCGGGTGTATGTACACGTGACGTATGGCGAATACCAGAAAGACTTTGTCCCCTCGAATGGCCTCATCATCCGGACAGACGACGGCGTGGTACTGGTCGATACAGGCTGGGATACAAGAGAGAACACCGATAATACGCGGCAACTACTGCAATGGGTAGCCGACAGCCTGCATCAGCCCGTGCGGTTGTGTATTGTCACGCACGCTCACGGCGACCGCGTAGGGGGCACTGGCGAGCTGCAAAAAGCAGGCGTTCGGGTCGTCGGTAGTCCGCGAACAGCTCAGCTGGCGATGAAGGATGGGTACGTGCCGCCCGAAGGCATTTTACCGGCCGACACCACCTTCACCATTGGCAACGTACCTATTCGTTGCTATTTCCCCGGCGAAGGCCATACCAGCGACAACATCGTGGTCTGGCTCCCTACCCAGCAGGTTCTGCACGGCGGTTGTTTCGTGAAGAGTGTCGCCGCGTTCGGAATGGGCTTCGTAGGCGATGCGAACCTGAACGAGTGGGCAACCTCTATGCGTCGGGTTATGGCCCGGTTTGGAACCGCCCACATTGTAGTGCCTGGCCACGAAGAATGGGGCGACACCCGATCACTGGAACACACACTACAGCTGCTGGAAAAATATAAGGCATCTAAACGTTGAACACAGGTTCTATACCTGGAAGCAGGTACGTTTCAAGCAGCCTGTCAGTCGTTCTGACAGGCTGCTTGACTTAAGGTTTGTAGTTGATTAGCAGCCCGATAGGCTGTTTAGGTCATGAGGGGTGGCCTCGACCCAACGACCGGGCCACCCCTCAATAGCTTTATTCAATGGAAGAACTCTTCGCCTATTTGCGCCAATTTGGGTCTTTATCTCCACCACAGCGGGAGTTAATCAGGGCGAAGGTCAAACTCAGGAGCATTGCCAAAGGCGCCTACTTTGCCGAAGCCGGCAAAGTCTCTACGCAGATAGGCTACGTGACAGACGGAATTTTCAGGGTCTGCTACTACGATAAACTCGGCGACAGCTTTACCCGGTACTTTGTCTATGAGAACCGATTCGTCATTGACATGAACAGTTTTCGCGATGAAATTCCATCAGCCGAGTACATTGAAGCGATCACCGATTGTCAACTTTTAGTGTTTTCCAAAGACGACTTCACCCACCTCGCCGCCCTCATTCCCGGCTGGCACGATATATTCGTCAAAATCACCTCTTACGTTTTAGAAAATAAGTTGAAGTTTACCAGTAACATGCTGGTGCAGGACGCCCAGAAAAGATACCTGAATTTTCTTGACCATTACCCGGGGCTGGCCAATCGTGTGCCGCTCAGTATGCTGGCTTCTTATCTGGGCATCACGCCATCCTCATTGAGCCGGATCCGAAAAAATATACCCTAGGTGTACTTCTTGCCAATTGGCAATTGTAGTTACAGCGGCACCACTCAATTTTGCCTCATCATCAAAAAACAGACCGATGGAATTTACGGATCTTTTAAGGCAGATTGAGTTCATAAAGGAAGTGGATAAACTCAAGTACATTCTTCGTAAGACTAAGCTGTTGAACAGTGATCGTAACGAGAATGATGCCGAGCACAGCTGGCATCTATCCTTGATGGCCATCGTTTTAGCCGGGCATGCAAATTTTCCGGTTGATTTGCTCAAGGTTGTCAAGATGCTTCTGATCCATGATATTGTTGAAATAGATGCCGGTGACACCTTTATTTACGATACGCAAAAAAGCCACGACAACACAGAAGAAGAACGAAAAGCGGCCAAGCGCATTTTCGGGTTATTGCCTGATTATCAATTCGATGAATTGATGGCTATATGGGAAGAGTTTGAAGACCATCAAACAAACGAGGCCAAGTTTGCCCGGGCCATGGACCGGCTGGAACCCTTATTACAGAATACCTCGAACAAGGGTGGCACCTGGAATGAATTCGGCATAACCTATGAAAAAGTGTACGCTAAAAAGCAGGTTATCCAACAGGGGTCCGATCTAGTCTGGCAATACGCAGAGAGACTACTCAATGACAGCGTTGAGAAAGGAATCTTAAAAAAGGAGGGCAGCCGTTGAGCCAACCAAGGCCATGAGGAGCGTGAACATGATCATTATCAGCCAGTTACCTGAAGGATCATTTTACCGTTTATATTCAGCAGAAAAAGTGATTTCTTTACGACTCATTCCTCAAATGCTTACCTAAAAACAATGGGCAAATTCGTGATCACCAAACGCGCCAACGGCGAATTCCAATTCAATCTGAAAGCCGGAAATGGACAAACCATTCTCAGCAGTGAAGGCTATTCGGCCAAATCGGGCTGCGAAAACGGCATCGAGTCAGTACGGAAAAATTCGCAGGAGGATGACCGGTTCGAGCGGAAAACATCGGCGAGTGGCAAGCCGTATTTCTCCCTGAAAGCGGGCAATGGTCAGCTCATCGGCAGCAGCGAAATGTACGAAAGTGCATCGGCCCGTGATAACGGTATTGAGTCGGTGAAAGCAAACGCACCCGACGCTACGGTTGACGATCAAACGGCCTAGGCCAGTCATACACCTGGCCCTTGTATCATCAGTTTTGTAAAAAGCCTTGTTGTATACGGGGCAACACCTGAGAACCAGGCAATATATTCTACAGTTTTTGTAGAATACTTCTACACTTACCTGCTTGAAAAGGCCCCTGACGGCCCAAAATTGGCATTGGCACCAATTTTGGGCCGTTTTCTTATGAAAATCTCAACGTTATGAAAAAGAAGGTGTGGGTAGTAGGTGCCCTATTGGCGGCCATTACCAGTTTATCATCCTGCGCCACCGTAGAAGGGTGGCTTTATAAAGACTCTAATTCTGTCAATCGGGCTCCTGCTTCAGCCCGTCGTTCAGACCGGGACAACGACCGCAGGCGTGATGATGATCGTAACGGCCTTTTCTCGCGCAACGATCGATATACCGACCGCGACAGCCGTGACGATGATCGTGATGACGATACTAAAGCGCGGAGAGGTCTTTTCTCGCGCCGTGACGATGACCGTAATCAGGACGACGACCGCACAACGAGCCGCGAACGCTCAGGGTCATACAACAACCGATACCGGTCTGACTCGAACAGCAGCAACCGCTGGAACGCTGATTCGTACAATAACCGATATCGGTCTGATTCGGATCGGAACGATTCCGATGCCCGGTATAGCCGTGATGATGACCGTTCGTTGAACGACCGATATAGCCGGGACAGTGATCGGTACAGTGCCGACTCGTACAATGATCGGAACAGCCGCGCTGACTCTGACCGGGACAGCCGGAATTCCTACAGTTCGGATCGGTATTCTTCTGACATGACTAATCGTTCATACCGGAATGATGATCGGTATGATAACCGTACTGCGAACAACGACCGGTACAGCAACCGGGATTCGAACGGCAATACCTACGACAACCGCAACTCGTACCTTGATCGAAATGATAACCGGAACTCATACGATGACCGGAACATGTCGAGGAATGACACGAATCCAAGCTCACAGGGCAATGACCGGTATAATACTGACCGGATGAACAACGACAGCCGGATGGGATCAAACCAGCCAAACGGCTATGATTCATACAATAGCCGGTCGAACAATAACGGTGATAGCTATGGTACTTATTCGCGAAACCAGCAGGGCCAGCGTTCGGATAACCGAAATACGAACGGATCGGGTAACGATTCGTCGATGATGGACAATCAGAATCGGAACAATGCCGATCGGTCCTATTCGCAGACGGACCGGTCGGCTAACCAGAATGATCCGACCCGTAACCAGGATACAGGCAATGGTCAGCGCGGCGATGTGAATGTAAATGGCCGTGCCGGAACAAACGACCGCTTTACTAATGATCGTCAGGATCTAGTTGATCAGATCGACGAAGAAATTGCGAAGATCGACAAGCAGATGGACGGTCTGAAAGGCGATGGAGCCAACGAAAACCGGTCGGCCCGAAAAGCGCGTGAAGATGCCCAGAAAAATCTTCAGGATAAACGTCGCCAGCTGACAGACCAGGTTTATAAAGTGCAGCATACGTCAGAGAGCGACTTCCGCCAGGTACGTCGTGAAACCAACCGGCTTGTTGACGACGCCGATGACGCGCTAGACAAGCTGATGAAAAAGACGTCTGACAAGAATTAGTGAGAGCGATTTGAGGCGTAAGCGGTGTTGACCTTCCGGTTAGCACCGCTTTTTTGTGCGTAGCCATACGGCAACAATGTATCTCTTTGCGACCTTTGCCATTGGCGGCCTCAGCAACGTACCTGAGCAGCAACTCACTGGCAAACGATATGGCTCTAATTCGACCTGTGCGGGGTATTTCGCCCCAATTTGATGATTCCTGCTGGTTTGCAGAAAACGCCACGATTGTTGGTGAGGTCACGATGGGTCGCGACTGTACGGTCTGGTTCAACGCTGTAGTCCGCGGCGACGTGAACCGAATTTCTCTGGGTGACCGCTGCAACGTGCAGGACGGCGCCGTCATTCACTGTACGTACCAGAAAACGGCCACCACTATAGGCAACTACGTATCCATTGCGCACAATGCTGTCGTTCACGGCTGTACCATCGACGATCAGGTCCTGGTTGGTATGGGCGCGATCATCATGGACGGCGCTGTCATCGGTACGGGCTCGATCATTGCAGCCGGAGCCATTGTTACCCAGAACACAATTGTGCCGCCGGGTAGCATTTACGCTGGCAACCCCGCCCGCCTGCTCAAAGCCGTATCGCCCGAACAGGCAGAGGTGTTTATGCGCACCGCCAACAACTACGTCATGTACGCCGGTTGGTTCAGGTAATTTATGGGGGGGGAGATGCGGGTTGCTTATGCTAGCGTTTCCAGCCCTGCGCCCGAATTTGAGTTTGCTGACCCGCTTTAGTCGCCAGCACAATTTGGTCGGGGGTGTTTGTCATATAGCCCACGGCGGTGATCCGGCTGTGATGCTGTAGCTTTTCGAATTCCTGTGGCTTCACCGTAAACAGCAGTTCATAATCTTCCCCGCCATTCAGCGCCGCCGTGATCGGACTGATCTTAAACTCCTCGGCCGCCAGGTACGTCTGATCATCGACCGGAATATTTTCGTCGAAGATGACGGCCCCTGTGCCCGACTGCGTGCAGAGGTGTAGAAGTTCTGAGGCCAGCCCATCCGAAATGTCGATCATGGCGGTAGGAATCACATCAAGGTCGCGCAGCTCATGGATAATATCAGTGCGACCATCGGGCCGTAGTTGTCGCTGAATCAGGTAGGCCCGCTCTTCCGATAGCGACGGTTGCATATCGGGGTTGGCCAGGTATTCCTGCTTCTCGCGTTCCAGCAGTTGCAGCCCCAGGTAGGCCGCTCCCAGATCGCCCGTCACGCAGATCACATCGTTAGGCTGTGCCGTGTTGCGGTAGGTAATGCGGTCTTTGGCCACATGCCCCAGCACCGATACCGAAATGACCAGTCCCGAGCGTGACGAACTGGTGTCGCCCCCTACAAGATCAACGTTGTAGGCTTCGCAGGCGGCCCGAATACCCGCATACAGCTCGTCAACCGCTTCAACCGTAAACCGGCTGCTCAGGCCCAGCCCTACGGTGATCTGCGTTGGTAAGCCGTTCATCGCCGCAATATCCGACACGTTTACGGCCACGGCTTTGAAACCCAGGTGTCGGAGCGGCATATAGGTCAGATCAAAATGAATGCCTTCCAGCAGCATATCGGTCGAGAGCAGGCCAAATTCCGAATCAGAGAGGACGAAGACGGCAGCATCGTCGCCAATGCCCCGAACAGTGCCGGGTTGCACAGCGGCAGGGGTTTCTTTCTGAATGCGATCGATCAAACCGAGTTCGCCAAGTGTATCAAGTGTAGTCATCACAAAAAAGCCGTTCCAGTTTAACGGAACGGCTTCGGTATTGAATAAGTTGCGAACGCTTACCCCTTCTTCAGGTTGTAAACGTTTGTTGTGTTACCTGTTTTAGGATCGGGCGTCGTGCGGGTTAGCGTCACGGTGCCATCGGCCAGGTTGGTGATATTGAACGTGATTGTGTTCCCACCTGTCAATGGGCCTGCCGAACTAGTCAGGCCACTCAGTACAATTTGACTATCCCCCACTAACGCATACGTACCGGTAAACACTGTACCATCTACAGCCGTGTAGGTAACGGCTGGCGGACTCGATAGGTTAAGCCGGAACTGCGAGTATCCGGGTTTCGTATTCGATGTACCACCCGCCGTGTAAACGGTAGTGCTACCCTCGGCCACCGACGCAGCTACGTAGTTATTTTTTATCCGATCAGCAACCGGTACAGCAGGTGCCGGGCTTTTACAACCAGTAAGGATATAGAAAATCGCACTAAGAGCAAGTAGGAGTGTGTATTGGGTCTTTTTCATAAGCCTTTTTTGCATCTGACTCGAATGTTAAAGGTACATGTATAATTGATAAATAGAGAATGCAGGTTCCTGTTATTTTTGTGCGAGTGACTTAACGGCTTTTTCTGTGACACCCACTGCTGACTTACCCTCCTATTCGCGAGCCCAGCTGGCACTTCGGAACGGCAATGACCGCGACGAAATCTGGTGCGCTTACCAGGGCCTGATCTACGATGTAGGTACGTCGCGCCTCTGGCGAAATGGTAAACATTACGAACACTGGGCGGGTCAGGACCTCACCGACGAACTGGCCGACGCTCCCCACACTGAACTCGTTTTTCAACGGTTTAAGGCAGTAGGAACGCTAACCAACTAATGCATGACCTCCACCTTGATCGCTGATAGTGGCTCGACCAAAACCGCCTGGCGGCTTGTACAACCAAACCAGCCGGTTATATCCATTCAAACTGATGGACTCAACCCTTATTTTCAGGATGAAGGCCAGCTCCGGTCAACACTACAGGCACAACTGCTTCCGCAATTACCGGTCCTGACCACACCCGTTACCGTTTATTTCTACGGAACGGGCTGCACCGGACCAGACAGCAATAATCGTATTACCAGGGCCATTCAAACAACGTTGCAGCCAGCGGCAACTATTCATGTAGCCAGTGATATGTTGGGGGCGGCCCGGAGTGCGGCCCACACCCAACCCGGTATTGTCTGCATTCTCGGAACGGGATCAAATACCTGCTTCTTCGACGGACAACAGATTACGACCCCCAGTTATTCGCTTGGCTTCTGGCTGGGCGACGAAGGCAGTGGCGGCAATTTGGGTAAACGGCTGGTTACCGCCTTCCTTCATGGCCACTTACCAGATGAACTACACAAAGACTTTGCCAGTCAGTACGGCCTGGACAGGCTGACGGTGTTGGATCACGCCTACAACAAACCCTATCCCAACCGATACTTTGCCCGTTTTGCCCCCTTTCTGTCAGCCCACCGCCACACAAACTTTGTGCGTGATTTAGTACGGTCAGCTTTCACTGATTTTTTGCAGCTGTATGTGCATCGAATGCCTGATTACGCCCAGTATCCTATTCACTTTGTCGGATCAATAGGCTATCATTTTGCCGACTGGCTAACCGACTTGCTAACCGAGCAACACCTACAGGCGGGCCGGTTCGTGCAGGCCCCTATCGATGGCCTGCTGGCTTATCATAGGTAACAGCCATCGGCGCTGGATTCCCTGGCAGCAGCGCCGATGGCTGTTAAGCGTACCCTATTTTTCGGTTGTTTGTATCGGGATACTGCCTCCCTCATTCGCAATGATGATATCGAACCGAACGGTGGTCGTACCCAGTAACGTACCTGTACCGTTAGGGCCCGAGAAAACAGTGACCTTGAACTGATACGAACCTACGTCTGGTTTGAACCCCTGCCCCGCCGGATAAAGCAGATAAGGGGCCGCGTTGGCATACACCGTGCGTTTTGCTTTGCCGGTTAATTCCATCAATACGCTACCCGCCGCCACTTTGGGCTGACAGCTGAGGTTGGCAAGTACCGGCATCTTTTTGCTGTCGAGCAGATCGGCATCTACCAGGTCTTTCAATACCTTACCCTGAATGTCGAGCAGCGTAGTAGTCACGGCAAAACGCGGGGCTGCCCGAACGGTGATCAAAAAGGTATCACTGACGGAAGCGCCACCGTTATCTGTTGCCTTAGCAATAGCCGGACTGGTACCGATAAGGGTTGGTACGCCCTGAACAACCCGTTTTGTCGGGTCATAGCTCAGGCCAACCGGCAACCCTGTCAGTGTAAGTGAAGTGATGGTTCCGTCAGGATCGGTGAACGCATTGGCCGGTACGGTAAACGAAGCGGGCTGATTCACCGTCAGTACCTGATCGGCCAGCCGGTTCGTTACCACGGGTGGTTTGTTTGGCCGCACGCAGGTTGTCGTGTAGGTCAGCGTTTGTTCAACACCACTTTGGCGTACCCGTAAAACCAGGGCCGTACCGTAACGAGGACCTTCGGCAAGCGTGTAGACCGATTGGCTCGTCCAGTCGAGAATCTGGTCGATGCTATACCTTATGGCCGTCCCATCCCCATCAGCGGTCTTAAACTCAAACCGGCCTGTAGCGCAGTCAAGTACCGGATCTAACAACCGTAACGGCTTAGCCTGCGGAACTACCGTTATGGTAAACGTGGTAGACACGCTTCCCCCCCGGTTGTCGGTGGCGGTGGCTGTCAATGTCCAGGTGCCGGTCACGATGGGGGCGCCGCTCATCGATCTCACGTTAGCCCCATAGACCAGACCCGGTGGTACACCCACTATACTCACGTTGTCGATGGTGCCATCGCTGTCGGCAAAGGTGGCGGCCGGGACTACCAAGGTCGTGTTGACAAACTGGGTCAGCGTCTGATTTGGTATCGCGGTCTTCACGGTTGGCAAATCGTTCGGCGGCAAACAGGTTGGGTGATATACGCCTGCAACCAGCTGCCCATTCTGCCTGATTTTTATATCCAGTTGGGTGTTGCTTCGTAAAGCGAGTGCCAGCGTAAAGGAAGACTGTGTGGTCCAGGTGAACAGCCGGTCGATGCTGTACTCGATCGGCGATCCATCGCCATCAGCCGTTCTGAACTCAAACAAACCAGTTGCGCAGTCCAGCACGGGGTCAAGGAGCCTCAATGGCTTTGTATCACGGTGGATCGTAATAACAAACGAGGTTGACACCGTTGCGCCTTTATCATCGGTGGCCATAACGGTCACTGTCCACGTACCTGTGGTCGATACGGTGCCGGTGATCAGGCGCGTCGACGCATCGTAGCTCAGGCCAGGTGGTAGCCCATTCACCGCTACAGACACAATCTGTCCGTCGGGATCGGAGAACGTACCTGACGGCAGCACGATAGAAACCGATTTAGTGACCGTACCCGCCTGATCGGCGATAGGTGTACTCACTACCGGATTCCGGTTGCCAATGGGGCAGGTAACCGTGTAATAGAGAACCACTTCGACCCCACTCTGCCGGGCTCTCACGGTGATGGGTACCGACGCAAACCGGTAATAATCCGTCAATGTATAAACCGACCGTGCATTATAACCGAACAGATTATCGGCAGCATACTCTATTGTTGTGCCATCGCCATCAGCCGACCGGAATTCAAACCGGCCAGAGGCGCAGTCCAGCAACGGATCGAGTAGCCGGAGCGGCTTTATCGATGAGCCAGCACTTACCGTAAACTTGAATGTGGTCGATACGGTGGCGCCTTTATTATCGGTAGCGGTAGCCGTGATTGTCCAGGAGCCGGCATTAGCGGGTGTTCCTGCCAGCGTGCGCGTCGCTGGCGTATAGGTGATTCCTGCGGGTAGCCCCGACAGGCTAACCGACGCAATTGTTCCGTCGGGATCGGTAAACGTATTGTCTGGTAAATTAACGCTGAATGCCTGTCCTGCTGTGGCAGTCTGGTCGGCTAGCGGGTTGGCCACAACTGGCGGCTTGTTGGCTACAATGGCCGACCCAACAACCAGTTTAAATGTGGTCGATACGGTGGCGCCTTTATCATCGGTGGCTGTTACGACCACGGTCCAAATGCCAACACTGGTAGTCGTTCCTTCCAGAATACGGGTTATGGGGGCATAGTTGATTCCCGGCGGTAGCCCTGATACACTTACTGACGCGATCTGCCCATCCGGGTCAGAGAACACGTTTGTTGGCAGGATAATAAGAAAGGGGAAACCCGATGTGGCGCCCTGATCAGATAACGTGGTGTTGACAACCGGGGGCTTATTCGTAGTCGTAGATGATACTGGGCAGGTAGTCGTATAGTTGAGCGAGATCTCTGTTCCGCTCTGCCGGGCTTTTATGGCCAGAACGCTTCCCGACCGGAATTGATCCGCCAATATGAAGGTAGACTGGCTGCTCCAGGTATATACATTGTTGATCGAATAGTCGACCGGTGACCCATCACCTTCTGTTGTTCGGAACTCAAACCGGCCCGTGGCGCAATCAACAACCGGATCTAGCAATTGAAGGGGTAAGGTAGCCCGCTTTACAGCCAGCACAAAGTAATCGGTAACCGTAGCATTATTATTGTCGGTGGCAGTCACGGTTATTTCATTTGAACCGATCAGCGCCGGTGTGCCACTAATTGTGCGGGTAGCCAGGTCATAGCTTAACCCAACGGGTAACCCCGACACAGCTACCGTGGCGATCTGCCCGTCGGCGTCGGTAAACGTATTGTCCGGTATTTTAAAGGAAAACGACTTGTTTAGTATGGCTGTCTGATTTGGTACCCGATTGGCTACAGTAGGGAGCTGGTTCTGCGGAGCGACAGACGCCGTGCTCAGCAAGTCTTCATCGATGAGTATCCGCACCGGTTTGCCATCGCTTCCCCTGATAGTTGCCCACTGCCCAAACACGCCGCTCTCGTAAAGATTGCTCTGGACAACATTAGACAACTTGTAGGTCATTGTTCCCGCAGGCGTCACCGTTGAGACAGGTTGTTCCAGCAACCGCTTTGCTTTTATACCAGCCAGCAGTGTTCTAAGCTGCGTTTCCTGGTTAAAGTCGAGGAAGTAATTGGCGAATGAAACTATTTTGGCGCCATACTTAAAACTGGTTTCTATCTGATCAGCAATGGCTGCAGTGCTGGTTGGATCACGATAATACAGTCCGTCTACCTCATTAATCAGCCAACCACCCGGTTTTATGTTGCTACGCAGCAAATCCATCGAAAGCTGATAGATGAAGCCCGGCGAATCGTTCACTTTTATACCGTCTGATAATTCTGACAGGCTCTTGAAACCCATTGTCCCCCGGTTGGGCGTGTCGTAGACGCTGCCCTGTTCGGTAACCACGCGAATGGTTGGATCAACTCCTTTTACCGTTTTGGCAAACTGATCATTGAAAGCCTTCAGTTGCGTATGCCGAAAGGCATACCAATCTGCCCCGCGCCTGCCCTGATAGGCTGACTCATTATTGGCATTAGGGTAGGTAGGCTTAATGGCCGACACGGTTGCATAGTTGGTGCCCCATGCTTTGTTGACGGCATCCAGGCTATTGTTGTATTTAGCGATGGCCCAGCGCTGAAAATCACCAATCGTTAGGTCATTGAAATCATACGACGTTCTATACTGGTCAGGGTAGTTCGTACCCCAGTATTCGTTCTCCCATTGGGGGTTAAACGTAACGGACATGAACAGTAGATCGCCCCGATCATTCAGGTATTTATAATGCTGCGCTGCGGAGCGAACAAAATCCTGAATCTTATCCATGGCAGGGGCATAGCCAAATCGAGCGTGGCTTGCTCCTTCGAGATCCATAACCTTGCCGCGCGAATCACGCATGGATTGCTCCTCTGGCCAGAAGCCAGTACGATCCTGGCGACAGGTGCGCAGGCGAAAAGCAACTTTTGCGTTGTACCGCTGAGCTACCTCAACAAACCGATCAATGTACGCCCAGTTGGGAGCACTATTGAGACTAGGTTGCAGTACATCCCAGGCAATACCAATGACAACGGAATTACACCCATTGGTAAACGCATCCTCCATACCAGCGATCTGCCTTCGTTGCATACTGCCATCACTATCTCCGTAGTGATACAGTGTGTACATAGCATAGCGCTTACCATCATCAACATAACCTTGAGCATTGCCTGGAATCGTCTGGACAACAGTTGCCAGTAAAAGAACCCAGTAAACAAGCAGCCTCCCAATCGTAAAAGATTGTTGCATATTACTATAGTTGGATAAATTAGGCACAACAAGTCTGGTCAACCGACGGGAGGCTGTCACCGGGCTGAACAGAGGCACTCTTTATAGTCTGGGTTAGCTTGGGCTCAATTCTGAAGAAATTGTTTACATCTAAAGGAGCCTTAACTTGTCGAGTAGCAATTATCGTGCAAAGAAATTGACTAGACAGAAATTTGCATAATAGTAACTTCATATGTTAAGTGTATATACGGGGGCTAACAAATATACAATCCTTTCACCCCAGCGATTAACTTCTAATACGAGACTAATCGCTTTTATCACGAACTTTGTGACCAGCAATCCATCAACAAAGTTCGCGTTGTAGCGTTACGCATTCATGGCTAATCGGTATTACCTAAAAGTGAAAGAAGTGATTCGGGAAACCCCCGACGCTATTACCATCCAATTCTGGCATCCAATCAATGAAGTTGTCCGTTACCAACCCGGCCAGTTTTTGACGTTTTTATTAACCATTGGTAACCAAAAAGTCCGGCGTTCCTATTCAATGTCCAGCTCACCACATGTAGATGCGTCGTTGGCTGTAACGGTAAAGCGGCTGCCGGGCGGGTTGGTATCGAACTATCTGTGCGACAGGCTAAAAGAGGGCGATGTGCTGGAGACGCTCGAACCTATGGGTACGTTCACGCCTACCCTTGTTGCATCGGCCAAGCGGTTACATATCCTGATTGGCGCGGGAAGTGGCATAACTCCTCTGTTTTCGATGATGAAATCGATCCTGCACGCTGAACCAAACAGTGAAGTATGGTTGATCTATGGCAATCGGAACCAGCAGGAGATCATTTATAAGGCCCATCTGGATGCTATCTCAGGCGTGTATACCGACCGGCTTACGGTGACACATATTTTAAGCCAGCCCTTGCCCGGCTGGGCAGGATTCTCTGGCCGCATCAACCAGTCAAACTTGCTAAAATTGCTGGAATCGCACCGCCCCGATTCATTACGGCAGGCCGAATATTACCTCTGCGGCCCAGATGGATTAATGGACGAGGTACGTTCGGCGTTAAATTTGCTAGCCGTTCCTTCCGACAAAATTCACCGGGAGAGCTTTCAAACGGCGACAACGGCCCAGGCGGTTGGCGCTGTAATCGAGGGAGAGACAGACAGTGACGACGGCAGCATTCAGGATGTGACGGTATTGTATGAAGGCAACGAATACAAGTTTGTTGTTGAGCCGCACCAAACTATTCTGGAAGCCGCGCTGGAACAGGATATCGATCTGCCTTACTCCTGCCAGGCGGGTATGTGTACGGCCTGTCTGGGCAAGTGTGTGTCGGGTGAGGTAAAGCTCGATGAAGAGGACGGTCTGTCTGAATCGGAAATTAAAGCTGGGTACGTTCTGACCTGTGTGGCTCATCCGGCTTCTAAAAATGTAGTTATAGAGATTGACTAAACCACGCACACTGTGCTGTGATTGCCGGTGGAGGAGTGTCCTTGACCGGCTTTTTTACGTATATCTAGTTGTGACGATGCCCCCTACCCCCATTGTTCTGGTTATTATTCCTGCTTTCAATGAAGAGAATTCAGTCGGTAACGTCGTCCGCGAGATTCCGGCCGATTGTGTTGCTGAAGTGGTGGTGGTCAACAACAATTCCAACGACCAAACGGCTGTTCAGGCAGCTGCCGCAGGGGCTACCGTTCTGAACGAGCCAGTGCAAGGGTATGGGCGCGCTTGCCTGCGTGGTATCTCCTACGCTCACATTCGCCAACAAAAGCCAGACATCATCGTTTTTCTCGATGCCGACTATTCTGATTACCCGGCTGAGCTACCCGACATTATTGCGCCAATTCTGGCCGATAAAGCCGATCTGGTGATCGGATCGCGGGCATTGGGAGAAAGGCAGCGGGGATCAATGACGCCCCAGCAAGTGTTTGGTAATTGGCTGGCAACCCGCCTGATCCGCTGGCTGTATGGTGTTCGGTTTACCGATCTGGGTCCTTTTCGGGCTATCCGGTTCTCTAGCCTGGTGGCCATTGATATGCAGGACACCACCTACGGCTGGACGGTGGAGATGCAGGTAAAGGCGGCAAAACTGGGTCTGCGTAGTATGGAAGTGCCCGTTCGGTATCGTCGCCGGATCGGTCACTCCAAGATTTCAGGTACGTTACGCGGCACTGTTTTAGCGGGTTATAAAATTTTGACAACCATTGCCAAATACAGTCGATAAGTCGGAGTCACAGGGTTGGCCTGTTCGTGAACAGGTAGCGTCCATATTTTCCAGCTTTTCGCCTGAATGTCAACGTTATGCTTAGGAACAGACGGTATTGTCTGACTATATGGAACAGATTATTCTTGCGCTTTACGCCCTTTCGTTGCTCTTGCTTTTTGCGTATAACCTCGGGCAACTCAGTCTGATTGTCATCTACCTGAAAGCAGGCCGGCGCCAACAGGTTCGCACCGTCGTGCCCGGATCGGCCGACTGGTCAGCGCTACCCAGGGTGACCGTGCAATTGCCTCTTTACAACGAACGCTATGTGGTAGAACGCCTGATCGATGCCGTAGTCGGGTTGACCTACCCCATGGATAAACTCGAAATACAGGTTCTCGACGACTCGACCGACGATTCGATTGAGCTTAGCGCCCGGAAAGTGGCCTATTATCAGCAACTTGGTTTCCGCATCAATCTGATACAACGCCCTGATCGGGTAGGGTTTAAAGCCGGCGCTTTGGCGTATGGACTAGACCGGGCTCAGGGCGAGTTCGTTGCCATTTTCGATGCCGATTTTGTGCCGGACCCCGATTTTCTGTTGAAAACTGTCCCCCATTTTGCCAATCCGGCCGTGGGTATTGTACAGACCCGCTGGACACACCTCAACGAAGATTATTCATTGCTAACTCAGCTACAGGCCTTTGGGTTGAATGCTCATTTCTTTATTGAGCAGGGTGGGCGGAATGCCGCTGATTTTTTCATGAATTTCAACGGCACGGCCGGCGTTTGGCGGAAATCAGCCATTTACGATGCAGGCGGCTGGAGCAGTGATACGCTTACCGAGGACCTTGACCTGAGTTACCGGGCTCAGTTGAAAGGCTGGAAATTCGTGTATCGGGAAGATATCGGTTCGCCTGCCGAATTACCCGTAGCCATGGCTGCGCTCAAATCGCAACAGTACCGCTGGATGAAAGGAGCCGCCGAATGCGCGCGCCGCCTGCTGATGAGCGTGCTGCGCTCACCTGACGTACCTGGCATGCATAAACTTCACGCCTTTTTTCATCTCTTCAGCAGTTCTACGTTTTTGCTCGTCTTTCTGCTCGCGTTTATCAGTGTCCCGGTTCTATATATCCGCAGTCTGCATCCAGAATGGGCTTTGGTGTATTATTTAATCAACTTTTTCCAGGCCAACTTAATCATCCTTCTACTCTTTTACGGCATTCCATTCTGGCGGTCGAATTCGCAAAGCAAACTGCTGTTTCCCTGGTATTTTCTTGCCTATTCGTCATTGATGATGGGCCTCTCGCTGCATAATGCCCTTGCGGTCATCGAAGGCTACATGGGCCGGAAAACGCCCTTTGTCAGGACGCCAAAATTCAATGTTCAAAAAGCGTCCGATAGCTGGCGAAGCAACGTATACCTGGCAGCCGGTTTTTCGTGGCTAACGGTATTAGAAGGATTTATGCTGCTCTACTTCATTGGCGGCATCTGTCTCGGGATCTTCCTGCATGATTACCGGATGCTGTTCTTTCACAGTATGTTAACGGTGGGCTACGGGCTGGTATTCGTATATTCGCTGCTCCACACGGTCCGTTTATCGGTTCGGTCACGGCCTTTCGATGTCGAATCGTCTACGACCAACGCGCGGCCTACGGGTGCGGTTGCATGAGCTTATACTCTCCCTTTTTGGCTACGTCGGCTACGCGCTGGGGGTGGCTCGTATTATCAGCCTGTTTGTACGGATTACTTGGGTACACAACCACGCGCGATCAGTTCCCGATGCTGATCGGCTTGTATACCCTGCTCATGTGGGGCTACAGCCTGCGTATCAGACCACTCCTGCTTGGTACTGATACGGCCAACACACCCATCGACCAGTTTTTATTCGGTGCGGCGGTGCTTTTCCGGTTGCTACTGATCGTGGCAATGCCCGCCTTATCAGACGATTACGCCCGCTTTATCTGGGACGGTCGCTTACTGCTTCATGGTATTAATCCGTACAGATTTCTGCCGGTTGAATTAATGGCGGGCGGTTTAGTACCCACCAGGTACGTTGATCCGGCACTCTATCAACTACTGAATTCACCGAATTACTATACTGTTTACCCACCCGTCAACCAGCTCCTTTTTGCGCTGGCAGCCTGGCTTTCGCCAGACAACCCGACAGGGAGCGTGGTCGTTCTGCGCCTGCCGATCATTCTGGCAGAGCTGGGTACGTTGTGGCTGATGCCCAAACTCCTGAAGAAGCACCACTGTAACCCCAATCTGGCCTTGCTTTACGGCCTAAATCCGCTGGTTATTCTGGAACTGACGGGCAATGTTCATTTCGAGGCGGTAATGATCTGCTTAACCCTGCTTGCCGCTTATTTCTGGCAACAACAGAAACAGGTTTTGTCGGCGGGAACGTTAGCGCTGGCCATTGCTACCAAACTGATACCACTGATTACGTTACCTTTAGTCGTGGCCTATGCCGGCTGGCAAACCGGGCTGCGCTATTCGCTGCTTGTTGTTGGCTTCGTCAGCCTCCTGTTCATTCCCTTTTTTGATCTTTCGTTGCTAATGAATATGCTCGAAAGCATTGACCTGTATTTCCGCAAGTTTGAATTCAACGCCAGCCTTTATTACCTGATTCGGGAGGTGGGTTACTGGCTGGAAGGCTACAATGTACTGGGGCGGATTGGCCTGTGGTTATCGCTGGTCACGACCGCCGGTTTGCTGGTCATCGCGTTTAGGCGTCAATTCCCTGTGCCGATCCGTTTGCTCTGGATGCTGACGCTCTATCTGGCTATGGCCACAACGGTTCACCCCTGGTATGTTACGTCGCTGGTAGCCATCTCGGTGTTTTCTGTTTCGTCTGCGAATTCCATTCGTTACCTTCTGTTCTGGTCAGGGGTGGTCTGGCTTTCTTATTCGGCCTACCGAACTATGCCGGCCCATGAAGACTCGACCCTGTTACTGCTCGAATACGGCGTCGTTTTTATTTTATTTAGCATTGACACCCGGCGTTATCTGGTTTACCGACGATTGCATGGCAAAACGACTGCTGAAGTATAAAAATTACGATGTTCACTCAATCACAACGGTGGCTGGCCTGAGTACGTCTACGCCCCGGAAAAATGCGAACATCGCTACCTGGGTCATGCAAACCGCGCTGGGCGGGAGCCGCTTAGCCGTGGCACTGTACAAGTCTGACTACACCATTGAGTTAGTGCGCGAAAGCGGCTTGCTAAATGTGAATCTGTTGGCGCAGGAGCAGACCGGGCTCATCCGCAAACTGGGGCGGCAATCGGGTCGGGGCGTAGATAAGTTCAGCCGGTTACCCCACGCCTATGATGAACGTGGCTGCCCTTACTTGACCGAGGCTGTTGGGTACGTTCAGTGTCGCGTGTTAGCCAATGTCGATGGGGGCGACCATGACGTTTTCATCTGCGAAGTGCTAAAACAGGTGGTACTTAACCCAGGTAAAGCGGTGCTAACCAACGATTATTTAAAAGAGAAAAAGTTGGTGAGGGGGTGAAATAAGTGTCAGGTTTCAGGTTTCAAGGGTCAGGTTTCAAGTGGCTTCGCTCAATCTAGTGATACAGCGAAGCCACTTGAAACCTGACCCTTGAAACCTGACCCTTGAAACCTGACCCTTGAAACCTGAAACTTGAAACTTGAAACCTGAAACTTACTTATACACACTACCATACCGGCCGCCCAGTAAATCGTCGACGTATTCGCGGGAATTACTGAGGCGGGGAACCTTGTGTTGGCCACCTACTTTACCCCGTTCTCGCATCCAGGCGTAGAACGTACCTGCGGGTACGGCGTGTACTATTGGACGTACCAGGGCCAGATCATGGTACCGCTTGGCGTCATAATCTGAATTGACCTGCCTGAGCGTGTCATCGAGGACCTGAATAAAATCACTAAGGCTATTTGGCTCACGGGCGAATTCGATAACCCATTCGTGGCCTCCCTGCTGGTGCCCGCTTATGCGGTCATGCTGCATGTAGATGGGCCCGGCGGTATAGTCGGAAATAACGGCACCCGTAGCCATACAGGCCTGAGTGATCGCCGTTTCGGCATTTTCTACGATGACCTCCTCACCAAACGCATTAATGAAGTGCTTGGTCCGTCCGCTAACCCGAATGCGGTGCGGGTAGAGTGAGGTGAAGCGAACCGTATCCCCGATTCGGTACCGCCACAGGCCGGCATTGGTTGAGATGATCAGTGCATAATTGCGATTCAGTTCAACCTCGTCAATGGTATACGATTTTGGAAACGTCTTCTCTGCATCTTCAACCGGCACAAATTCATAGAAGATACCGTAATCGGGCATGAGCATCATTTCATTAGCCCGAGTCATGTCGTCCTGAATGGCGAAGTACCCTTCCGAGGCATTATAGACTTCCTGAAAGCCCACGTTGCTCCCCCCAAAAATCTGCTGACTAAATAATTCCCGGTAGGGTTGAAACGCTACGGCGCCGTGAACGAATACCTCAAAATTAGGCCAGATCTCCAGAATATTTTTTTTGCCGGTTTGTGCCAGAATCTTCTGAATCAGCACCATAGTCCAGGTAGGTACGCCCAGAATACTCGTTACGTTCTCCTGAGCCGTAACCTGCGCCATCCGCTCAATTTTAGTCTCCCACTCGTCCATTAGGGCGATATCGAGGGATGGCGTTCTGATCACCTGCCCCCAGGCAGGCAGGTTTTTCATGACTACAGCCGAAATGTCGCCCGTTGCGCTATTGCGGCCATACGGGTTCGCGTGCAGACTGCCGCCTATTGACAGTCCTTTCCCGTCAAAAACCTTCGTATCTGGCCGATTGGCGATGTATAGCGCCATCATATCTTTCCCGCCTTTGATATGGCAATCGTCAAGGGCTTCGGAGGAGACAGGAATGTATTTGCTGCGGGCGTTGGTTGTTCCCGACGATTTGGAGAACCAGCGAATGGGCGATGACCAAAGCACGTTCTGTTCGCCTTTCATGACCCGCTCGATATACGGAAATAAATCTTCGTAACCGGAAACAGGTACTTGTTGCTGAAAATCGCGTACCGACCGGATACTGCCGTATCCGTGTTTACGCCCCCATTCGGTACGCCGCCCCCGCCCGATCAGCGATCGGAATATGGTTTGTTGTGCGTCTCCCGGGTGTGCCTTTAGCTCCTCAATGCGAGGAAGGCGCCGACGAAGCAGCCAACTGAGCGTCGTGTTCAGAAAGGTCATACAAGCAGTACGAGCTGGCGATTAGGCTATAAACTTAACCGTTTGTCGGTCTAAGTACAAACACGGGCTACGCCACCTTGTTTCAGAGTTTTTTAGCCCGATCGGGGTAATCGGTGATCAGGCCATCCACACCAATATCGAGCATTCGCTGCATATCGGCCGGATTATTCACGGTCCAGGGCACAACCTTAATTCCCTGCTGGTGTAATTTCTCGACGCTATCACGGCCGATCAGCTGATAATTTGGGCTATAAATAGCGGGTTTAAACCCAAGCTTTTTTAGGTTATGGTCAATACCACGAATATTCTCGACCAGCGCCGCTAACCGGACTGGCAAGGCGTTTTTGGCTTTGATCTGTTCATTCCATTCCTGAAGCATGACAAAATCGAAGCTTTGGATGATGATTCGCTCGGCAGGTACGTTCGCGTTCGTCAGCACGGCATTGACCAGCCTGCAAAACGCCGCCGGACGGGGCTGGCTCCGATCGTATTCCGATTCGTCACTTTTCAGTTCAATGTTATAGCTAAATGCGGGCAGGTTTTTTTCGTTTCTATACGCCTCGGCTGCGGCCAGTACATCGCTCAGCAATGGCTTGTGAACCTGCTGCTTCTGCTGTTCCGGAAAGCGCGGGTTTCCGTTCGCCCCAACATCATACTTTTTGATCTCGGCATACGGCATTTTGTACAAGACCAGGCTTTTCTGCTCGGCCTTCGTTACCGGATCACCAGCTGGTTTTATACTGAACTCGGCGTTGAAATAGGGTTCGTGCGACACCACTACCTGTCCGTCCTGACTGATCACTACGTCCATTTCCAGGGTATTCACACCCAGGTCAAGTGCTTTTAAAAAAGCAGGAATCGTATTTTCAGGCATCAGGCCCCGGCAGCCACGGTGCCCCTGTAAGTCGTAAGCGCCTGCGGGTTGAGCAGAAAGTGAACTGGTTGTCAGCATGAAAAGCAGCAGCGGTACCGCACGCATAAAGTGGCCTGGATTCGTGAAATCAAATGTAAAAAAAAGCCGGTAGCTGCTTGTGTTATCAAACAGTTACCGGCTGAGTGAGACTATTACAGCTATACGCTAATGAATAGCTGTAATTCACAATGGTCTAATCGCTTTCACAAAGGCTTCGATCCCCTCAGGACCCGGACCCTCTTTCTGTAGATGCTTCACGAACGCACTGCCGATAATAGCCCCGTTGGCGTGTTCACTGGCCGTATCGAATGTTTCCTGGTTGTTGATACCGAAACCGATCAGCCTCGGGTTTCGCAGGTTCATGACAGCAATCCGCTCAAAGTAGGCCTTCATGGTATCGCTAATGCCCGATACAGAACCGGTAATGCTCGCCGATGATACCATGTAGATGAACCCTTCCGAGGCCTCATCAATGAAGCGAATGCGTTCGTCGGTGGTTTGTGGTGTTATCAGGAAGATGTTGAGAATGCCGTAGCGCTCAAACGTGCTTTTGTATTCAGCCTCGTACAGATCGAACGGCAGGTCGGGCAGAATCACGCCATCGACACCTACTTCCTGGCATTTCCGGCAAAACGCCTCCACGCCAAACTGAAGCACCGGGTTGATGTAGCCCATCAGCAGCAGCGGCACCGTAATTTCGTCGCGGCAACCGGCCAGTTGCTCGAACAGGATCCGCAGGGTCATGCCATTGGTAAGGGCAACGCCATTGCTCTGCTGAATAACTTCACCGTCGGCCACCGGGTCTGAATAGGGCATACCAATCTCAACCAGGTCAACGCCGGCCTGTTGCAGGCCTCGGAGCACCGTCCGTGTGTCGTTTAACTTAGGAAAACCTGCAGTGAAATAGACATTGAGCAATCGATCGCTTTTGGTCGAAAACAGGTCGGTGATGCGGTTTTGTAGGGTTGTCGTCATGGCGAGTGAGTTCCAGGTTTCAGGTGCTTTGCCCATCAACCTGTCGGTAACCAAGCGAAGCACTTGAAACCTGGAACCTGAAACTAGTTTACAGATACTTGGTATAGGTGCTCAAATCTTTATCACCCCGCCCCGACAGGCAAACAACAACAACGTCGTCTTTCTTCAGCGGCAGTTCAGTCAGCACCGCCAGCGCATGAGCCGTTTCGAGGGCCGGAATGATGCCTTCCAGTTTGCTGAGATTGAAACCAGCCTTCACGGCATCATCGTCGGTAACGCTGTAGAAATCGCCCCGGCCCGAATCAAACAGGTGGGCGTGGAGCGGACCAATACCCGGATAGTCCAGCCCTGCCGAGATGGAATAAGGCTCGGTTACCTGCCCATCGTCTGTTTGCATCAGAATCGTGCGTGATCCGTGTAGCACACCAGGTTTGCCCAACGCCGTTGTAGCGGCCGAATGACCCGTGTTTACGCCCTGACCAGCGGCTTCAGCGGCAACCAGACGTACCTGAGGCTCATCCAGAAAATGGAAGAAGGCCCCGGCCGCATTGCTACCGCCGCCTACGCAGGCCACTACGTAATCGGGAGTTTCGCGGCCCTCTTTCGCCAGCAGCTGCTTCCGAATCTCTTCTGAAATCACCGACTGGAAACGCGCCACCATATCCGGGTACGGGTGTGGACCAACCACCGAACCAATGATGTAGTGCGTATCAACCGGGTTATTGATCCAGTGACGCATGGCTTCGTTGGTCGCGTCTTTCAATGTTTGGCTTCCCGATCTGGCAGGACGTACCTCGGCGCCCAGCATCCGCATACGGTCAACGTTTGGCTTCTGCCGCTCAATATCAATGGAACCCATGTAGATGATGCATTCCAGACCCATCAGGGCGCAAACGGTAGCCGTAGCCACGCCATGCTGCCCCGCGCCTGTTTCGGCCACGATACGCTTCTTACCAAGCCGCTGCGCCACCAGAATCTGCCCAATGGTGTTGTTGATCTTATGGGCACCCGTATGACACAGGTCTTCCCGCTTCAGGTAGATCGTTGCGCCAACTTGTGCCGACAGTCGCTTAGCCAGAAACAACGGTGTGGGACGACCTACATAATCGGTCAACAACTGCCAGAACTCCGCCTGAAACGCCGGATCGGCAATAATGTCCAGGTAATTTTGGCGTAGCTCCTCTACGTTGGGGTACAGCATTTCGGGGATGAATGCACCACCAAAATGGCCGTAAAAGCCTTTATCGGTTACCTCGAATGAGCCGTTCGTCGTCGAGGGTTGGGGTTCAAGTATCGTTTGCATGAAATTAGTACTTTACCAGACGTAGCCCGAGAGCCGTCAGATGGTCAAAATCATTATCTGCGGTTATGCAATTCCATATCCAGTTACAAGGCAGTAGCAGCGGCGAACTGCCCAGATGTCGTTTTTGCCCATGTTCCGAGCAGACCTTTCGCGAGGAAGCCAGTCTAGTTTACCCTGGCTAAAAGCATCAATTAAGGCATAGCTTTTGGTTATTGACAATGTACTATCAGCTATTGGAAAGGTAGAGATTATGGAATTCATCCTATTCACTTTCTGAATTCCCCGATCTGACTTAAGTGCAAATGCTTCTAATTCGCCTACTATTACGACTGGTATCACTAGTCGACCTGGGCCCTTAATGTCCTTTCGAATTAGCTCAATTAGACGATTTGTATCGAATATCATTTACGGTTTTTCTCTTCGGCCAGAATTTCATCCATGCGCTTGTTCTCTTCTTTAGAGAATTCGATTCCAAAAAAGAAAGCGTCTTTAGGAGCAACAGCGTCCAAGAACCGATCAACACCCCACCGCTTTATGTCCTCCGGCTTATACACATTCGATCCGCGTTCTTTGATTGTCCTCCTCAACTTGCTTCGTCGTTTCCATAAAGCGGCTTTTTATAGTTAAATGCTATGCTTCTTCCTCCTCTTCAATTGGCCGAAGCCGATCGATAAGCTCTTTTACTTTCGCCACGTCTTTCACCCCCGGCGATACTTCAACCTGGCTATTCACATCGACGCCGTAGAGCTTCATTCCCTTCAGTTGATCCAGCTGGTCGAGGTTTTCGAGGCCGATACCACCGCTGATGAAGAAGGGCTTTTCGTTATCGTAGTTTTTCAGCACGTTCCAGTCGAAGGTATGTCCATTACCGCCGGGCTGCTCGCCTTTGGCATCGAACAGGAACAGATCGGCGTAGGCTTTGTAGTTGTTCACCATCGAGAAGTTGAAGGTGCCATCGACCCTAAAGGCCTTGATAATGTTAACGCCCCTGTTCTGTAGGCTTCGGCAATAATCGGGGGCTTCGTTACCGTGAAGCTGTACATACTGCAAATCGTATTTTTTTACCGATCGCAGAATATATTCCGGGCTGGCATTAACAAATACGCCCACTTTCCGAATCGACCGAGGCAGGGCTTTAACCACATCTGCATCCAGTTCGTCGCCCACAAACCGGGGTGATTGGTCATAGAAGATAAAGCCGACAAAATCCGGATTCAGAGCCGCCACTTGCTCCAGATTGGCCGCATCGCGCAGGCCGCATACTTTAATCTTCATACGATTTGATGAATGGTTTTAGATTGGACAAGTTGTTCCTTATAATCGGTCACTAACTGACGCAAAGCCATTGCCGGGTTATCTGTTTTCATAAACGCTTCGCCAATTAAAAACGCCTGATAACCCACTTCGTGCAACCGCACCATCGTGCTGGCATCATGCAGTCCGCTCTCGGTTACCTTTACATACTGAGCTGGAATCAGACTAGCCAACCGGATCGACGTATCGATATCGGTGACGAATGTTTTCAGGTTCCGGTTGTTCACACCAACCAGATCAATGCTTTCACACAGAGAACGTTGCAGCTCGTCGGCATCGTGTACTTCCAGCAACACCTCCAGACCAAGTTCATGGGCAAATTCGCTCAGGGAACGTACCTGATCGGGCGTAAGGCAGGCAGCAATGAGCAAGACCAGATCAGCGCCCCAGGCTTTTGCCTCCAGAAGTTGATAACGATCGACCACAAAATCTTTACGCAGGATCGGGGTGTGTGGATTAGCGGCGCGAGCAGCCTGCAAGTCGGTAGGTGTGCCACCAAAGAATGGCTCGTCGGTCAGCACCGACAAAACAGCCGCACCGGCAGCAACGTACCCACGCGTGGTCTCAGCTACATCAACTCGGTCGTTGATGATACCTTTCGACGGCGATTTACGTTTGAACTCCGAAATTATACCTGTAGAGCCCGCTGCTATCAGTGCCGCCCGCGCCGAATTGACGGAGCGATTAAAAAGGGGCATGTTCCGTAAATGAGCCTCCGAAACAGTTGCCTTCCGCTCGGCAACCTCATCCCGTTTACGGGCAACTATCGTATCTAAAATAGTCATCTATCAATCGTTAAGTAGTCATTCGTTCCACATACTAATGCTCGGCGAATGACCTTACTTCATCAATATGTCGAACGACTGTTTGGCCCGGCCACTCTCCAACGACTCCCGCGCCAGCGCCACAGCCTCTTCAGTAGTGGTTGCTTTGCCGGCGGCCAGCAATGCCATAGCGGCATTTGCCAGTACGGCCTGCGTCTGGGCTGAAGTCGCTTCGTTGTTCAGCACATTCATAAAAATCTGAGCTGATTCGTCTGCTGTTTTCCCGCCCGACAATGCTTGGGCCGATAGTCGCTCAAATCCAATATCTGCCGGATTTAGCATCAGTTCCGTGTGGTGCGTAATGGCCTTGAATGGGCTAGTAAGCGACACTTCATCGTAACCATCCAGCGAATGGAGCACCATAAACTGCTTGTCTGTCTGCTGATAAAGGTACGCATAAAGCCGGGCCAATTCAAGGCTATATACCCCCACCAGTTGCTTGTTGGGCCGCGATGGATTCACCATTGGCCCCAGCACATTGAAGAACGTTTTTACGCCCAACTCTTTTCGGATCGGCCCAACGTTTTTCATGGCCGGGTGGAACAGGGGCGCGTGTAGAAAGCAGATACCCGCCGTTTCTATTTTGCGCTGCAATTCGCCAATATCGTTGGTGAACCTGTAGCCCAACCGTTCCATCACGGTGCTCGATCCCGTCAGCGACGATACGCCGTGGTTACCATGCTTGGCTACCCGCTGCCCCGCCCCGGCCACGACAAACGCCGACAACGTAGAGATATTGAACGTGTCTTTCCCATCGCCGCCCGTACCACAAACGTCCATGGCATCGTAGCCCGACAAATCAACGGGTAAGCAAAGCTCCAGCATGGCGTCGCGGAACCCTTCCAGTTCCTCAACCCGGATACTCCGCATCATGTAAACGGTCAGGAATGCCGCCACCTGCGACTGGTTGTACTGGCCCTGCGTAATGCCCAGCAGTACTTCCTTTGCCTGCGCCGTAGTCAGGGTCTTATATTCGAAAAGGTGATTCAGGATTGCTTTCATGCAAGTGAAAGAGATAAAGAGTAAAAGAGTGACTAAACCTTGGGAAGAACGAATGGATGAGTATTCTGAAGGGCCAGGTAGTTCGCTACTTAGCCACTCTTTCGCTCATTCATTCGTTCACTCTTTACGTCATTAGCCAGTTCTTCATCATTTGCACGCCGCCAACGGTCAGTACCGATTCAGGATGGAATTGTACGCCCCGAACATCGTACCGGGCATGGCGCAAACCCATGATACGGCCATTTTCATCTTCGGCCGTAATGAGTAAATCGTTGGGCAAACCATCACGGACGACTGACCATGAATGATACCGGCCCACCGTCAGATCGTCGGGTAATTCGTTGAATAAAGGTTCGTGCCGGTCAACAACCTGAGCCGAGTGGGCCACGCCGTGCAGCACATCGCCCAGGTTTTCGAGCGTTGCGCCGAATACCTCACCGATTGCCTGATGACCCAGACAAACGCCCATGATCGACTTTGTGGCAGCATATTCAGCGATCAATGGCTTCAGAACGCCAGCTTCATCCGGGATTCCAGGTCCCGGCGAGAGCAGGATTTTGTCGTACTCGGCAGCGTCCTCAACCGTCAGTTTATCATTCCGAATGACATCGGGACGATGGCCCAGCTCACGCAGGATATAGACCAGGTTGTAGGTAAACGAATCGTAATTATCTAAAACAAGAATTTTCATGGAAATGAGATCTGTGTCCTCTGTCTTCTGTTGCGTTGCTCCATCAAATTACCTGCTGAGTAGCAGCGCAACAGAAGACAGTAAACTGATGACAGAGAACTTTTTTAGATTGTTTGTGCCTGTTGAATGGCGGCCCGTAACGCGCCTAACTTGTTGTGCACCTCCTGTAGTTCACTCTCAACTACGGACTTGGCTACTACACCCGCCCCAGCCTGGTAATACAGCGAATTGTTCTGGCTCATAAACGTCCGAATCATAATGGCATGATTGAATTCGCCGTCGAAACCCATATAGCCGATGCTTCCCGAATAGAAACCCCGGCTCTGGTTTTCGTACCGGTCAATGAGCTTCATCGCCATATGTTTCGGAGCGCCCGACAACGTACCTGCGGGGAATGTTTCGGCCACGATCTGCAGCGGATCAGCCCCCTCATTCAATTGGCCAACGACTTTCGACACCAGGTGAATTACGTGCGAATAGTATTGAACTTCCTTAAACGTTTCCACCTTCACCACATCACAGTTTCGGCTCAGGTCATTCCGGGCCAGATCGACCAGCATCACGTGCTCGGCCGATTCTTTCGGATCGTCGTACAATTTTTGGGCTAACTCCGCATCTTTCGCATCATCACCCGTCCGGCGGAACGTACCTGCAATCGGATAAATCGTTGCCTCGCCTTTCTTCACCACGATCTGCGACTCAGGCGATGAGCCAAACAGTTTGAAATTGCCGTAATCGAAATAGAACAGATAAGGCGATGGATTCAATGACCGTAATGCCCGATACACGTTGAATTCATCGCCTCTGAATGGCGTCTGAAAACGCCGTGATAACACAATCTGGAACACATCGCCCCGGCGGCAGTGATCAATTCCATGCTGAATAACACCCCGAAACTCGTCGTCGCTAAAGTTAGAGGTTTCTTCACCTGTCGTTGTAAACGAGTACAGCGCGTAATTACGACTCGTCAAAAAAGCAGTGACTTCGTCAATGAGACTCTCGGCAGGCTTCTCTCCTTCCTGAAGGTATTGATGTTCGAACAAATGCAGTTCGTCTTTGAAATGGTTGATCGCCACAACGTATCTGTATACCTGAAAAACCGCTGCTGGAATACGATTTTCCTCAGGAACTGGCGCTGTCAGGTGAATATCTTCAAATCCCTCGACAGCTGGGAAACCGAAATAACCAAACAAGCCATTTGAGATAAACGAAAACCCGGATGCTGGAGCCGTGAACTGATCCTTAAAATTACGTAGCGCTGGCATCAACGCATCAGGATCAGCTGTTCTACGTGTCTCCTCCTTCCCAGGTAACACCGTGCTGATGATGCCTTCGGCGTACGTGAACCGCGCAGCCGGATCGAACGCGATGTACGAAAAGCTGTTGTCGTTGCCGTGGTAGTCGGCGCTTTCGAGCAAAATGCTATTGGGATACTTATCACGAATACGCAAGTAGCTACTCACGGGCGTGATAATATCTGCCAGCATGCGCCGATGCGTGGTATGAACAGCATACTGTTGACTGGTTTGAGGCGAAATGGTCATTGTAGTAAGGCGTTAGACGGAAGTTCGGACAATAAAAAAGGCTCACCGGGATGACGGTGAGCCTTTTGATAGAGTGTTATACAGAACACAACAGGGCAACCCTCATCCTTTGCAGGAAAAGTGCCACCACCATGCTTTGTTCGTAATCAGATTCATGTTCTTATAAATCAAGTGGAGCTTTTACCTCTCCTTTTTTATCAACGTTTTAATGAATGGCGGGATTCGAACCGCTGCGGCGGACCGTCCACGACCTCTACGTCCCGAACGTAGCGCGCTACCAGGCTGCGCTATACCCCGTTTCTGAGCACAAAAATAGTTATTCAGTCTGATTTTGAAACTGCAACCGTAAATTTTTACGAATAAAAGGCAATCGATTCGTTATATAACTGACATTCATCAACCCCATATGCCTGAGTTACCAGAAGTCGAGATGCGGCGTCTCTATTTAGAAGCTACCTCATTTGATCAACCCATCGATTCAATTACGGTCGAAGATAAGAAGCTACTCACCACAGATTTTAGCACACTACAAGAGAACCTCTACGGTCGGCGGTTTCTGGGCACCAAACGAGTTGGTAAGAATCTCTTCATCTATACAGATAATCCCACTGTCATTGTCCGGATGCACTTCGGCATGACGGGAGACTTGGTTTATTACCACAACTCAATTGACCGACCAAGACACGCCCGTATCGTGTTTTACTTTAAGAATGGCTTTTGCCTGGGTTTTGTATGTCCCCGAAAATTTGAACGAGTCGGACTTGTCTCCGACATTGATGAATACCTAAAGCTTAAGAAAATAGCCCCCGATGCGCTTTCTATTGATGTAGGTACGTTATCCAACAAGCTTAGGAAGCGGCGTTCGCCTGTTAAGCCCGTTCTACTCGATCAATCTACCACGGCCGGATTAGGTAACTGGATTGTGGATGAAGTGCTGTTCCAGGCCAAGGTGCATCCATCGAATATTAGTGCAGATTTATCTGATGAACAGATTCAGGCCATCCACGATGCTATACATCTTGTGCTTGAAACAGCTATTATCAAAGAAGCCAATTATCGCGATTTCCCACCTTCGTTTCTTATCCACGCCCGTCGGTGGGATATGTCTCCTTATGAAGACCCTGAAGCGTATAAGTTCTGTCCTCGGTGCGGCATAGCGATCGAGGTGATAGAGGTAGGAGGTCGAACTACATACTTTTGCCCGGAAGAGCAGGTGCTTTCTTAAACTGTGTCAGTTGATACTTTGTAACAAGTTACTTCGCGCTTGTGTCTCTTCGACAGTTTCAGGATAACAACTCGCATATTGATGTACATGTGACCTTGAGTGAGTGTTTCGCCCTGATCGGAACGGTCTCCCGCTGCGTTCAAAGGGCCTACAGCCCGAAGCAACTTACAACCTATAAGTGCATCGTTTGCTGAGGGGTATATAACAATAAAAAGTCCCGCCTCTTGCGAAGCGGGACTCTATTGTCTAGGGGTGGCGACCGCCTACTCTCCCGGTCGTGACACCAGTACCATCGGCAGTGCGGGGCTTAACGGCTCTGTTCGGAATGGGAAAAGGTGTGCACCCGCCCGTCGTCACCAACCTCC
>NZ_JBGGWE010000023.1:0-36386 GCF_041321095.1 Fibrella arboris | reverse complement strand
GTCGCGTAGCGACCAAACTATTGGCTTGATGCTGTTTGGTCGCTACGCGACGGAAGCCGGATGGGGTATTAATCGTGTGCTATAGACATTGGGTCGCTACGCGACGAAAAGACCAGACAGAGCTATAGCCATTGGGTCGCTAGGCGACGAAAAGAACAGACAGAGAAACCGGAGCTATAGACATTGAGTCGCCATGCGACGGTACGGCCATGCGACGAAAAGACCAGATGGGGAAAGAATCATGGCCTATAGGCCTTAGGTCGCTCCGCGACGAGGCGGCTACACGGCGGGGCAGCTGTACGACGGCAGGCCAGACGAAGAAATCGTATGCTATAGACATTGGGTCAGTATAGGCATTGGGTCAGGCCTGCCGAGGCGGTTATGTAACGGCAGGCCTGACAGGGGTTCATTGTGTGCTATGGCCCTTGGGGATGACCCGCTGGGGCAGCTACACGACGGGGCGGTTAGGCGACGGAAGGTCAGACAGGGAACAAACAATGTCGTGCTGTAGCTCTATTAGGCCGCTAGACGACGCAAGACAATGGTTGCCATAGCCGCCAAGGCGACGGTGGGGAACGTACCCAGCCTATCTAGACCTACCGCTTCTATCTTTTTCAGCTTACCCTTCTACTTCCTGGTGATCACGAACTCGACGCGGCGGTTTTGCTGGCGGCCGGTGTCGGTGTCGTTGGGGGCCACAGGTTTGCTTTCGCCGTAGCCTTTGCTGGCGATCCGGTCGGGTTCGATGCCTTTGCCGATGAGGTATTCGCGGACAGCATCGGCACGGTCCTGCGAGAGTTTGGCGTTGATCTCGTTGGAACCGGTGTTATCCGTATGTCCACCCAGTTCCACGGCAAGTTTGGGGTTCTCGTTCATTACCACCACCATCCGGTCCAGTTCCGGGGCTGATTCGTCGCGCAGGATGGCTTTGCCCGTATCGAAGAACACGTTGTTGAGGCGTATCACGATGCCTTCTTCTATCGGATTAAGTTTCAGTTCCTTGCCTTTGATCTCCTGGAAGCCCTTTTTCCTGTCGCCGGGACCACCGGTCAGGTCAATACTTTCGCTTTCGGCGATAAAATTAGGAGCAATGGTTCGGATGGAATATTTCTGACCGTAGGGCAGAATCAGCTTGTAATCGCCCGTGTTGGGGTCCGATGTTGTTTCACCCACTTCCGCCCCGTCCGGTAAGGTCTGATACACGATCCGGGCGGCAATGGGTTTGCCCGTTTTCTGGTCAATCACTTTCCCCGACAGCATGGCTACGGCACCGGGCCGCGTCAGGTCGTCGGCCCGGTTTTTGTCGCCGCCACTGCCCGCTTTTGCCGGGTTTTGCGCCAACGTGGTCGAATCAGCCCCTGGTTTAGTTGGCGTATCGTCGATGAGTTTAATCTGCACAATATCACCGCCTTTGCCGCCTTGTGTATTTTTGAAGGTCGTCAGGTAGGCCATGTCGCCGAGGGCCGAAATGGAATAATACGCGTCGTAGCCATCGGTATTGACGGTGGGGCCGAGGTTCTGCGGTTTCGACCAGCGTTTCCAGGTTTTATCGACCCGGCGTGTCACCCACACGTCGTTGTCGCCCTGCCCGCCGGGGCGGTTGGTCGAAAAGTAAAGCGTGTTGCCATCGGGGGCCAGAAAAGGCGTTGTTTCGGTAAAGTCGTCGGTATTGACATCGGGGCCGAGGTTCATGGGCTGGCTCCAGGTGCCGTTTTTCTGCCGGAACGACACATAGAGATCATCTTTCACGCCGTTCTTTTTTTCGCTGAACGACAGCAGCAGGGTCTTCCCATCCACGGTGAGGTACGCGAAATCAAACTGGCCTTTGCTCATCCGTTCGTAGTTGGCAATGACCAGTTGCTCCGGCGTACTCCAGTTGCCGTTGACGCGCTTGCTGGTCGAAAATCCGCGTGTTTCGTAGCGGCCGTTCACATAGGCCCCACGCAGCAGCAACTGATTCCCGTCGGGCGTGATGCTGAACACGGCGTTGTGGTTGAACTGATTCAGCGGGGCACCCAGCCGCCGGGCGGGGCCCCACTGGTTGCTGGGTTGCCAGTCCGAATACCAGATGTCGGTGCTGCCGTTGTCTTTGTCGGCAAACATCGTGTTGTTCGGGTGGTCTTCGCGGGTATAATACAGCGTTTTTCCGTCGGGACTAATCAGCGGCGTTCCTTCGTTATAGGTCGAATTCACCTGAGGACCAAGGTTTTCACCTTTATAGGGCGACGGGCTACCGGCAGGCGGCAACGTTTGAGCCAGTGCCGGCACGTACCCGGTCAGTAACATTCCGACCGCCAGGCCGTTTATCCATTTCATAGTCAGTGGGCAACTCATTATTCGCTAAACGAAGATAGTGGCTACCTTCGTCTAGCAATATAAGTTTACCGTTTTCAGTTTGCTGTTTTCTGTTGCTCCGCCTACAGACAATACGTACCTAAGCGAAGCAACGGAAAACAGCAAACTGAAAACGGTAAACAGTAAACTGTAAACTCATTCATGCCGCAGGCCTATCATTTTATTGCCATCGGCGGGAGTGCCATGCACAACCTCGCCCTGGCCCTTCATCAGCAAGGCCACACCATTACGGGTTCCGACGACGAGATTTACGAACCCGCTCTTTCCCGCCTTCAGGCAAAAGGGCTGCTTCCCGCTGAGATGGGCTGGTTTCCCGACCGTGTTCATACGGACCTCGATGCCGTTATTCTGGGCATGCACGCCCGAATCGACAACCCTGAACTGGAACGGGCACGGGCACTGGGCATTACCGTTTTATCGTACCCCGAATTTATTTTCAGACAAAGCCGTCAGAAACAGCGGGTGGTCATTGCGGGCAGTCACGGCAAAACCACCATCACGTCGATGATTTTGCACGTGCTGAAGCACCACAACCGCAAATTCGATTACCTGGTGGGTGCTCAACTCGATGGCTTCGACACGATGGTTAGCCTCACCGACGACCTCTCTGCCGATGCCGCGCCGGTCATTATCATCGAAGGCGACGAATACGCCTCCTCCCCCATCGACCGCCGCCCCAAGTTCCTGCATTATCAGCCGCACATGGCCCTCATCAGCGGCCTGGCCTGGGACCACGTCAATATTTACCCGACCTATGAAGAATACGTCGATCAGTTTGAGCTGCTGGCCGATCAGATGCCGAAATCGGGCGTGCTGATCTTCGACGAAACGGATAATATGCTGGACGTGATTGGGGCCAAAGAACGGGACGACGTGCAGAAAGTACCTTACGTGGCCCATCCGCACGTGATTCGGGAAGGGCAAACGTACCTGACAACGGCGGCGGGTGGCGAGGTGCCGTTGCAGGTATTTGGCCTGCACAACATGAAAAATATTGCTGGCGCACTGGCTGTTTGCGACCGATTGGGCATTACCGATGAGCAATTTTACGAAGCCATTCAGTCGTTCAAAGGAGCCGCCCGTCGGCTCGAAACAGTGGCGCAGTCGGACCGTCAGATCGTGTACCGCGATTTTGCCCATGCGCCCTCGAAAGTAGAAGCTACCACCGAGGCCGTAAAAGCACAATTCCCCGACAAGACGCTACTGGCCTGTGTGGAACTGCATACCTTCAGCAGCCTGAATAAAGCATTCCTGAACGAGTACCGCCACAGCCTCGATGCGGCTGATATTGCCGCCGTGTATTACAACGCGCATACGCTGGCGATTAAACGCCTCGCCCCTATTTCGTCCGACGATATTCTGGCCGCCTTTGACAAATCAGGCCTACAAGTTTTTACCGAAACCGCTGATTTAGAAACGTTTATCAACCAACACAAATCCGCCGCCGACGTTATTCTGATGATGAGTTCAGGTACGTTCGGCGGGATGGATTTAACTAAACTAATGTAAAATGAAGAATGAATAATGTAAAATGGCTCTGCTGAGTAACGTACCTGAGCGAAGCCATTTTACATTATTCATTCTTCATTTTACATTAAAAAAACCATGCAAAGCATTGTCGTTTACTGCGGTTCCTCGCCGGGAACCAACCCTATTTACAAAGAAGTAGCCGTTGAATTGGGCCAAAAGCTGGCTGAACGCAACATCCGCCTGATCTACGGCGGCGGCGGATTTGGCCTGATGGGCAATGTGGCTGATACAGTACTGCTGGCCGGTGGTGAAGTAACGGGCGTGATTCCGAATTTCCTGGCCGAACTGGAAGTAGCGCACAAGACGCTGACGGAGCTGCATTTCGTGGAAACGATGCACGAGCGCAAATACAAGATGGTCACGCTGGCCAAAGGCGTGATTACCCTCCCCGGTGGCTACGGCACCTTCGACGAGTTGTTCGAGATTCTGGCCTGGCGCCAACTTAAACTGTACGACGGACCCATTGCCATCATCAACGTCAACGGCTACTATGATCTGATGCTCCGGCAACTGGATCGATGCGTCGAGGATGGTTTCCTGAAAGCCGAAAACCGCGACTTGCTCATCGTAGCCAACACCGTTGATGAAGCGTTGGGTGCGATTGAAGCATTCTGGGAAGAAATTTAACTATTGTCCATTGTCTTCTGTCTTCAGTTCACCGTCCTCTGTTGCGCTGCTATGCAGCGACAATTTTCAGTGGCAGCGCAACAGAGGACGGTGAACTGAAGACAGAAGACGTATTTTTTTATGCCGACCTTCAATTTCTGCCCCGTTTGCGGCTCGCCGCTGGAAGTGAAAGAAGCCAGCGGACGTGACCGACTGGTTTGCTCGAAACCCTGTGGGTACGTCTTCTACGACAATCCGCTGCCGGTGGTGGGGGCTATTGTCGAATACGATAACGATACCGTAGTACTGACGCAAAACATCGGCTGGCCCGCCGAGTGGTTCGGACTGGTGACGGGTTTCCTGGAAAAAGGCGAAGAACCCGCCGAGGCCATTCTGCGCGAAATCCGGGAAGAGATTGGCCTGACGGAGGTTGAGATCGTGGAGTTTCTGGGCATCTACACCTTCTACCAGCGCAACGAGGTCATTTTCACCTACCACGTCCGCGCCACCGGTCCTATCGTGATGGACACCACCGAATTACAGGCCTACAAACTCACGCCCATCAGCGAACTCCGCCCCTGGCCCTTCGGCACGGGCCCGGCAGTGAAAGACTGGCTGAAAAAGCGACGGGGTTAATTGTTGCGTAGCGTAGCGTTGCGTTGCGTTCCGTTGCGTTCCGTCGCGTTCCGTCGCGTCGCGTTCCGTCGCGTTCCGTCGCGTTCCGTCGCATTCCGTCGCATAGCGACCCAATGTTTGTAGCAACTATTGTCCCCCGCCCGGTTTCCGTCGCATAGCGACCGAACAAGTCACGGGTGAAAGTTTGGTCGCTATGCGACGGAAACCGGGCGGGGGACAATGGTTGCTACAAACATTAGGTCGCTATGCGACAGAAACCGGGCGGGGGACAATAGTTGCTATAAACATTGGGTCGCGACGCGACGGAAACCGGGCGGGGGACAATGGTTGCTATAAACATTAGGTCGCTATGCGACGGAGACCGGGCGGGGGACAATAGTTGCTACAACCATTAGGTCGCGACGCGACGGAGTGGAACGTACCCGGTTCTTCTTGACTGATTAGGCCATGAAAACAACTATCGATTTAGACACCACACTTGTTGAACAGGCACTATAACTAAGCAAGGCCAAAAGCAAAAAAGAAGTGGTGACGCTGGCACCAGACCATTTCGTTAAGCATTTGCTTCGGCAGCAATTGCTCGCCTTGCGTGGTAGAGTGGCGCGGCGAAACCGATTCGACTGCTCGCTCGTAGTCGCGTTATAGCTTTACGCCCTGAAAGAGAATTGATGTTTTGACGGCCTGCTCTTTCAAATGCAGAAACTGTTTGCGGCTTTCGTCATGCATAAACGCGTTGAAGTCCGACTCAGCGTTGAACTCGACAAGGTGAATTTCGTAGGGCTTTTCTATCTGGGCCTCAATGTAGGCCTCCTCTGCGGGACGTACCCGCGCTAAAAGCCGTCCATTATAGCTCGCAATCAGCGGAATGGCCACGTCCTCGAATTAGTGGAAGACCGCTCCTGCCCCCCGTTGATGTAACTTAATTGAGTCAGGTAAATCATAAGCAGGCTTGATCTATCATTTCTTCGGGCTATTCACTACTGCTACGCCGTTCTCGCTCATGCCGCCGACGACTTCCAGGTTGGGCAGGGCGGTTTTCAGCGCGGTGATGCCTTTTCCCGTCACGTTGGTTTGCCAGACGTAGACGTTCCGCAGGGATTTCAGGCTGCTGAGGGTGGCGAGGCCCGCGTCGGTGATGGCGGTGCCGTAGAGGTTCAGGTATTCCAGGTTGGGTAGGCCGGTGAGGGATTTCAGGCCCGCGTCGGTAATCCGGGTACGTTCCAGGTGGAGTTTCTGGAGGTTCTTCAGTCTGGCAATGGAAACAATGGCCGCATCGGTGATCTGGGTGTCGCCGAGCTTCAGCCAGACGATCTGATCGGCCAGTTTGCCCAGCAACGCTGCCTGCGCATCGCTGAATGTACGCACGTTTACAGCGCTGACTTCCAGTTGGTTATTCGCTTTCGACAACGGCATGACCAGCAAACCTGTCTGTTTCAGCGCGGCGATCACCTTGGGATCAGCCGCAGGTACGTTCATCGTCAGCACGGGCGAGAGCGGCGCGGGGCCAGCGGCAGGAACGGCTTTACCCATTGCCTCGGCAATGGCCACGGCTTTATCGGTACCCAATGCAGCGAGGGCAGGCTTCACGGTATCGGTTATGGCCAGATCGGCCACTTTTTTGTTGAACGGCGCCCCCTGATCGATCCACCAGGTGAGGAGCGTGATTTGCCCGTCGGTGAGGGGCGTTTTGCCTTTGGGCGGCATGTGGTGTTCGTCGCTTTCATCGAGCAGGCAGCGTTTGATCATCTCGCTGTCGGCCCCTTTGCCCACTATGAAAATGGGACCATTCTCGCCGCCTTTCGTCAGTTTTTCGGGCGTGTCCATCCGCAGATCGCCTTTCGATTTTTCGGCATTATGGCATTGTACGCAGCGCGTTTGCAAAATCGGGTTCACGATCTGATCATACACCATCGCCTGATTCACGTCGGTGATTGGCTTGGCCTTAACTGCGATGCTGACGGTACGGGGCGGCAAACCGGCTATGGACCGAAGCGGCTCCGGCGTGTACTGCGTCAGGTAGTCGGAGCCGTGGGTCAGTGCGCCACCATGATGCCCGGCTACCAGGATCGCTACGAGCGATAGCGCCAGCGCCGGTACGTACAGGATACTTCCAAACGAAAAGCGTTTTAGCAGAAAATCGCTCGATGCCCCCCAGGCCACCCAGGCAAAAACGGCCACGCCAATGCCCTGCCACATGTGTTCGTCGAGAATCTCCTTATCGTAGCCGCCGCCCAGCGACAGCAAATAGCCAAACATACAGGCCACCGTGGCACTGCTGGCCGACCAGAGCAGAATGGCCGTCATGGTGCCGTTGCTCAGTTGCAGCGTTCCCAGCCGCCGCCCCACTTCGAGAATAGCCGCCACGACCAGGAACCCGATGGGCAAATGCACGATCAGCGGGTGAAAACGACCAAAAAATAACGCCCAGTCAGAAGGGTGGGCCTGGAGGAAAAGCATCGGAGGTACGACCACGTGAGCGGCCAGTTACTATGAACGAATTACGATTTGCGTTGCCGAATCGGGATCTGTCCATGAAGCGGAGCTAAATCGTAACCGCTTACACGCGCTCTAATTTGATTGGATACGTTTTGCGAGAGGCCCACTGCGCAACGTATATATTGTCGTCGGCGTCGACATGCACGTCATGGGGGTGTAGGAAGGTCATGAACGAGCGGTCTTTGCGCTGCTCCTGTAACTGGCCGTTCAGGTACGTTGGAGCCGACCCACCAGGCGTTGATACCACCTTATCATTTTTGTCGAGAATCTGAACGTACCCGGAATCAGGGTAACTGTCGGACGTGCTGCGAAATACGGCGGCATACACCATGTCGCCTTTGATCACCGGCCGACAAACGTAGGAACCCGGCAGGGCAATGGTGCTGATGTATTTGCCATCCAGCGTAAACCGTTTCAGGCAGTTGTGCCGCCGGTCGGTGACAAGCAGGGTTGGCGATGCGGCGTTGCGCGTATCGACTACAATGCCGTGGCAGCAATCGAACTGTTCGTTGGCCCCGCCCGCGCCACCGAAATAGCGAATAAGTTTACCCGTCCGGTCGAACTGCGTAACGTAGTTGGCGCCGTAGCCATCGGCCACATAAATGTCGCCGTTGGCTGGGTTAATGGCTGTTTCGGTGGGTTTGAACTGGCCGGGATAGGCATACACACCCGTTTCGCGGGGGTAGTCGATCTTCATCAGTTCTTTACCGGCCAAATCCGTTTTAATCACCTGATGCCGGTCAGTATCGCAGATGAGCAGGTACTGTTCCGCGCCTTCGGTACCGATCGACAGGCCGTGTCCGCCGGGATACGTGGTACCCCATGAACTAAGCAGCTTGCCCGACCGGTCGTAGATCAGCACGTTATTTTTCGTCTCGTTGCCGAGCATGAAGATGCGCCCTTTGGCATCCTGTACCATCTCGTGGCAATCGTTGACCGGGTTTTTGCCCGCATCGAGCACCCCCCAATTGGGTACAACCCGGTATTTGTGCGAGCCATGACCGATAGTCACGGCATCTTCGTTGTGGCTGGTGAAGGCAGCGGTGGTCAATACGGTTGAGGCCAAGGCAGTATGTTTTAGGAAAGTGCGTCGCGATTGCATGTTCTTCGTCTGAAAAGAGCGAACTATCAATTTGGTATAAAAGGGGGAAGCGCCCGTATTTTCCCTATCTACCCTTTAGGGTGGCGTCAATTACTTACTATACCCACTCCCCAGCAAAACCTGACCGGGGCGTTTGCCGGTATGTTTTCCTTCCGAAATGACGGGAACGCCATTGACAAGCACGTAACTCAGGCCCGCGGCGTAGGCATGTGGTGCCTCATAGGTAGCCCGATCACTAACCGTGTTTTCATCAAAAATGACCAGATCGGCAGCGTAACCCGTGCGGACCAGCCCGCGGTCGGCGAAACGAAACCGTTGCGCAGGCAATGAAGTCATGCGACGGATGGCTTCTTCCAGCGGAATCACTTTCAACTCGCGCACGTACCGGCCCAGCACCCGCGTGTTGGTGCCATAAGCGCGGGGGTGCGGCCTGTTTCGCCCAAAACTGGCAACGCCGGCATCGGAGGCGATCATGGTATTTGGGTAACGCATGATCGTGGCCACGTCTTCTTCCGACATGGTATGGTACACCATCTGAATCCGTTTCATCTGAGCCTGCTCGATCAGTGCCATGACCAGCTCCGATTCTGAATCAGCGTCGGTTTTCAGGCCACGCAACACGGCGATCTGGTGAATACTCTTTCCGTTATAAGTCGTATCGGCTTCAAACCGCGACACAACGGCGTAGTCGTAGTTTTTACGGTCGTTCTTTTTCAGCGAAACCGTCATCTCGTCCCGAATTTTCCGGCGGGTTACCGGGTCACGGAAGCGCCCCAGCGCCACCGAATCGCCATCGGCCAGCGCCCACGAGGGCACAATGCTTTGCAGCGACGTGCTCGATGCTGTGTACGGATACTGATCGACCGTTACATCGATGCCTTCGTTATGGCGGGCTGCCTCGACCAGCGAAACGGTTTCGGTGCTCTTTCCCCATAATGGCTTACTGGCTACTTTGAAGTGGGAGATCTGTACCGGAATACCTGCCTCGCGCCCAATCTGGATGGCTTCCTGAATAGCCGTTTGCACATCCTGCCCTTCATTGCGAATGTGTGAGGCATATACGCCGCCGTATTTTGCCGCCATCTTGGCCAGATTCACGATTTCGGGCGTGCGCGCATACGTACCTGGCGTGTAGATCAGCCCCGTCGACAGGCCAACGGCACCGTCTTTCATGGCCTGTTCCACCAGCGCTTCCATCTCCGCCTGTTCACGGGCAGTCGGTTCGCGGAAGGCGGCTTTCATGACTTTTAGCCGCACCGAATTATGCCCAACCAGCGAAGCCAGATTGGGCGAAAATCCGTTTAGCCGAAGCGTATCGAACATCGAGCGCAGACTGGTGTTCGACCCGCCACAATTGCCGGTAATGAGGGTGGTAACCCCATCGTGAATAAAATTCTCGGCACCGGGTTGCCGTTCCAGATCGCCTTCCACGTGGGCATGCACATCGATAAATCCTGGCGCAACGATCTGTTTTTTCGCGTCGATTACCTGCTTCCCTTCGCTGGCCGACATGGTGCCGATCTTAGCAATTCGGCCATTTTGAATGGCCACATCGGCATAATACCAGGGGTTGCCTGTACCGTCGACGACCCGGCCGTTGCGAATAATCAGATCATAAGGCTGGGCAAATGCCGTTGTTGTGAGGAAGAGCAGCAGGAAGAGGTATTTCATGAAGTGATAGGGGGATACGTGGAAGGCAAGATAGTGATTTGCCGTGAAGCGCTCGCGTATAGCTTCGCAAGTGAGTTGCTTCGCGAGCTAGATGGCTGACGCCTAGCCCTTCGACTACGCGTCAGCCATCTAGCTCGCGAAGCAATGTGCCAACTGCCACTCAACCATCGCCAATCACGCCAAAACGCCCTTAACAACCTTCCCGGCCACATCCGTTAACCGGAATGGGCGACCCTGAAACTGGTAGGTTAGTTTGGTGTGATCGAAGCCCATCTGGTGCAGGATCGTGGCCTGCAGGTCATGAACGTGGACTTTGTCTTTTACGGCGTAATAGCCAATGGGGTCGGTTTCGCCGTAGGAAAGGCCGCGTTTTACGCCACCGCCCGCCATGAAGACCGTGAAAGCGTCGAGGTGGTGATCGCGGCCGTGGAAGGCCTGCGTCTGCCCGTCGCGGTTTTCCTGCATGGGTGTCCGGCCAAATTCGCCGCCCCAGACAATCAGCGTATCATCGAGCATACCGCGCTGTTTCAGGTCGTTGATCAACGCCGCCACTGCCTGATCTGACTGTTTACATTTCTCCTGTAACCCAACGTCCACCGACGTGTCTTTGCTGGTGCCGTGCGTATCCCACCCCCAGTCGAAGAGCTGAATAAAGCGCACGCCGCGTTCAGCCAGCCGACGGGCCAGCAGGCAGTTACGGGCAAACGACCCTTTGGTTGGGTCAACCCCATAGGCATCAAGAATGTACTTCGGTTCGCCGCTGATCGCCATGGCGTCGGGCACAGACGACTGCATCTTGAACGCCATTTCATACTGCGAAATCCGGGTCAGAATCTCCGGGTCTTGGGCTTCCTGGTATTCCTGTTCGTTAATCTGGTTAATGGCCTCGATGGTCTGCTTCCGAATATCGCGCGACATGCCGGCCGGGTCTGATACGTACAGTACGGGGTCACCGTCTGTTCGGCATTGCACGCCCTGGTATACCGTGGGCAGGAAACCACTCCCCCACACCGACTTCCCCGCATCCGGCTGTTTCCCGCCCGACGCCAGCACGATGAAACCGGGCAGGTTGTCGTTTTCGGAGCCCAGTCCGTAGGTCACCCACGAGCCAATGCTAGGCCGGCCCAGCCGCGCTGACCCGGTGTGCATGAGCAGTTGCGCCGGGGCGTGGTTGAACTGGTCGGTATGCATGGATTTGATGAACGTCAGCTCATCGGCCACGGTCTGCAAATGTGGCATGTAATCGCTGATCCACGCCCCTGACTGGCCATGCTGCCGGAAATTGGCCGTTGAGCCCAGCATTTTCGGAACGCCCCGGATGAAGGCGAACTTCTTGCCGGTCAATAATTCCTGCGGACAGTCTTTGCCGTTGTACTTCTGCAGTTCGGGCTTGTAATCGAACAGTTCGAGTTGACTCGGCGACCCGGCCATGTGGATGTAAATGACCCGTTTTGCTTTCGGCGCAAACTGCGACAGGCGCGGGTCCATCGATGTGGCGGTCAGCTCGGGACCTGTTGCTAAACTGGCCGCCTGATCGGTATTGGCAAAGGGATTACAGCCGCCCAGAAACTGCCCCAGCGCCATAGCGCCCAGCCCCGTTGAACAGGTTTGCAGAAAATGCCGCCGCGTTTCACGGCGAAGGGCGGCTTGCTGAAGTTCGTTGGCTAGTTTTTGCATGTGGTTGACCCCACCCCCCGGCCCCCTCCCCTGAAACCAGGGGAGGGGGTGACTGGATAGGTACGTTTAAGTTCTATTAGCTTGCTTTCTTACGCAAGCCTTGGTTTTTCTTTCGTTCCCTTCTTTTACCAACTACGTTAGGCCTCCAATTGCCTAAATACTGCCAAGGTCGTAGTCTTTACCCCCTCCCCTTGTTTTAAGGGGAGGGGCTAGGGGTGGGGTCATCGCCTCCAGCCGAAGTTCGCAGCTATCTCAGCGAGCACCCGCTCAATATCGGTCGCAACGTCATCATTCGTAAAGCGAATCGTCTTGATCATGAGCTGAGCCATTGTCACGTCGCGTTCTTCGTCATGCAGCCTAGCGGCATCGGAGCAATGTACGTTTCCATCTACTTCAACAGCCAACCGCTCGGCGGGGCAGTAAAAATCAAGGATATACATCCCCACGCTGTGTTGCCGCCGAAACTTCCGCCCCAACAACTGACTGGCACGAAGCCTTTCCCACAATAAAGCTTCGTGCTGAGTGGGCTCCTTTCGAAGACCCCGCCGCGCCTCCTCAACAAGCTTTCGGTTATGTAATAACTGACTCATAAAAAGCTATTTACTCATACGATTAGATCGATCAACTATAGCTAACCATTCCATTTTTACCCGTCAAAAAAATCGTCAGATTTCGCCAGTCCAGTCACCCCCTCCCCTGAAACCAGGGGAGGGGGCCGGGGGGTGGGGTCACTCACTCCTTCACAATCACCTCATCCAGATTCATCATCGTGTTCGCCACCACCATCAACGCCGCCCGAGTAGACAAGCCCTTCGGAAGAGGCAACGTACCTGAATTAACTCCAGCCTGCTGCCCTGCCAACGTACCTGCCTCGGCGGGGTGCTGTGCGTAGTAGGCTTCCGTGTCGTGGTACAGTTTCGTTAGAACAGCCTGCTTTCCGGGTGCCAGTTCATGAAGCGTCAGGCGGCGAAAACCAGCCTGAATTTGCCCGGAAGGCGAAGTGCCGCGCTGCAGCATGTACTCAGCCAGGCGCTGGGCAGCGTCGATATAAACCGGGTCGTTTAACGTGACCAGCGCCTGCAATGGGGTGTTGGTGCGCAACCGCCTGATCTGGCAAAACTCGCGGCTGGGGCTATCGAACGTGATCATCGACGGGTAGGGCGACGTGCGTTTCCAGTACGTATACAGGGCGCGGCGGTATTGCTCCCCATCTTTGGCATTCACCCAGGCCTCCCCGTTGTAGGGCGACTGCCAGATGCCATCGGGCTGCGGCGGCATCACACTCGGACCGTACATTTTGTTGTTGAGCAAGCCACTCACGGCCAATGCCTGATCACGTACCTGCTCGGCCGACAACCGTACCCGCGGACCACGAGCCAGATAGTGGTTGTAAGGGTCAGTGGCCAGCATGGCGGGCGTAGCGTTCGACTGTTGCCGGTACGTGCTCGACAACACGATCCGTTTCAGCAGTTTTTTCATGCTCCACTGATCGTCGTGCACAAACGTTACGGCCAGCCAGTCGAGCAGTTCGCGGTGGGTGGGCTGAATGCCCTGCGTGCCCATGTCTTCCACCGTTTCAACGATGCCGGTGCCGAACAGCTGTTCCCAGAACCGGTTGACGGCCACGCGGGCGGTCAGCGGATGGTCGGGGCGGGTCATCCAGTTGGCCAGGCCAAGGCGGTTGCGGGGCAGCGTCTGGTCGTCGGTATCCATCGGCGGCAACGTACCTGGCACGTCGGGCGTCACTTCGGCACCGGGCGAGAGCCAGCTTCCGCGTGTGAATACGTGTGTTTTGCGAGCCAGTTCGCCCGTTCCGTCCAGCATGATCGGCGTCTGGTCCGGGTTTTTGTTGAGCAGACCCAGCAGGCTGGTTTCGGCTTGCGGAACGAGTGGAGGCTGAAACGACACCCATTTCAGCATGACCCATTCGGCGGGTTTAGTCGGGCTGTTCAGGGATAGATAGACGGCGTGTTTCCCAGGTACGTTCGGCAGCGGAATGGCCTGCACCGAATCGCTCCAGGCACCGCCCGTGTTCGGGACCGGCACAGTAGTCAGCACCCGACCCGTTGGGCTATCGAGCCGGAAGGTCACCTGCGCGTCGGGGGCCGACGTACCCCAGGCCACATAAAGCCGGGTACGTCTCGTGAGGGTGGTGGGCTTGATCCGGGCCGAACCGTTGTGCTGCACACCGAAAAACTTGGCATCGAGCAGTGAGGCGTTGACATACTGGTCGAAATCGTGCGAATTGATCTTCGGCTCCATCGTCCGGGCCATCATCGTGACCCGACGAACCTCCGCATCCGCCTGCTTCGGGTCACGCACCGACCGACGAACAAACTGCGTCAACTGAACCAGTTGCAGCGAATCGGCTCCACTATAAAAGCGTAGCGTAGGCGTTTCGGTGGTGACGTCTTCGTCGCGGGCGTTGTTGAAAAACGCCATGTACTTGTAATAATCGTCGTGTCGGAAGGGGTCATACGGGTGGCTGTGGCATTGCACGCAGGCAAAGGTGGTGCCCTGAAACACGTCCCAGGTGGTGTTGACCCGATCAATGACCGCCGCCACCCGAAACTCTTCGTCCTGCGTACCGCCTTCATCGTTGTTCATCGTGTTCCGGTGAAAACCCGTGGCTACCAGTTGATCGTCGGTGGCGTTGGGCAACAGGTCGCCGGCTAGTTGTTCGGTCAGGAACTGATCGTAGGGTTTATCGGCGTTGAAGGCCTTGATCAGGTAATCGCGGTAGCGCCAGATTTTCCGGCCGGGGTCGCGTTCATAGCCTTTCGTGTCGGCATAACGCGCCAGATCGAGCCACATACCGGCCCATTTTTCGCCGAAAGCCGACGACGCCAGCATCCGATCGACCTGCTTGGCGTACGCTTCGGGCGATGGATCGGCCATAAACGCGGCGGCCTCCGCCTCGGTGGGCGGCAGGCCCGTCAGGTCGAGGCTTAGCCGACGCAGCAGGGTGGCTTTATCGGCGATGGGCGAAGCGGTCAGGCCTTTTTCGCGAAGCGTTGACAACACAAAATGATCGATGTCATTCGTCGCCCAGTCGGTTTCAGGGTGCGCCATCAGCCCCATCCGGCTCCAGATGGTGCCAATGCTGGGTACGTCTGGCAGCGACGGGGTCTGAAACGCCCAGTGATCGCCCCATTCGGCACCCTGATCGATCCATTTTTTAAGGAGGTCAATTTCTTCGGCTTTCAACGGGGGCGCATCCAGCGGCATGCGTTCGTCCGGGTCGGTCAGGCTGAGGCGGCGGATGAGTTCGCTCCCGTCGGCGTCGCCGGGAATGATGGCCGGATGCCCGGATTTGGCGGGCGCAAACGCTTCCTGCTTGAACAAGAGCGAAAAGTCGGACGCTTTTTTAACGCCGCCGTGGCAGGCAATGCAGTTTTTGTTGAGGATGGGCTTGATCTGCGTGTTGAAATCGACTTCATCACCCAAACGGCCCCACAGCGAGAACGACGACAGCATTACCACCGCCCCTACTCCACCGATCAGTAATCCGTTCGTTTTCATAGTACTACAAAGGCAATAGAGCTCTCTACATACCATTAACCCTATTATATTTCATCCCTAATCACAGGCCAGCCAACCATGGGTTTTCAGTGAGGCTGTTCCGGTTAGTATATTTGGTAAAAAACATGGGAGAAAATGTCAGTTTTAGAACAGATTGATAGCAAAGCCAGCCAGTTACCACCTGAATTACAGGCTGAAGTTCTAGACTTTATTGAGTTTTTAGAGGTCAAAAAGAGGAAGAACCAGCCTGTTAAGGACGTTTCGTTTCCTGAACTACCTAACAAGCGAGGCGCTGGGAAGGGCATCATTACGTTTATCGCTGACGATTTCAATGCGCCATTAGACGATCTCAACGACTACATGCACTGATGCGTTTACTCGTTGATACTCACACTCTTGTCTGGCATCTTGATGACGACCCCAGGTTGTCTACGGCCTGGAGCGTAATTCTTGAAGACGCTCGTTAGGAGAAGTATTTTAGTTGCGCTATCCGCTTGACCGGATCATTCCAGCCGATTTTAAGATCCTTCCTATTTCGCTGCCTCAGTTACTGGCCTATCAACAATTGCCATTGCACCACCGTGATCCGTTCGACCGCATTCTGATTGCGCAGGCCCAAACCGCAGGGTTGACCCTACGCACTCACGACCCTAATTCTCCGCTCTACAACGTGGCCTTGCTAAAATAAACCCAAAAAGTTGGCAGATACCATCCGCTGCCCGTCAATCGTTTATCTTTGGAAGTACAATACACGCGTTCATCACCTTACGTATTTCTTATGCAGTTACATCGTGCTGGTCGGCTGACCGGCCTTCTTATGCTGACCGGCCAGTTTGTGCTGGCTCAGGCCCCAACAGCTTCAGGCCCCACATCGGCTGCGGCGGTTACCTACGCGCAAACCGTTACGGCGGCTGACCTCGAAAAGAACCTGCGTATTCTGGCCGCCGACGATATGGAGGGGCGCGAAACAGGTACCCGTGGCCAGAAAAAAGCCGCCGCTTACATCGCCAGCCAATTCGCGGCTTACGGCCTGAAACCCGTTGTGAAACAGGCCGACGGCAAGATGGGCTTCCTGCAACCCTTCACGCTGTACAAAAAGACGTGGGGCGATGTTTATGCTAAAGCAGGGGGTAAGCAGTTCACGTACCTGAGCGACTTCCTGCTCAACGGCTTGTTCTCGCTGCCGACTGAAACCAACTACGAAACGGTCTTCGTGAACTACGGCATCGTCGATGACAAGTTCAACGACTACGAAAACCTCGATGTGAAAGGCAAAGCCGTTGTCATGCTCGACGGCGAACCCAAGAACGCAGAAGGCATTTCGGCCGTGAGCAACACGAAAGAAGGCTCGAAATGGGGCAAGGCGGATAGCTGGCGCGCCAAAGTGACAGCGGCTAAAGACAAGGGGGCCGCCCAGGTGTTCATTATATCGACAGCCGATGCAGATGGTTTCAAACAACTCCTGAAAGAGCGGGGTGCGTTACAACAGCGCTTCAACCGCCTGAGTCTGAAACCCGGCACTGAAAATACGGGCAGCGTAGGTACGTTCATGGTCTCGACCGACATGGGTGCGGCACTGCTGGGTCAGTCGCCCGACAAATTCCGCAAGGCACTGGACCAGATGGCCAAAACGGGTACGAGTACCATTGGCAAACTGGCCGGTAAAGTGGCGGTGAAAGGCGAACGTAAAGACGAGAACGTACAGACCGAAAACGTGGCGGGTTATCTGGAAGGCACCGACAAAAAAGACGAAGTGCTGGTGGTGTCGGGCCACTACGACCACATCGGCATCAGCCCTGACGGCCAGATCAACAACGGCGCCAACGACGATGGCTCGGGCACGGTATCGGTCATGGAGCTGGCCCAGGGATTTGCCAAAGCGAAAGCCGAGGGTAAAGGCCCACGCCGGTCAATCCTGTTCCTGACGGTAGTAGGTGAAGAAAAAGGGTTGTTGGGTTCGGAATACTACGCCGACTTCGGCCCTATTTTCCCGCTCGAAAACACCGTGGCCGACCTCAACATCGATATGGTGGGCCGGGTTGATGACCTGCACAAAGACAAGTCGCCCAAGGATAATTACATCTACGTGATCGGGTCAGACAAACTGTCGAGCGATTTGCACAAGATCAGCGAAGAGCAGAACAACGCCAACACGAAGATGGAGCTGGATTACAAATACAATGATCCGAACGACCCCGAGCGCATCTATTACCGGTCGGATCACTACAATTTCGCCAAGCACAAGATACCCATCATCTTCTACTTCAACGGCCTCCACGCCGACTACCACCGCCCAACGGATGATGTAGACAAGATCGATTTCAAGCTGGCCGAAAAAACGGCTCGGCTGGTCTTCTTCACCGCCTGGGAAATTGCCAATCGCGAAGAACGGTTAAAAGTAGATAGTAACAAGAAGTAGTTGATACTACTTACCAGAGAAGGGTCTATGGCACTGATGTAGCAGTGTTATAGACCCTTCTCTGTTTATAGATAAACCCGCCAGTAAACGCGAAATTGTACTATTTTCTTATACCTATTATACCAATAAAAGGAAAATATACTCATCTTTGCGCAACAAACCGTTCACGATATGAAGCTCATTTACAGTTTATTACTAGGTCTTACTACGTTTATGCGCGTTCAGGCGCAACAGGCAGAGATGTTTCAAACATATGCTATCGTTAGCGTAGATGGGAACGAGAGCTACAGAGCGGGTGGAATAAATGCGGCGGGCTCAAGTACTTTCAATAACTCGACTTACGGATCAGCCAATTCATTCATTACCCTTAAAGGTGGCCAAATAAAGACCTATAAAAATAACGGTGGCGACGTAACCGGGGCACGACTGTACTACCGCGTATATCCGACAGGAAGTCCAGCCGGAACATTTACGCTGGTGGGCTTGCCTTTCGGTTCTAATTTAAACGGAGGTGGGGATCAATTGTGGGAAAACACTGGTGCTAACATCAATCTGGCCTCCGGTTTACCATCAGGCAACTATACGGTTGAAGTATACTGGCAGATTACGACCAATCAGGGCGATCGATATGATTCGAACGGCGGAGCTAATTTTAGGGCCACTTTTACGGTGACCAGTACAACCCTTCCTGTCAACCTACTTTCGTTTTCTGCCAAAGCCAGCGGCCTGATGGCCAGCCTTGACTGGGCCACTGTCAGCGAATCAACTAATGCCTACTTCGACGTAGAGCGTAGCCACGATGCTCAGTCATTCACGCGGATTGGCCGGGTAACGGGTCAGGGCACGACAACGGCACGCCAGCAGTATAGCTTCACGGATGAGACACCCGTTTCTGGTGCCAACTACTACCGCCTGAAACAGATAGACACCGACGGCACATTCAACTACTCCCCTATCCGAGCGGTCGTCATTCGCGCCAATGGTGAACTGACCCTGTTGGGGAACCCCGTGAGTAACGAACTGATCCTGTCTGGCCTGATTGCCGGATCAACCGCCGAACTGCTGGATCTGACCGGTCAGATCCGCCATCAGCAAGCCGTCACCGCCGACCGGATGCAGGTCAATGTGCGTAATCTGCCTTCGGGAACGTACCTATTGCGTGTCGTTGAACCCACAGGTACGTTGACAAAACGCGTGTTGATCGCCAACTGATCGAGTGAACGCCCCGCTGGCGCGAGCACACGCTCGCGCCAGGCTACCTTAGGCTTATTTCTCCCCACTACCCTGCCTGGCGGGTTTTGCAGGAACGCCGGGCTGGCGGATGTCGAAGTTTTCTTTCTTTTTGGCCTCAGCTACGAGCTGCCGGACGTCGGCCAAAAGCTGTTTGGCATCGTACACTACGCCGTCTTTCACCGTGTAGGTCACGCCGCCAATGCGCTCTACTTCGTTTTTCTCGTTAAGGTGAATAGCGCCAGTTCCATACAGGGTTTTCAGATTGGCCAGCGGATTCTCTTTCATGATGGCAAAATCGGCGAGCTTCCCCACTTCCACCGAGCCGATCTGATCGGCCATACCCAGCGCTTCGGCCCCTTTGATCGTGGCCGATCGGATTACTTCGAGCGGATGGAAACCCGCTTCGCGCAGGAGTTCGAGCTCACGGATATAGGCAAAGCCATACAGCTGATAGATGAAGCCTGAATCGGAACCCGCCGTGACGCGACCGCCCCGGTTTTTGAATTCATTGATAAACTGCATCCAGAGCTGGTAGTTCTTTTTCCAGGCAACCTCCTGCTCGGTGCCCCAATCGTGCCAGTACGACCCGTGCGAGATGCGACTTGGGCCGTAGAACCGCCACAGGCTGGGCAGCGTGTAGTCGTCGTGCCATTCGGCGCGGCGGGCCAGCATCAGTTCGCGGTTGGCTTCGTAGATATTAAAGGTCGGGTCGAGCGTGAAATCCAGCCGGATCAGCGAGTCCAGCACGGCGTTCCAGCGAGGGGTACCCGGCTTGGCGGCCTGCTGCCACAGGTTACCCGCTTCCGTGAACCGGTCCTGCTCGTTGTTGTAATTGTAACTGGCGGGGTAATCCTGCACGGTGCGGTCGGCGAAGAGGGCTTCGGGCAGGCCATACCAGTGTTCCATCGATGTCAGGCCGGCTTTGGCGGTGGCCAGCACGTTCATCCGAGCCACTTCCAGCTGGGCATGGTGACAGGCTGATCGCAGGCCCAGCTTTTTGTTTTCCTCCAAAGCGGCGCGAAACACGTTTGGCTCGGCTCCGAAGAATTTGATGCCGTCGGCTCCCCGCTGTGCATTCAGACGTACCCAGGTACGTGCCTGTTCGGGCGTGGTGATCGCTTCTTTACTTCCCTGTCCGAAAACGGTGTAGGCCTTGATGCGCGGGGCAACGATCTCGTTGCGCTCGCTCCTGGCCCGGTGTTCCAGCACCCAATCCAGCCCATTGCCCGCCGACGGGTCGCGGATGGTAGTGATGCCGTGACCCATCCAGAGTTTAAATACATATTCAGACGGTGTGCCCTGGTCTTTACCGCCAATGTGGCCATGCATATCGATCAGACCGGGCATGAGGTACATCCCTTCGCAGTTCAGCTCCTGATCGCCCGCCGTTGCCTGTGGCCGCCGTTGCGGATCGATCGGTACGCCGGGATAACCCACCTGTTGAACCTGCGCAATGCGATTTTTCTCCACCACAATGTCCACCGGTCCCATTGGCGGTGCCCCCGTACTGTTGATGAGCGTGACGCCCCGAATGATCAGCCGGTTGTAGGGACCGCTGCCCTCTCCCTTCCTGCGTTGCGGTGCCTTTTCGATCTGAGCCGACAGCGGCTGGAGAAGCGCAAACGTCCCCAGAAAGAGTGCCAGTAAACGTAGTCTGTGCATAGTGATGTCCGTTTGTTGCAGAGACGCAATATCTTGCGTCTCTGCAACAAACTACTAAAATCATGTTCATTCAGCGCAACTTCCTGTATATCGTCATGGCGTTGGCCGTGGGTTTCGCTATTTTCATGGGCGCTACCGTCTACCAGAGAGGCCCCACCACGCCGCCAGCCCCGTCGCTGGCGTCAACGAAACCGTTTCGCGACTACTGGTTTGGCGGCAAAGCCGAGCTGAATACGTACCGCCTCGATCAGGCACAGTACGGTGCTTCGCGTACGGGTGAAGCCGTGCTGGTGTTTGTGACCGAAGATTTCCGGACGGATAAACAGGTGAAGTCGGAATCAGACGAGTCGCGCAGCCTGGCTATTCCGGTGCTGAAGACCAACTACATTCGTCGGTTCATAACGGGTGTGTATGATTACTCGCTGTTCACATCGGTCTTCACGCCAATTGACAATGGCAACGGCCAACCGCCCAAATTTCCGAACACCTTGAAAGTCACCACATCGGGGCAGGAATGGTGCGGGCAGAGCTATGTGCAGGTGAGTTACAAAAACAACGGGTACGCCGTGTGGGGCCGGTCGTATTTCGAGCAGGAAGTGGCCGAAGACTATACCGTTGGCAAGGCCCTGCTGGAAGATGAGCTCTGGAACCGCATCCGGCTCAATCCGGAAAAATTGCCCACAGGTGCTATTCACCTGATTCCCGGCACACAGGCCGCCCGGCTTCGACACAAACGGTTGGAATCGCTTGCTGCCACCGCCACCCTCGATTCAGTGCGGGGCATAAACTGGACACGTACCTACGTACCCGGCATTGCCATTGGCCCCTGCAAAGCGTACACGGTCGATTACCAAGAAGACGGGCGACAGCTGACGATCATTTTCGAGACCGCTTTTCCGCACCGGATTGCTGGCTGGGAGGACACGTACAAGACCAAAGACAAGGTGCTCACCTCACGGGCCATCCTCCAGAAAAGCCTCCAGTCCGACTACTGGAACCACAATACCCCTGCCGACAGCACCCTGCGGAAGGAATTGGGTTTGTAACATAGAATTCTTACGGCGTGAATACCCACAAAAACGAATCGCGTTCGGTCGGGGTTTTTGCGTCGCTGGCACGGTAGCCTGCCCAGAAGGTGCCGTCATTGAGCCAACCGTATTGGTTCACGAACCCTACGGGCCGCTTAGCGCCAGTCTCTTTGTTTCGAAGCCACAGGACATCCTGCCCAGACGCATTGTTCAGGTACAGAATCCATTTACCGTTTGGCGATGATTGGGCACCCGAGAGCGTACCGCTTTCATCGAATATGCCCGTTTTTGTCGAGGTAGTCGGATCATATTGCTTTACCGACGCTGCTCCTGCACTATTTGGTGTAGTCAACCAGATGTATTGGCTGTTGGGCGTCCAGCTTAGATCGTATACAGTGGCCTGCGTATCTAGTTGCTTTTGCGTATTGGTTCGCGCATCGAAATACCATAGCCCGGCGCGTTTGTAATCGGTAAAAACTACCTGCTGCCCGTCGGGCGCAATGGCGTAGTTCCACAGTTCCGCTTCGGCCGGTAACGGTACATCGGTATACGTTTTCGTGGCCAGGTCGTAGCTTACCAACGCCCGTTTGGCCGACCGGGTTATCTCAAAAAAAGCGCGCTGGTTGGTGTTGTTCCACCCTTTGAACAGAGGTTGGCTAGTTGTAGGGCTGGTATAGGCCGCCACTGGTTTTGTCCCCGCCGCATCGATCAATGAGGTGGTTAGAATACTCGATATGTTCGTATAGTCGGTTTTTTGCTGGATCACGGGTAACCCGGCCGGAGAAACGTAATACATCGCCAGCGGGTCGTAGGGCATGAGCTTTCTGGTTGGCGTCACCACATCGTTTACCAGCAGCACCGGCCTACTGTCGACACTGGTGCTGCCCAGCGTTCCCTTCACCTGAACGTAGTACGACATTCCCTGCTTTAAACTGGGTAACGCCACGCTTTTTTGGCTGGTGGTCGTCAGCAACTGATAACCACTTGTCTGGTTTTCCGATAGGTACACCTCCGCCTTATCGAAGGGCGTTTCAGTAGGTCCCGCCGTTGATTGAAATACAGAGCCCCGAAGTTGAACGGAGATTGGACTGGTGCTATAATCGACCCAGGCCGACATGGCAAACGTACTGGCCGGATCAGGATTGAGCTGGTTCTTACAGCCAATGCTTAACAGCCCTAGCAATGAGAGAAATAACGCCTTTTTCATACGTTCTGGTTGAGCTATACTGGAAAGACCCTAAAATACGCCAACCCGTTGGTATAGCCACCGATTTTCGGGAATCCGGTAGGCGCAGTGCCTATTTTTAACCCACCACGGTCTCAACCAAGAGGTAGGCATTCAAACAGATAATCAGGCCGGCCACACCCCAGGCGAGGTAACGTACCCAGGTTGGGTTGACAAAACGGCCCATCTTCAGGCGGTCGCTGGTGAATTGTACAAGCGGTACCACGGCAAAACTTAGTTGCAGCGACAGGATCACCTGGCTAAACACCAGTAATTCGGACGTACCCCGTTCGCCGTACAGGATCGCCACGACAAGGGCAGGAACGATAGCGATCAACCGGGTGATCAGGCGACGTACCCAGGGTTTCAGGCGAAGGTTCAGAAAGCCTTCCATCACGATCTGCCCGGCCAACGTACCGGTGAGCGTGCTGTTCTGCCCCGAGGCCAATAGCGCCACGGCAAATAGCATACTGGCCAGCTGAACACCCAATAGTGGGTCGAGCAGGCGGTGGGCATCGGTGATGTCGGCTACCTGTTGGTTACCGGAAAAGTGAAACGCGGCGGCGGCCAGGATCAGAATTGCTGCGTTGATGAAAAACGCGAGTAACAGCGATACAGATGAATCGATCGTCGCAAATTTGATTGCCTTGGCCTTACCCGTTTCAGTACGGGGGTAATCGCGGGTTTGTACAATACTGGAGTGCAGATACAGGTTGTGCGGCATCACCGTTGCGCCCAGAATACCAATGGCAATGTAGAGCATGCCGGGGTTGGTCACTACCTCGGCACGAGGTACCAATCCACCTAACAGCGCGTTCACGTCGGGTCGGGAAACGAGGAGTTCGTAGGCAAAACAGGCCAGGATCAGGAAGATCAGCCCGGCCACAATGATCTCGATCATCCGAAAGCCCTTATTCTGAAGCCAGAGCAGCAGCAACACGTCAATGGCGGTGACCACAATACCAACGGGCAGTGGCATACCAAAGAGCAGATTCAGGGCAATGGCCGACCCAATCACTTCGGCCAGATCAGTAGCGGCAATAGCAATTTCGGCCAGCATCCAAAGGCCGATTCCTACCGGGCGACTATAATGGTCACGACAGGCCTGCGCCAGATCACGCTCAGTGGCGATTCCCAGTTTCAGGGCTAGGTGTTGAAGCAGAATAGCAAACAGATTGGAGATCAGCACGACCGATAGGAGCCGATAACCAAATTGTGCGCCACCGGCAATGTCGGTAGCCCAGTTGCCGGGGTCCATATAGCCCACTGCCACCATCAGCCCAGGCCCTACATACGCTTTCAACGTCCGAAAAAAACCAGCCGATGTAGGTACGTGGATAGTTGAGTGCGCTTCCGGTAACGATTGAGTAAAGATTTCCTGCCGCCAGGCCATAAACTGAAGAGTTTACTGTTTTCCGTTTACAGTTGTCTGTTGCTCCGCCAACGTACCTGCCTGTGATGGTGCCGAGCACAGACGACTGTGAACGGAAAACAGCAAACTTGTTTTTTAGGTTCGTCTAAAAATTTATTATTACTAATCAAAAAACTACTTTTGCCTGTACATTGTTCACGTTACCTGTACCAACGGGAAAGAAATCACCACCGATTCTATGGCGACGACTTCGTTCACTGAAGAAAATTATCTGAAAACGATCTACGCCATAGCCAGTCGCCAGGAAGAAGAGGTAACGACCAATGCGCTGGCCGAAATGACCGCAACTCGTGCCGCTTCGGTCACGGATATGCTTAAACGACTGGCCGACAAAGGGTTAATTCATTACAAGCGCTATCAGGGTGTTCGCTTAACCGAAGAAGGTGAACGGCTGGCCTTAACCATTATTCGTCGCCATCGGCTCTGGGAGGTCTTTCTGGTCGAGAAGCTCGGCTTCGGCTGGGATCAGGTACACGAGATGGCCGAAGAACTGGAGCACGTCCGGTCTGATGAACTGGTAACCCGCCTCGATGCGTTTCTGAATCACCCGCAGTTCGACCCGCACGGCGACCCAATTCCGAACCCGGCGGGTCTGATGCCGGCTCTAACATACCGTAAATTAGCCGACCTCACTCCTACTGATGAAGCCTGCCTGATGGGTGTGCTCGATCATTCAACGGCTTTTTTGCAGCATCTCGATGCCTGCGGGCTGACTTTGGGCAGCGTTGTTAAAGTTTCTGAAATCAGTTCTTTTGATCGGTCGATGCAGGTGACTATTGCGCCCGATCAGGCGTTATTTGTTAGCTACGATGTGGCGAAGAACTTGTTAGTCTCCTAATGAAAAAGCTTGACTGGTACATTCTAAAACGATTTTTGCAGACCTACTTTTTTGTCGTGCTGCTGATCGTGCTGATTGTCTGCGTGGTTGATTACACCGAAAAAGTAGATGATTTCCGGAAACGGTCGGCGCCCGGTGCGGCGATCTTCTTCGATTATTACCTGAATTTCATTCCGCACTGGGCTAACATGATCAGCCCGCTGATGGTATTCATTGCCACGGTCTTCCTGACCTCGCAACTGGCTTCGCGCTCCGAAATCATTGCCATTCTGAGTAGCGGCGTCAGCTTCATCCGGCTGTTATATCCCTACGTGCTCGGTTCATTGATTCTGGCGGGCGTGAGCTACTACATGGTGAACTACCTGATTCCGAAGGCTAACAAAACCCGGATCGGCTTCGAGCTGAAATACACCAAAGACGCCTACACCTACACCGGCCGCAACGTGCACATGAAGCTGGCGCCGAACGTATATGCCTATCTGGAAAGCTATAACAACCTGAATAACACAGGCTACAAATTCACGCTGGAAGAAGTACAGGGCAATCAGCTACGGCAGAAACTATCGGCCGACCGCATTGAGTGGGATACGAAAAAAGGCAAGTGGATCATCTACGATTACCAGGTCAGGAAGTTCGACGAGCAGCAACACGAAAGCCTGGCGCCCTCAGTCACCCGCATGGACTCGACGCTGAACATGAAACCATCTGACTTCGACTCGGATTTCAGCCTGTTTGAAACGCTGACCAAGCCCGAACTCGAAAGCTACATTGCGCTTATCCAGAGCCGCGGGGCCGATGGTGTGCAAACGTACCTGCTCGAAAAATATACCCGCGCCACGCGCCCCTTCGCCATCGTGATCCTCACGGTCATCGGCGTCATTATGTCGGCGCGTAAAAGTCGGCGGGGTGTGGGTTGGCAAGTGGCGCTTGGGTTCATTCTGGCGTTCGTGTACATCCTCTTCTATATGCTGGCGAAAGGCGTTGCCGAGTCGGGCGCGATCAGCCCGGTGCTGGCCGTCTGGCTTCCCAACCTTATTTTCGCGGGCATTGGCGTCTTGCTGTATAACACGATACCCAGATAAGTGTCAGGTGTCAGGTGTCAAGTGCTTCGCTTATCCGCGGATCAGTTGATAAGCAGAGCTACTTGACACTTGAAACCTGCAACTCCGTTGACTCCCAATCCCTCCTTCCGCGATTATCTTCACCTGCACTTCATTGTGCTTATCTGGGGGTTCACAGCCATTCTGGGGCTGCTGCTGGAACCACTCGGCGCTCCTGCTCTGGTGGCTCTTCGTACTGGATTAGCTGCTCTGGGCTTGGTCGTTGTGTTACGGGTAAGACCCGATTTGGCGCTACAGGGCAACGTACCCGGCCGCCAAACTGGTGCGGTGGATGCGCCTGCGCACCAACAGGCAACTGATCAATGGGCTTTGCTGGCCACCGGCGGGTTGATTGCCGTTCACTGGTTTGCCTTTTTCTGGGCAGCCCGACTGGCCAATGCATCGGTTTGTCTGGCCGGCATGGCCACCAGTTCGCTCTGGGCATCGGCGCTGGAGCCGATCATCCTGAAACGGCGCGTAAAAGCCCTTGAGGTAGTTATGGGCGTAGTAGTCATGTCGGGCCTCTACCTGATTTTCCGATTTGAGTTCGATAAAGTAGCCGGGCTGGCCGTGGCTGTCTTTTCGGCCATGTTGGCAGCCCTGTTCACCATTATCAACAGCCGGTTTGCGCAACGGCATACTTCGCTGGTGATCGCCCGGCAGGAAATGATTGGCGCTTTCCTCACGTCGGTGGTGCTGTGTGGTGTCTATATCGCCGTGGTACACCCGCCTATGGCCGAGCTATTTCCACAGCGGGCGGGTCAGTGGCTGTGGCTTTTTATCCTGGCGTTCGTCTGCACCGTATACGCCTACACGGCGGGTGTAAGCCTATTACGCAAGTTTTCACCCTACATGGCTATTCTGACCGTAAATTTGGAGCCGGTCTACGGAATTCTGTTGGCGGTACTGATTTTCAATGACCGCGAACGCATGACCGCAGGCTTCTACCTCGGTACGCTCGTCATCCTGCTAGCCGTGCTGGCGTATCCGTTTCTAATCAAAAAGACTGAATAAGGTATCCTGTTCAGTATGTCACTCTATGACCCATCCGCTACTGGCCCGCCTGCTATCGTTATCTGCTTACGGATTCTTTGCCATAGCGTTTATGCCGATTTTAGCGCTTTCCTGGTTCAATCATCCCTCTGCTGCCGACGACTATTGCTTTGCTGATACAGCCATCCGGTATGGATTCTGGCAGGCCCAGCAGTACTATTACGATGGCTGGACAGGGCGTTACTTCTCCAATTTTCTGGTTCACGGTAGCCCGCTGGTATGGGGGTGGTATGGCGGTTATAAGTTCATTCCGGCCCTGATGGCAACGGCCTGGGTATGGGCCGCCTATCTGTTTATCGTTGACTTGTTGCGCTCCATCGTTCCGCCCGATTCCATTCGTCGGGTTAGTCTGACCATTGCAGGTACGTTGTTTGGCGCCTATATCCTGATACTTCCCAGCGTAGTGGAAGCTTTTGTCTGGATGGCCTCCATCACGGTCTATACGGTACCAACTGCGCTCATGCTCTACTGGGGAGCCGTACTTATTCGCTGGTATCGGCAATCGCCGGGTACGTTGCATAGGCTGACAGGCCTATGGGCCGCTGTATTGATCTTTATGATTGTCGGTTGCGGCGAAACCCATATGCTGCTGCTAATCAGTATACTGATAGCCATTTTCACGTACCGCCTCCTTGTTCAGCGGCAACTGGATAAACAGCTCCTCGGCCTGCTGGTTGTTGCGTTTGTTTCGAGCTGGCTGGTTTTCCGGGCACCGGGCAATGCCGTTCGCATGAGCGGCGGGGCCGCGGGTGGTGATCTGGCAGGAGGACTTTGGCTTTCCGTAAAATGGTTGGCCAGGAACATACCGGGTCAGTTCCTAAAAACGCCCATACTCCTGTTATCACCCATCTGGATGATGGTTGGCAGCCATTACCTGCACCAGACTGGCCGGTTAGCCTCTTTTTTGCGAATTCCTTTATGGTACAGTGTGCCGGTTGTTGCCGGTCTGTTACTGGCCACGGTACTTCCTTCCTTTTACGCCACGCAGACCCTGACCTTACGGGCCATCAACGTCACCTACGCCGTATTCCTGTTTGGCTGGTTTTTTGTGATCACCAGCCAGCTACCGCATTCGCGATTCAACGCCCGGGCCATACCCCCTTTTTGGCTGCTGGGTCTGGCGGGCCTTTGGGTGGTGATCTCGCTGGTGCTAAGCCAGCCCCTAAAGCAACTGTACAGCGACCTGCTGCGGGGAAAAGCGGCCACCTATGATCGCGAAATGGCCGCTCGGCATCAGTACCTTGTTCGTGCGAAGCCCGCCGACACGCTCCGGCTGGCTCCGCTGACCGTTTATCCCCCCAGTCTGTTTCTGGAAGACATACGAACCGATCCAACCCACTGGTGGAACCGCTGCCAGTCGGGCTATTACCACCACAAGACCATTATTGTCGACACTACGCTTCGCGCCCCTGCCCTGCCCTTATGACCACACCCGTTTGTATCATTATTCCCTGCTACAACGAAGCCGAACGCCTGCCGGTCGACGCGTTTGTAGCCTACCAGCAAACGCACCCCGACGTATCGTTCTGTTTTGTCAATGATGGTAGCCGCGACCAGACAGCCGATGTATTAGCCCGATTGCAGCAACGCTGCCCGGAGCAGTTCGATGTGCTGAATTTAGCGCAGAACCAGGGCAAGGCGGGTGCCGTTCGGGCAGGTATGCTCCATTCCGTTCAGCAAGGCCACGCTTATCTGGGCTACTTTGATGCTGATCTGGCTACACCGCTGGCCGCCATTGACGACCTGCGCCTGGTACTCGACAAACACCCTGACTGTGTGTTCGTTATGGGCTCACGCATCAAACACCTGGGCGTGAATATCAAGCGCGATGCTTTCCGGCATTACGTGGGTCGTATCATTGCCACGATCATCAGCCTGATTTTGAAACTCCCCGTCTACGATACACAATGCGGAGCCAAATTGCTTCGGCAATCGGTCATCAACAGCGTTTTCACGGAAGGCTTTATCAGTCCCTGGTTATTCGATGTAGAAATACTGGCCCGATTGATCGGTCATTTCGGGCGGCCTAATCTGCCCGGAAAACTGCTGGAAGAACCGCTACAGGAATGGATCGAGCAGGCCGATTCACGCCTTAGCTCTACCTACATATTTCGCATGTGGACCGAGCTGTACCGTATCTACCGCACTTACAGCCACTTGCGTTAATCGATCATGCCGTTTCCACTACGAACCTCGTTACCAACTGCGTTGACAACCCGTTCCCCGTGGCTGGCCTGGTCACTGATTGCCCTACCCATAGTGCTTTTCGCCAGCATTGCCCTCCGCTTCGTGGAAAACATTCCCTGGTACGACGACATCGAGATGTTCATCGTCTTTGTCCAGGATTATTACACCGTAGATACGCTACACGATAAGGTCTACTGGCTGCTGGAACCGAACAACGAGCACCGTATTCTTTTTGCCAAACTAACCGATCTGTTCACGTACAATACCACTGGCCACGTGAATTTTCGGGGCATGACGCTGATTGGTAATCTGTTTCTCTTTCTAAGCCTCGGTCTGTTATTTATTGTTTTCCGGTCTATGCGTCTGCCCGTCTGGGCGTTTGTGCCGGTACCGTTTATTTTACTGCACCCGCAGTACTTCATGACAATCAGCTGGAGTATCACCAGCCTGCAACATCCGGTGGTGCTCTTTCTCTCCTGCGCGGTCATGTATCTGCTGTCGCGAAGTGGTCGAAACCGGTTTATCGCTGCTTTACCCTTACAACTCTTTGCGTCGCTCTCCATGAGTAACGCCTTGTTCGGCTGGATCAGCGGCGGGCTGATCCTCTGGCGGCAAGGCCATTACCGCCGGTTACTTATCTGGGGCCTCACGGGTGTGATCACGATGGTGCTTTACGTACAGGGGTTCACCAACGCCCAGGGCCACGGCCAAAGCCTTGACTTTCTGATCCATCAGCCACATATGGTGGTTATTGGTTTCCTCTCGTTCATTGGCGGTTCGTTCGACTTGCTGCCCGTTCTGCCGTACCAGTGGCGAGGCATTCTACCCACTCTTGGCGGTTTGTTGCTGGTACTCATCGCCCTTGGGCTTATGAGTCAGATGAGCTGGCCATTTCGGCGCCGGCTGCTGCCAACCGGCAAGCCTGTGGTTCGCGACATGAACGACAACTTCTTTCTGGGGTGCTATGGCCTGCTGCTCATCAACGCGGTGGCGGTGGGGTTATTACGCATGCGGTACGGGTACGGGGTTATGCTGGTCAGCAACTATATGATCTATCCCGCCCTGCTGATAGGCCTGCTCTACCTGAACGGCCTGCAGGAGGTGCCCCAACGACAGCGATCGCTTTGGCAGCGGGCGGGCCTGATCGTTGGTTTGCTGATCTGGGGTACGGCTTATTTCTGGCATTTACCCGAAATGCTCTACCGCAACAAGTTTGTTCGCGCGGCCGCCTATAACCAGGAACATAACGGTATCGGATTGGGTGGTCAGGTAGGTACGTTCCTGGAAGGCTACATTAACAAAGCCCTCGATGGAGCCGTAAAACAGGGCTACTACGTGTTCCCAGATAGCCCAATTGCCAATTATTCAGTTAGCCCTGACCCATTGCCCGCTGTTGTTCGGCTTGCCAACGAGACCTACGTGATTGAAGCCGATGGGTTACCTGACCCTATGCACGAGGCCTATGCTGTGCTGCAATCGCCCACACGAACGTACCTGGCACCCGCCAAAACGCCGTATCGCCTGCCTACCTTCTGGCTTCGCCGCCCAACACGCACCCTGCAGGCCGAACTACGGGCCAGCGATTTACGGCCGGGTACTTACCGCGTTGGCTGGGCACGGGCTTCTTCTGCCGGACAGCGTATTCAGTTTTCCGATCAGGTTATTGTCTCCAAATAAGACAATCAATACAACAACCTATGATTGTACAAAAACAGGGGCAACCAATTTTGCCGGGCTTCTGTTGAAAATATATTGATTCCTCTCCTTCGTCTAGTTTATGTGGATTGTCCGGCTCGCCCTTGAGAAGAAGTATACTATTGCCGTAATGGCGCTGCTGATACTGATCATGGGATCGGTTGCCAGCCTCCAGATGCCCACCGACATTTTTCCCCGGATCAATATTCCTGTTGTCTCAGTGATCTGGGGCTATTCGGGCCTATCGACCAACGAGATGGAGAAGATGGTGACCAACTTCTCCGAAACATCGCTCATCAACAACGTATCGGATATTCAGCGGGTCGAATCGCAGACGTATAATGGTACGGCGGTCATCAAGTTATATTTTCAGCCTACGGTAAAAATCGAGGAGGCACTAGCCCAGGTGGCCGCTATTTCGCAGACAATCATTGTGCGTATGCCCCCCGGCACTCAGCCCCCACTTATTGTTCGCTACAACGCCACCGACGTACCTGTGCTGCAGCTTGGCCTCTCGTCTGACAGCCTCACCGAACCCCAGATCACCGACTACTCGGCCACTCGAATTCGCCCGCAGATGGCTACGGTGCAGGGAAGCCGGATGTCGCAGCCTTTCGGCGGACGTACCCGGCAGATCATGGTCGATCTGGAACCCGAACAACTCATTGCGCGGGGCATCACGCCCGAAGAGGTTACCAACGCTGTTTCGGCCCAGAACCTGACCCTGCCCAGTGGGGTGCTTCGCCTGGAGGAGCGCGAATACGCCGTTCGTCTGAACAGTAAACCAGACGTGATCTCGACCCTGAACGACATACCGGTGAAAGTGGTCAATGGCGTTACGGTGCACATGCGGGATGTAGCCAACGTGCATGACGGCTCGGCGGTGCAAACCAACGTAGTGAAACAGGATGGTAGCCGGGGAGTGTTGCTGAGCGTCGTGAAAACGGGTAATGCGTCGACCACCCGCGTTGTCGACGAGATCAAGAACCGCATTTTGCCCACCGTTCGGGCATCAGCTCCGGCGGGCTTACGGCTGGTCGCTCTCTTCGATCAGTCGATCTTTGTGCGGGCCTCGATTAAGGGCGTTGTGGTGGAAGGTATTATTGCGGCCCTGCTGACGGCAGCCATGATTTTGCTCTTCCTGGGTAGCTGGCGCAGTACATTGATCGTCGCTATCTCTATCCCGCTGTCGATCCTGGCATCGCTCACCACGCTTTACTTGCTGGGCGAAACGCTGAACATCATGACCCTTGGTGGTCTGGCACTGGCTATTGGTATTCTGGTCGATGACGCCACGGTGACCATCGAAAACATTCACCGGAACGAAGAATTAGGGCTTCCGCTCCGAGAAGCTATTCTGGAAGGCGCTGCCCAGATTGCCACCCCAACGCTGGTAGCTACCTTAACGATCTGTATCGTGTTCGTCTCGGTGCTGTTCCTCGAAGGGCCGGCTCGATTCCTGTTTGGTCCACTGGCCATGGCCGTTGTGTTCGCTATGCTGGCTTCCTACATTCTGTCGCGAACGCTGGTACCTATGCTCGCCGACCTGATGCTGCGGAGTGAACATAAACACGTAGAAGCCGGCGAGATTGGGCACGGCGCCGAGCCGAACCACCCGCGGCCTTCGCGCACCTTCTATGACCGGTTCAACGCGGGTTTCGACCGGTTTCAGAACGGTTACCTGGGCGCGCTGATCTGGTCGCTGAACCATCGAAAAACGGTGCTGGCCATTTTCGTAGTGACCGTTGGGCTCACGATCGCTATGGTTCCGTTTGTCGGGCGCGATTTCTTCCCGCGTGTTGATGCCGGTCAGATCAAACTGCATCTGCGGGCTCCGGCAGGCTCGCGCATGGAAGAAACCGAGCGCATCGCCGCAGAGACAGAAGCCATTATCCGGGAAGTAATTCCTGAACGGGATGTGGCCTCGGTTATCAGCAACATTGGCCTGACCTCAGAACGGTATAACTTCACCTTTACCGATAATGCGGCGGCGGGGGCAGGTGATGCCGAGCTGCTCATCTCGCTTGCCGAAGACCCCAGCCAGGCAACCGATGAATACATCCATGCGTTACGCAACCGGCTGCGCGAAGAGATGCCCGATGTTACGTACTTTTTCCTGGCAGCCGACATCGTAGGGCAAATCCTGAATTTTGGACTTACATCCCCTATCGACGTGCAAATCAGTGGTTTCGACCGGGGTAATAACCTGAAGATCGCCCGCGAGATGCGGCAGCGTATCGCGCAGATCCCTGGCGCTGTCGATGTACACATTCACCAGGTGCTCGATGCGCCCGAAATTTTCCTGGATGTCGACCGCGAGCGAGCCAATCAGTTTGGCCTGACCGAACAGCGCGTAGCCACTAACCTGAACATTTCGCTGAGCGGCACGGCGCAGGTACGTCCGAATTTCTGGCCCGATCCGGTAACGGGTTTTCCTTACCTGATTGCCGTACAAACGCCGCCCTATAAACTCGACAGCTACGACAAACTGCTGCGTACGCCGCTGGTGGCCAACCAGACCCTGACGCCGCAATTGCTGAGCAACGTAGCTACCATAAAACGTAGTACTACCCCGCAGATCATCAACCGGGTGAATACACAGCCAACCTACGATGTATACGCCGCCGTTGAACGCACAGATCTGGGTTCGGTTGCTACCGAGCTAGAAAAACTGGCGAAAGAGTACGAGCCGCAACTGAAGCCCGGTAATAAAATCCTGATTCGGGGCCAGGTCGAAAGTATGGAAAGCGCCTTTAGCCGCCTGGGTATCGGTATCGTGTTTGCCGCGGTGCTCGTATACCTGCTGATGGTGGTCAACTTCCAGTCGTTCCGCTACCCGTTCATTATCATAACGGCGCTGCCCGGAGCACTTTGTGGCATGATCTGGATGCTCTTTCTAACGCATACGACCTTCAGTATCCCTTCCCTGATGGGGGCGATTATGAGCGTTGGGGTGGCCACGGCCAACAGTATCCTGATGGTTAGTTTCGCGAAAGATCACCTGCCCGAAATTAAAAACAACGCCTATGAAGCGGCTCTGGAAGCCGGACGTACCCGACTGCGCCCCATTCTGATGACCGCCATTGCCATGATTATTGGTATGTTGCCCATGTCGCTGGGGCTAGGCGAAGGTGGCGAGCAAAACGCGCCGCTGGGCCGGGCCGTTATTGGCGGTCTGCTACTAGCTACGTTCACCACGCTGCTCTTTGTACCAACCGTTTTCAGCTATTTGGCCACTAAACCAAAGAGCGAAAGAGCGAAAGAGTGAAAGAATGGCTCTTCGAGGCAGCATTGGCGAAGCACCCTTTCACACATTCGCTCTTCCACTCTTTCACCCTTTCGTTCTTTCACTCATGATCTATCATATTGTAACGCAGGCAGATTGGGACCGGCAGGCCGACGAAGCGGACTATGAAGCCGCCAGTCTGCAGGCAGAAGGCTTCATTCATTTATCGACGAAAGACCAGGTGGCAGGCGTTTTGGAACGGTATTATCAGAACGTACCTGACTTACTGTTACTTCAGATCGACCCTAACAAGCTGACACACAACCTGCGCTACGAAGCTGCTACCAATAACGAACACTTTCCTCATCTATACGGCAAGCTGAATAAAGATGCAGTGGTGGCAGTAGAAGCGATTAACTAGTCTGTAACACCGGAGCTCCAGCTTCGGTAGTCAGCTCTACGTACAATATTACCTACCGAAGCTGGAGCTCCGGTGTTACTATTTTCTATGAAACGAATACTCTTTTTTCTGATTCCACTTGGACTGGTAGCTCTTTTCGTCTTTGTTGGCATACTGCCCCGGCTGAAAAACAAGCAGGAACTCCTGGCCGACGCCGACGCCGAACGTACCCGTGAGCTTATCGTCAACGCCGTATCGCTTCAGCAAGGCATGGACTCAACCGGATTGACCTTGCCGGGTCAGATCCGTCCTTTTTTGGAAACGCCCATCCGCGCCCGGTCGCAGGGGTTTGTGAAGAAACGGATGGCCGATATTGGCAATACTGTTCGGCAAGGGCAGCTTCTGGCTACGCTCGACGTACCCGAGATTGAGCAGGACCTGGCTCGTGCCCGTGCCGACCTCGATTTGGCCCAAACCAATCTGGCCCGCGTCACCAGCGTTACACTGGCCGGAGCCGTTTCGAGACAGGATATTGATAACCGGCGGTCGGCGGTAGCGGTGGCCGAAGCAAACCTGCGGCGGTTTCAGTCGGTGCGTGGTTTGCAGGAGATCAGAGCACCGTTCAGTGGGCTGATCACCACCCGTGATGTCGAAGTTGGCGACCTTATTTCACCTGCCAGTGTAAAGCCGATGTACACGCTCGTACAGACCGACAGGCTGCGTGTGTATGTTGATGTGCCCCAGACGTATTTCCAGCAAATAAAAGTGGGCATGCCCGCCACGGTGACGATTGCTGAGCTCAAAAACCGAACGTTGACCGGTACTGTAGCGCGGACTGGCGGATCGCTCAACAACGATACGCGAACGTTGCTGACCGAGGTGGTTATTCCGAATCCGGGCCGCAGCATTCCGTCTGGTTTATACGCCCAGGTGAAATTTGCTCCACGTGGAGCCGCCCAAGGCGCAGTTATGTTGCCAGCTAACGCCTTGAAAATCACCCCAAAAGGAGCGCAGGTTGTGGTCCTGGACGAGGCCATGAAGGTTCACTTTCTGCCGATTTCACTGGGTCGGGATTACGGTAACGTTATTGAAGTCACGTCGGGGTTAACCGGCACTGAGCGGGTGATTACCAATCCGAATGACCGCCTGAAAGAAGGCATGAAGGTTCGCCTACGGGAGCAGAAGGCAAAACCCGCGCAGGCGTAGAAAATAGTTTCAGGTTTCAGGCGGCGGCGCGGTTTCAGGTGCGCTGTTTACTCAACGTCTGGTCGGTAAGCAGCGCACCTGAAACCG
>NZ_JBGGWE010000022.1:0-50807 GCF_041321095.1 Fibrella arboris | reverse complement strand
ATTTACGCGTTACGCACCCGTTTGCCACTATCCCCGAAGGGACCGTTCGACTTGCATGTATTAGGCCTGCCGCTAGCGTTCATCCTGAGCCAGGATCAAACTCTCCATCGTAAATAATTGTGTAGCCACTCGAAAGCAGCTACTATGTTTTTAGCACGAACTGTGCCTTACTTTTCTGCCAATACGCCAAAGAACTGATCCCTTTTTGATAAACTCGCTCACCGTTGTGCGCTGTTTCTATCGATTTGGGACTGCAAAGGTAGGGCGACTTTTAGCTTTACGCAAGCCCTAGATCGAAAATAATTTAAAAATCTTTTTCCATGAATGGATAACTCACTGAACGTGGGGAAACTAACGTCTCTTTTATGGTTCGCATGGATACCCAGCGCATCAAATTAACCGCTGAACCAGCCTTGTCATTGGTACCAGAAGCTCTGGCACCACCAAAAGGTTGCTGCCCGACAACAGCTCCGGTAGGCTTATCGTTGATATAAAAATTCCCTGCCGTATTCACCAATTTACTGGTCAGTTCAGTTATTACGTGCCGGTCCTTGGCAAGGATGGCGCCAGTTAAGGCGTAAGGTGATGTTGTATCAATGAGCTCAATAACTTCATCCAGCTTATCGTCTTCGTATACGTATACAGACAGTACAGGACCAAAAAGCTCATCACACATTGTTTGATACGTCGGGTCGCTCACTTCAATGACGGTTGGCTCGATAAAGTACCCAATTTCGTCGCTATAGCCCCCACCTGCTACAATCGTTTCACCATCGGCTTTTGCTTTATCAATATAAGCTGTGATCTTCTTGAACGACTTTGCATCGATGACCGCGTTGAACAGGTTACTGAAATCTTCTACGCTTCCTATTGTCTGTTTGGCGAGTTCTTCCTGCAACTGTGTCTTGATAACTGGCCATAAGCTGGTAGGTACGTAGGCTCTTGAGGCTGCCGAACACTTCTGCCCCTGATATTCAAAGGCGCCCCGAATCATGGCGACAACCGACTCGGTGACATCGGCTGTGTTATGGATCAGTATGTAATCTTTACCTCCTGTTTCGCCCACCACACGAGGATACGTTTTGTACGTACCTATGTTTTTCCCGATCTCCTGCCAGATAGTCTGGAACACACCGGTACTCCCTGTGAAGTGAATGCCTGCAAAGTCTGGATGCTTAAAGATCACCTCACCAGCTTCCGGGCCATCCACATAGAGTAGGTTGATAACACCATCTGGCAGACCGCTTTTTTGCAGCACTTCCATAATCACCTGCGCCGAATACGCCTGCGTATAGGCCGGTTTCCAGACAACCACGTTTCCCATCAAAGCGGCTGATGTGGGCAAGTTGCCGGCAATTGCTGTGAAATTAAAGGGGGTTAAGGCAAAGACAAACCCCTCCAAAGCCCGGTATTCCAACCTATTCCATACACCAGGCGGTGAGTACGGTTGTTGCGAATAGATCTCGGTCATGTAATGGACGTTGAAGCGGAGGAAATCGATAAGCTCACAGGCTGAATCAATCTCGGCCTGATACGCATTCTTCGACTGGCCAAGCATGGTGGCAGCATTGATCTTCGCCCGGTAAGGCCCTGCAAGCAGATCGGCGGCTTTCAGAAATATGCTGGCGCGTTGCTCCCACGGCATAGACGACCAGTTTTCGCGGGCCTGTAAGGCGGCATCTATCGCCTGATGGACATGTGCCGCATCGCCTTCATATATATAGCCTAATGTGTGTGCGTGTTCGTGTGGAGGTGACACCCGAATTTTGTTGCCGCCGAACACCGCTTCTCCGTTAATGCACATCGGCAAATCCTGCTCTCCCGATTTAGCCGCGTTCAGGGCTTCCTGCAGGGCTTTACGCTCTGGTGAGCCAACCCGATATTCCTTTACCGGTTCGTTCAAGGGTTGGGGTACACCCGTAATTCCGTTTCTCATCGTTTCTAGTTTGTCTCCTACAAACTTAACAAATAGCTACCCTGTAAGCGTTCTTTTGCAACGTGCTATGATGACGTTACGCTGATTTTCGCTTTCTGTTTCAGGGGCTTTACGCCTAACTTGCAGCCACTTTTTTATTACCCGCTGATCATGACCTTCTACAGCACAAATAATTCGGCCAATGTTGTCTCTCTTCAGGAAGCTCTTTTTAATAGCCTTCCTCAGGACAAGGGCCTTTATATGCCAACATCAATCCCGCAGCTTCCTGCTGGGTTTATGACTGGTATTCAGAGTCAGTCACTCGCTGAAATTGCGTACAAGCTTACCAAGCTTTGGTTACACGGAGACCTTTCCAACGAGCAAATCGAGGAGCTGGTCACGCATGCCTTTCCTTTTGATACACCTCTGGTCGAATTAGAAGCTGGTCGGAAATACGTTTTGGAGCTTTTCCATGGCCCATCACTTGCCTTTAAAGACGTGGGTGCCCGGTTTATGGCGGGGTTGATGTCTATCTACTCGGCAACGCAGGCTCGCGAAGTTCATATCCTGGTTGCCACGTCTGGCGATACTGGCGGTGCAGTAGCCATGGGGTTTCATAACATACCCGGCGTGCGGGTGTCTATTCTCTACCCGAAAGGACGGGTGAGTCAGTTGCAGGAAAAACAATTGACAACGCTGGGCGGAAACATCCACGCTTTTGAAGTTGATGGTTCGTTCGATGATTGTCAGGCAATGGTTAAGGCTGCATTTTTGGACGATGATTTAAAGAAGGCCTTTTCCCTTTCTTCTGCTAACTCGATCAATATCTTCCGCCTCATCCCGCAAAGCTTTTATTATTTCCGTGCCTTGGCACAGCTTGAGCCAGATCATGCTCCGGCAGTGTTTTCCACACCTAGTGGAAATTTTGGCAATTTGAGCGCTGGTGTTCTGGCGTGGCGTATGGGATTACCTGGTAGGTCTTTTGTGGCAGCGACTAATTTGAATAAGGTCGTTCCCGATTACCTGGCAACTGGACATTACTCGCCAATGGCTTCACTCGCTACTCTCTCCAATGCGATGGATGTTGGCAACCCAAGCAATTTTGTTCGTTTACAGCGCCTTCTGGGAGACAATTTTGAGCAACTCAGTGAATTGATCTCTGGCTATTATTTTACTGATGCTCAGACAGTTGACGAAATGGTTAAGCTTCGTGATGTGTATAAGTATATCGCCTGTCCGCATACTGCCATTGGGCTTTTAGGCCTTGAAAGTTATCAACAATCCCATGTGGATAACTGTGGTATAGCGTTGGCAACTGCCCACCCTGCTAAATTCAGTCCAGCAGTCGATACAATTCTTGGTCAGGCTATCGACGTACCTGAACGCCTGTCCGTTCTATCGCAACGTGAGAAACATGCGATCGCTATTCCGTCGACATTCGCTGCGTTTAAAGAATCATTGCTTGAACTCGTTTAGGTTGTAGCCGCTTCTTATTACCAACAAACCCCGGTTTTCAACTAAGCGAACCGGGGTTTGTTGGTAATAAGAAGCGGATGTGGATAACCTTTCAGTTAATTGTATCACCTCGCAACTGACGCAGGCGTTTTCGAGCATCGGCGGCGAAAAGACTTCCTGGGTACGTTGTCAGAAACTGCTGATATAGCTTCAGGGCTTCCGCTGTATTCTTCTTCCGCTCGTCGGTAAGCTTCGCCATTTCATAGAGCGCGTCATCCCCTAAGATATCCAGTGGGTACTTATCAACGATCGTCTTTAGGTTGGCAAGAGCGTCATCGATTTTTCCTTCTTTCACATAAATTTTCGACTGCAGCCAGATCAGTTCATCGGCCAGCGTATGTTTCTCATACTTTTTCAACATTACGTTAATCTGGCTCGTTGCTTCGTCTAGCTTATTCTGAAATAGCAACAGGTCGATGGCCGAATATTCTTTCATCGCTGCCTCAGTACTATCCAGTCCAGTGTTATCTAGAATTAGCATACTCAACTGTTCAGCGTCGTTAGCGATCTCACGCGTAGTTGCCATTTTCAATACATCAAGAACCCCCTTGGCCAGGGTGAAATCGCCCCTGTAGTAATGCAGCTTGGCATTCTTCAGTTTAGCTTCATAGCCAAGCAGATCGTCCTTTTGTGATTTTTCGACCTGCGCATAGAGTAATGTGGATTCCCAAGGCTCATTCTTCAGGAGATATACATCACCTTTATCCAGTTTACACTTATCCACAAATAAAGGATCACTTTTCCCCATTGCGATCGCTTTGTCCAACATCACCAGGGCAGAATCTTTCTCATCCAGGTAGTTAGCGTAGAGATTTGCCGAATTACGGAGCGCATCTAATGTTTTGGGGGTAATGCCAACATCGCTCAGTACGCGCTGGTAATCGTAGATGAGTTTCCTTATCTCAGCCTTTTCAATCGGATACACATTCTTCACCTGCTCCTCCCGGGCATTGATAATCATCCGACGAGCATAGGGGTAAAACGTTCCCTGTGGATAAGTCTGGATTATGTATTCGTAGGAGTCGATAGCGGTCTTGTATTCCCGGTTTGTCATTGCCAACTGTGCTAGCTCAAACACTTTGGCTCCCGATAACTTTAACCGCTTGTCCATCGCTTTCTCCTGGAGCAAGGCCCGGCTAAATTTCTGTTTCTGGAGATAATACCAGGTTAGCATATCGTTGGTAGCTATCGACTCAGGTTCTTTCTGCACACGGTCGTATAAAACCTGCTCCAGTACAGGTTCTTCCTTCGTGTTGATAAGTGTCTGATACGATCCCTGCACACGCTCTCGCTGATCTGGTTTTTGTGCCAGTGGCAACAAGGTCTCGATCCACCGTTTTGTATCGCCTTTCGAGCGATATAACGTGGCTAAATCCTCTGCATGAAAGGTTGGATCCTCTGTGAGCTGCTGGCCTCTCTGATAAGCCTGTATGGCCCAATCAGCAGCACTTACCTCTTCAAACAGCTCCCCTACCCTTGCAATCTTCATCGGGTCGCCTTTCGCCAGGTCAAAAACCTGACTGAATTGCTTTTTTGCGTTCAGTGTGTCACCCGCTTCTTGAGCAGTAGTACCAATCAACAACAAGGCATATGTTTTCAGGTTACCCTCTGCCTTGGCCCATTTCTTCAATTGACGGTCGGCTTCGTCGGCCTTTTTGGACTTTTTCAGACTGACAACGTACCTGTACGCTGTCTGCCAGGCCAGCCCCCCGTTTTCCTCATTTTTTCGGACTTGCTTACCATATTCGGCTGCTGCCTTTTCGAATTCTCCATTTTTGAAATATTCGTCAGCCAGGTCCTGCTCGGTTTGACCCCACGACAGCTGGCTGACCAAAAGCAGGAACCCCAGCAAAATCTTTCCACAAGCCCTATTTTTCATTTTATAGTTTTGGTTTCTAAACCTTTTCAATGTCTCTATTATACCTGTGCATAAGTGAACAACATGGTTGTCCACTAAAATCCGTGCCAAGTGTGTATAAGCTTTGGAGGTTATCCACGGGGTTATCCAGGCTATTTCGGCTTATTTGACCCATCCCTGAAGCTTTTTACAAGTTATCAACATATTCCACAAATAGCTAGCGTGCATTTGTGGATTAGCGCTGTCCACAATTCTACGGGCTTATAACTTGTTTGGGAGCCGTTCATAACCGGTCTGTTCTGCACACTATCTCCTGTGGATAACAACGAATTGTGAAGAACGCTTCTTTCATCCACATTACGGTTTATCACAATAGGTCGTTATCCACAGTTTAGGATATGTTTTCCACTACATTCTCCACAGAAAACTGGCGAAAAATATAGTTTTCATTGACCTTTTCTAATACGACAAATTGATGTCCTCTGACTCGAAGTTCTGCTTTATTAAAATCACGCCCGGATAATATATAATGGGCTCGGCCGCTAGGCGTTGTTCGTAACGGCCTGTATTCCAAATGCCGTTGTTATTGGTGTCGATAATCAATCTAAGTCTGTACCTGCCTGGTTTAATGTTCTTTAATTCGTAGACGGGTACGTTCCTCAGGCGCTGTAGCACGGCCTTTCGGTCATCGACCAATTCCAGTATGTAGTTAGGCTCCTTCGTAGTGATCCGGCCGCGCAACACACCGAAATTTTCCGGGTCAAGGATCGGGTATGTAATGGTTGCGGCCGTGATCGTATCGCCCAATACGCTCTCGACCGCATCTTTATTCAGCTTGATCCTGACGAACTTTCGGGCTTTCGTTGCTATTCTGGTTGATACTTCTGTTTGCTGCTTACCGATCGTGGATGTAAATGAACTTAGATCCGTTGCAGAGAGGCTGTCAATCGAAAATTGAACGCGCTTCTCATTGACCTTTCTGACCGGCTTGTTGAACAGTAACTTCCATGTAAAGGTTGATTCTACAGCATCGTTTGGTGCTGGCTCAGGTCTGAACGTGAACTCTTCCGGTTTCTCCCGCTTGCTCTTCTGGCGGAAGTTGATCGTATGCCTGAGTGTGTTCGATAGGCCCAACGAGTCAACAGCCGTTAGTAGGATCGACAGCGTATCCGTCGTCTCTTTTGTTCGAAAGAATTTTATCTGATTGGTTGCTGGTTGAGTGGATGGTAAGCTATCCTTGACATCCCGAAACTTGACCGAATAAGCTTCTATTCCTTTGTTCAGATTCAATGTATAACTATCCGATCTTGAGTCAGTCCGTTGTAGGCGTATGGGGGTTGTATTCTGGCTGAAGAGCTCAATAGCTAATCCACTGACTGATTTATCGAGCTTCAACCGTTGTTTTAAAAAGCCGATATCCTCGCCATTTGGGTTGAACAGGAAGTTATTGTTCTTATCTGTAAACGACAGAACATCGTACTCTCCGGCTTTAATATTCTCGATGATAAAACGCCCGGATGTGTCGGTCTTCGTGTAATAAACGGGTTTATTCCGTTGTGCATCAAGCGTATCGCGGGGTGCATATAAACCTACCAGCGCCCCTTCAACGGTGGTGCCTGTCGTGACATTCGACACCGTTCCGCTCATGCTTAGTGAGTCTAGTTGGTTTCCCGTACTGAACACCAGCTTTAGATTGGTAGCTACATTTCGTTCGCTGGCATCTTTTACGCCGTCTGTAAAACTGATCGTATAGGTCGTACTGTCTTTTAGCGGTTCGTTGAAGATCAGCACCACACTAGTTGGCTTCGCCCGATAGTCGAACGTCATGCCGCTTCCGGGCGTGATAATTGTTTTCTGCGGGAGGTTTTCGACATTGATGTATTCATCGAAGAAGAGTTCAACCTGTTTTGGCTTCACATTTTTAGCCCGCATTTTCGGATTACTATCAATCAGCTTTGGGGCGAGTGTATCTTTCTTACCACCTGGCGGTTGGGCTATCTGTGCGCAGTTACTGGCAACTATCACGACGCATAGCAATAAGAAAACGCCCCACAAGGAGGGCGTTCGGTAAGCGGTTGATTTCATTTTTTTAGCGTTTCCTGAACACATAGGTTAGGCTTGAGTAATTGCCCGTTTTACGGGCGGTTTCGTTTGACCGCATACCGTTCATCAGGCTTTCCACGTAGTTTATTTTTCCATCCCGCTGCTTGGTACTGAGCATAGCGATGTAGTAGGCATCGAATCGCATGGGTAACTTCTTTTGGAGTTTTAGACCGTACGTTTCAATTAAAGCTGTTAAAACAGTTGGCGTGAAGTGATATAAATGTCTGGGTACGTCATAAGCGGCCCAATTTGATCCATACAGCGCTGCATCTTTCGAGGCAGGGTTAGGTACAGCTATAACCAGATGACCACCTGGTTTGAGCTTATCGATCAGCATATCCAGCGTTTCTGTCAAGTCAGACACGTGTTCCAATACGTGCCATAATGTAATAACGTCAGGTTTTTCTGTACGCTCTAGTTCGGCACTGTCTTTTAAGATTTTTTGGTTTACCCGCTCACTTGCCAGTTGCCGAGCATCAGGGTCCGGTTCAAAGCCAATAACATGCCAGCCTTTTTCCTGACACTCTTTGATGAAGGCTCCCGTTCCGCAACCATAGTCGAGCAGCGCCCCTACCCCGCCGTTCATCGACCTGATCCAGCTTTCTTTCTGGCTTAAAGCGTAGGAACGAACAGTTCGATAGATGGTGTCGATAATTCCCTTTTTTGTGTCATCGTGGGAGATATAGGTATCTGACTTGTAATAGGAACCAATCGTTTCGGCAGTTGGGCGGGGATTGGTAAAGAGCAATTGGCACTGATTACATTGCTGAATGGCAAACTGCTTTTGACTGACTAACTGATCCTGACATGTCAGATACGGTGTAAACAACGTACCTGTACAGGCCGGACATTCCTGTAATTCTTCCACGATTAGCGACCCATGTAAACTAACAAAATAGAAATATCGGATGGGCTCACGCCACTTATCCGTGTAGCCTGACCAATTGTTTGAGGCCGAAGTTTCTTAAGCTTTTCACGTCCTTCGAACGATAGCGCTTTCACCTTATCGAAGTCGAACATGGGTGTTATTTCTAAAGCTTCCCACTTGGTCAACTTCTCAGCGTTCTGCCGTTCACGGCTCAGATAGTCGTCGTACTTGATCTCGATCACCGCTTGCTCCAGGGTTTCATTGCTGAACGAGGCCGGGACAAATTCGCCCGACGTGCCGACTAACTCAAGCAATTGCCGAGCATCGATGGTGTCAATTTCTGGTCGTTTAATCAAATTCAGCACAGCTGATTTTTCACGCAGCGGCGCTGAATTTCGTGAGAGCAACCAGTTGTTTACTTCTTCTGGTCGAAGCTTCGCTTGCTGAAAAATTGTTGTCAGCTGTTCTACGCCTGCTTTTTTCAAGCGCATCCGCTGTAGCCTGTCTTCGTTAGCTAAACCAATTTCGTACCCTTTTTCCGTCAGCCGCAAATCCGCATTATCCTGCCGGAGTAGGGTTCTGAACTCAGCTCGCGAAGTGAACATACGATACGGTTCTTCGGTCCCTTTTGTTATCAAATCATCTATCAACACACCTATATACCCCTCCGACCGGCTGATCGTAAATGGAGTTAATTCATGCGCATTACGGTGCGCGTTAATGCCGGCCATCAATCCCTGACAAGCCGCTTCTTCATATCCAGTTGTTCCGTTTATCTGTCCTGCGAAGAAAAGATTCGCAACTAATTGCGTCTCTAGTGTCTGTTTTAGTTGGGTTGGTGGAAAGAAGTCATATTCCACCGCGTAACCCGGGCGGAACATTTTCGCTTTTTCAAAGCCAGCAATTTTAGTCAACGCCCGGTATTGGACGTCTTCCGGTAAGGATGTCGAGAAGCCGTTTACATACACCTCGACTGTATTCCAACCCTCAGGCTCAACGAATATCTGGTGCCTGTCTTTATCCGCAAACCGATTGATTTTATCTTCAATCGACGGACAATAGCGCGGTCCTAATCCTTTGATCCGGCCGGTAAACATTGGAGACCGCTCAAATCCCTCTTTCAACACATCGTGTACCGCACTGTCTGTATAGGTGATCCAACACGAGCGTTGCTTTGTCAGCGCTGGTGTGTCCATGTAGGAAAACTTACCTGGATTTTCATCGCCCAGCTGCTCTTCCATCCGGGAATAATCAAGGCTACGACCGTCTACACGTGGAGGCGTACCTGTTTTCATTCGACCAGATTCAAACCCCAAGCTTTTCAATTGCTCCGTTAACCCCGTGGCTGATCGTTCACCGGTGCGTCCTCCGCCAAATGTTTTTTCGCCGATGAAAAGGCGTCCGTTCAGGAAAGTGCCGTTTGTCAGTACTACAGATTTTGCACGTATTTCAACGCCCATCGCTGTTTTCACGCCGACTACCCGACTTTCTTCCACCAATACTGCTTCGACAGTGTCTTGCCAAAAGTCAACATTCGGATTTCTTTCCAGCGTATCCCGCCATTCCTGAGCAAACATCTGGCGGTCACTCTGACAACGTGGACTCCACATGGCTGGCCCCTTTGACCGGTTCAGCATTCGGAATTGAATCATTGTTTTATCACTAATGATTCCTGACTGGCCGCCCAATGCATCAATTTCCCGAACGATCTGCCCCTTAGCTACGCCACCCATGGCTGGGTTACATGACATCTGGGCAATTGTTTGCATGTTCATCGTAATCAGTAGCACACTAGAACCCATGGTTCCGGCGGCATGTGCAGCTTCGCAGCCAGCATGTCCTGCTCCTACTACGATGACATCATATTCATTAAACATTTGTGAAAATTTAAAAATGTTCCACGTGGAAACTTTTGTGAATCAGTTCAGCGTACCCAAAATCAAGCATGAGATTGATATGAAAAACGACTGAAAGTGAATGATCAACCGTGAAACAGAGAAGATCACTTCGTAAGTTTCTGAAGATACCGGTTCGATTCGCGCTTATAGAATAAGTTGTAAGAAGGCGAAACAGTTCGTAATGCTTCAACTTGCCGCGAACGACTCTGCGAGTCCGGCACAATGAAGGTTGGCTGACTAACGGAATGCTGCTTGGCGGCCTCTCCTTGACGCTTAGGATCTTCTTCCTGCTGACGAAGGGCTTTTTCAGATTCTAACAGACGCGTAAGTATATCCTTCTGACGATTATTGACAGCGGGATTCAGTCGCTTGTTGACTAAATCAGTTTCTGTTTCGTCCATTTTCTTCATCAAGTCCTGAACTTGTTCAGCTTGTTGCTTACCCGCCTCAGTCCCTTTTGCTTTATCCTGAAGCTCTTTAAGCATGTCGCGCAAAACACCCTGCTCAGCTGCTAAACGTGATAACTCTTCCGATAAAGCGCGGCCCTGTTTACCCCCCTGCGACAATTGCTGGATACGTTCATTAAGCTGTTGTTGCTTTTCACCAATACCCGGAGATGGCTGATCCCCTTTGCTCTTGCCTTTACTTTTCCCAGAGCCAGGCATTGCCATCGCATTCATTTGCGCCTGCATCTGCTTGAAGGCGTCATTCAGCATGAGCGACAGATTATTGATCGATGTCATCGACGATTGCTGACGGGCAGAAGCCATACTTAATCTACGTTCTCGCAAAAAGCGCGAACTCTCATCCATATAGTAGCGCATATTAGTGAGCTCGCGGGTTACAAAAGGCTGAATTTGTGGTTCACGAGATGCGAGTGAATTCAAGCTATCTTCCAATACCTTGGCGTTGTCCTGGAGGCGAATTTGCTCTTGAGATAATTTAAGAACACGTGGATCCTGAAGACTCATGCTTCTGAAGTCGCGCATAAGCCGTTCTTGCGTAAATGACAAGGTGATGAGGTTGTCAAGCAGGTTTCTGAGGTCATCGAGATTTTCACTCATGCTCTTCATATCCATTCCTTCCATCGACTCTTCCATCGACTTGGCCATATTACGCATCGATTTAGCCGTTTTCTTCTGCGATTGAGCTGCGTTCTTCTGCTCCTTCTTGTCCAGTTCTTTCTTCGACTGATCCAGCTGCTTTTCAATCTCCTGTTGCTCATCCTTTTGCGGGTCAGGCGATGAAAGCTTCTCTTTCTCGGCTTCCTGCTTCAGCTTATCGAGTTGATCCTGCAGCTTCTTGAAATCCTCTTCAGCCTTTTTCTGCTCTTCTTTTTGTTTTTCCAGCGCGGCAGGGTCTTTCTTGGCGTCCTCTTTTTCGTTCTTTTCCGCGAGCTTATCCTGTTTCTCAGCTTGCTTTTCCAATTCCTTGATAGCGTTCTCGACCTTCTGATCCTGTTGCATCTGCTTGAACATCTTCAGGGCACGATCAAGCTCTTTCTCAAGATTACGCTCTTTGCGGTTCAGCTTATTCATTAATTCAGACGCACGTTCGTCCTGCTTCTTTTCCATCATCTGCTTTAGCTCTTCATAGAGCTTTTTCGACTCAGGATCCTGCATTTGATCAAATAGCTTTTGGAGTTGTTCCAATTTCTGCTTCATCGCTTCCTGCTGCTGTGGATTCATCCGCTGCTGGGTGTCATTCGTTTTCTTGAACTGTTCCTGTAGTTTCTCGATCTCATTCATCAGCTCATCCCGCTTCTGTAGGATATCCTGTAGCTGCTTCTTGTCCTGGAAATCCGACGATTTTTTGGTACGCATACGCTCCTCCAGTTGTGTCAGCTCCTTCTTGATGGCCTGCGCTGTCTTCATCGCTTCATCCATCTGCTGTTCCGTTTTTTCGGCAGACTCTTCTACCTGCTGTTGAAGTTGTTCAACGGAAGGGACAGCAAACGTCATAACGGCTGATCGGGTCGTTTTAGGACCATGAACCCCATCGTTATCGGCTACCTGAACATAGTAATCGAGCTTGTCATTTGGCTGGAGTTTCAAGCTGTCGAGGCTCCAGTTATAAACATAATTTTGAGAAGTAGTCGAGGCCGCTATGGGAATTGGACGCGTGAACGCCTGCTTGGTCGTACCATCGGCCCGGGTAACTGTAGCCATCAGTTTTAAATTGGAAAAGCCGTAGTCGTCAGAAATGAGACCGTATAAACCGATGAAATTGTAGGTCACGGAGTCCTGTGTTTTCTGAAGATTAATCTGGGGAAAACGATCAGGAATGACCTGAATAGAATACGTGAGGTCTCCCCCATTCTTAGCATGACGATTCATGAGGTTGAGCGAATACGTACCTGACTGGCTAGCCCGATGCGTAAGACCAAAAGCATTGTCTTCAACCAGAGAAGCCCGCACAGTACCACCCGGCGCAAACTGAACAGCTAGTGAGTCGGCGTGGTCAGCCAGAAATTTCCAGTGGATAGACGTGCCTTCGGGAACAAGTAAATTGCCAACGTTTGCTAATTGTTCGGCAGGTTTACCAAGGTAGGCCGGGTACGTTAACGACACATCAAAGGAGAGAACAGAAGGTCTGTCGAGCAATTCGAGTTGATAAACAGGCGAGTTGAAACCAGCAGCAGAAACTTGAAAATCGAGATCACGCTGAACATGATCAAACGTATAGGAATAAGCGTTCTTACCAACATTTTCGAGCTTAAAGCGCGTATCGTTTAAAACGAGGTAAACAGCGTCGGGCACTGCATCTCCCTCCAGGTGGAGCTTCAACGTGAAGTCTTCGTTACGAAACGCTTCGAGCCGTTTGGAATCTAAGATGAAGCGGAAAGGAGCTTCTTCGACGAATTCTTTATCAAACTGGACAATGCGCGAAGAACTCTTGGTGAAGAAAGCCGGATACAACAACAGAATACCGCCAATTACCGACGCCGGCACTAAGGCGTATTTAATAAAGCGCCGGTTCTTGTTTAATTGAATAGCCGACGAAAAACGGGTAATCAATAATTGACTGGACCGCTGTTCGATGCTGGCTTTCAACAGATCACTTTGCGCATTGGTGAGACTACGAAGTTGAAGCGTGTTCAGAAGCTTATCGCCAATCTCAGGAAAGAACTGCCCAATCTGCTGGGCTGCCAGTTCGTCGGAGATCGGTTTACGAAGTCCGTACAAGCCCATCAATGGCTTCAGAACGTACCCATACATACCAGCCAGGAAGAGGCCGATGTAGCTAAAGAGCATGACGGCGCGAATAGGCGTACTAAAACGCCCATAGTATTCGACTGTATTCAGCAATAGGTACGTTGCCAGGAGAATGCCCAGAAAGAGCAACGACCCTTTGATAAGCTGATTCTGGAAGTACCGGCGTTTATACTCGTCGATCTGTTGCGTAAGAGCGGTGAAAGAAGATTGGGTAACCATGAGTTTAGCTGTTGAGCGCCGAATTAAAATAGTGCAACACGTGTGATTTCAATAAGTCTTCCTGAGCAAGAATGTCGCCAGAAGGCAACGGTTTTAGCAAGTCGAATTGGGGCCAATTGTCTTTATCGGGGCCAATGGAAACATAATAGCCTGACTGGCTCAGAACGGTGCAGACCGCTACATGCAGCAGGTCTTGCTTTTGCTCTTTCGAGAATCGTTTAGGGCCACGACCCAGTTCTTGCATACCGATTAAGAAAAGCACACCATTCAAATCAGCAGGTCGTTTGCCAACGAGCTGCTCGAGTGTATCCAGTAAGTTATTCCATTCGGCGTCAGGAACTGACGAAGCGGTACTAAAATGCATAACAAGTTGATAATGATGATTAAAATTACGCGATTTCTGGTAAAACGAAGTACGCGCAAAGACCACTAAAACAGATTAGCAGCTAGAAAGGGGACAATAAGTAGCCAATACATCTAAAACGCAGAACAAGGATGATCCAGTTTATACGGTCTGCTTTCGAGAACCTGATTTATCTATTCTATCCTTCTCTATGCTCGGGATGCCAGGCAATGTTGTACGGAGAAGAAAAAGGGTTATGCGCTACCTGTCGAATGAAACTTCCCTACATGAACACGGGTGAAGGACAGGCCGTGCTACTGAACAAATTTGGTGGTCGCGTAAAAGTTGATTACGTGTATGCCTATGCTTATTTCACCAAGAAAAGCATGGTTCAGAAGCTGATTCACCAGCTGAAGTACCGGGGTAAACGTGACTTGGGTTTACAGCTAGGTCGATGGTGCGGCCAGGAGCTCTCTGAGCTAAAAGGAGTGGCTATGCGGGCCGATCTGCTGGTGCCGGTACCCATCCATCCGCTACGCAGACGACAACGGGGCTACAACCAGAGCGAATGGATAGCGGAGGGCTTATCGCAGAGTATGGGCATCCTAACCCGGTCAGACGTGATGGAACGTACCCACTTTGTCTCCTCACAAACTCGCAAAAACCGAATAGAACGGTGGGATAATGTAGCGAACGTATTTAAAGTCGCCAGACCGGAAGCCGTGCGTGATCAACATATAATTATAGTCGATGATGTACTGACCACCGGCGCCACACTGGAAGCCTGTATAGTGCAGTTGCGTGAAGCAGGGGCGGCCACCGTAGGGGTTATAACACTAGCGGCCACCCGATAACGAGTGGCCGCTGTACAAATCGATAAGGAACGTACCTGAGCTAGCGCTTATTTGTTAAGTCCTACTCCGGTCATGGCACAACGGAAACCGATAGTAGCCGTGGCTGAATCCTGATCCATGAACCGACGGGTACCTGGTGCCAGCCAGTAAGCAACATCGCTCCAGGAGCCGCCTTTGTAAACACGAAGTTTGTCGTTGATCAAGGAGTTGTTGCCCTTGTTGTCATAGTTTTTGGCTTCGTCAAGATAGCCGTTACGACGTATCGGGTTCAAGTCATTTTCAACCTGGAAAGTGAGCGGACGATACACGTCATATACCCATTCGTTAACGTTTCCAGCCATATTATACAGGCCGAAATCGTTAGCGGGGTATGCATAAATCTGTTGTGTGATGATTGCTCCGTCATTTGAACGACCAGCAATACCAGCATAATCACCACGACCGCGTTTGAAGTTGGCCAGCATTTGACCTTGTTTACGGCCTTTCTTGGGGTTACGGACAGACGAACCATCCCAGGGGTAAATCCGCTGATTGGATTGGTTTTCATCGACGTACTGTGTACCGATGAGCGCTTTGGCGGCGTATTCCCACTCAGCCTCTGTCGGGATGCGATAGTCGGGCAAAATCAGGCCGCTTTCGAGGCTGGGTTTAGTAGAGGCTGTTGCTGTTTCAGCACCCTGAACCGTTTCAGCAGCAGGGTCCTGCTTCGACTTACGCTTCAACGATAGACCTTTACCGCTCTTCTTGCTACTGTTTCCCTGCTTGTATAGTTCGGCATTGACCGCGCCGGTACGCCACACAGCATAATCGTTGGCCTGCACCCACGAAACACCAACTACCGGATAATAGCGGTAGCCTGGGAAACGAAGGTATTGCGTCACATAAGCATCATTGAATGAAAGTGGGTTAGCCCAGACGGTAGTGTCGGGCAACGCACGCGTATAGACTTCCTCTGACGAATCCCGACGGATGGCGTCCAGGTATTCGAGGTAGTGAATATTGGCAATCTCCGTTTCATCCATATAGAAAGACTGGATCGAAACGGTACGTTCACGGTTGTCACGTGTGTTGACAACATCTTCTTCCAGGGCACCCAGCGTGAAGCGACCGCCTTCAATGAAAACCAGGTTTGGACCGGCTTTAGGACCAGCAAACTTCTTCACCTGAAATCCTTCTTTCTGGTTATAGGCAATGCCCGTAGCAGTACTCGTCTTACCCGGCTTTACGCTTGTCGGGTGTTTGGTCTTACAGGCCGCTAATGCTACCGTAGCGAGAAGCACGTAAGCCGCGCGTTGCAGGTGATACTTCTGAATCATTGTTGTGTATTGTGTGCAGGCTAAATTAGAGAAGCAGAAAGACTTGACGCTAAAACAAGTTATCACATCTACACTTGATGAGGTTGCACTTCTTTTACGGGGTCTTCCATCTAAAAATCTTGTTTCTTACTTGGTCAGTTTTTCAAGAATTCCGTCCATTTGATCAATGTTGGACACACTCTGATGGGTGAAAATCAGTCGGCCTTTAACGTCCTTAAGTGAACACTCTTTCGGGTGCGCCTTGATGTAGTCAATTACCTTGCCAAAGCGATCAGAAGAGAAAAAGCTATCCGCCTGACTGTCTTTCTCGGAAGAAACGAAGGTACCCTTCAAAATCGTATTCTTCAGGGTCAGTTTTTCAAGGTGTAGTTCCTCTGCTTTCCAACGGACAGCTACCATTTTAAACAGATTCTCCACGCCTTTGGGCGCTGGCCCAAACCGGTCAGAGACCTCTTTCTTAAACGCTTGAAGTTCAGCTTTATTCTGAATGTTATCCAGACGGGTGTACAAAGATAAACGCTCAGAGATGTTCGACACATATGTCTCAGGAATCAGCACCTCTAAATCAGTTTCAATGACGGTATCAGGTAACAGCGGCTTGAATACTTCAGGCGTATCCATAAATAAATCCTTGAACTCTGTTTCACGAAGCTCCTGAACCGATTCATCCAGAATTTGATGATACATCTCATAGCCCAGGTCATTGACGAAACCACTTTGTTCGGCACCCAGCAAGTTACCCGCCCCCCGAATGTCCAGATCACGCATCGCGATCTTGAAGCCTTCACCCAGGTCAGAAAAATCTTCAAGGGTTTGCAGGCGTTTCCGGGCGTCGGACGATAGAACCGCTGCTGGCGGGGTAAGCAGGTAACAGAATGCTTTCTTGTTAGATCGCCCTACCCTGCCACGCATCTGATGCACGTCTGACAAACCAAAGTTCTGCGCCTGGTTGATTAATATGGTGTTAGCGTTAGAAATGTCAAGGCCCGATTCAATGATATTAGTTGAAACAAGTACGTCGGTTTCGCCTTCAATAAACCGCGTCATTACTTTCTCGAGTCGGTCACCTTCCATTTGTCCGTGCGCTACACCGATGCGTGCGTCGGGAACCAGCCGTTTAATCATGTTGCCAATCGACTCAATATCACTGACTCGGTTGTGTACAAAGAAAACCTGTCCACCCCGCCGCAATTCGAAGCTAATGGCATCGCGTATGAGTGTGTCACTAAATGCGTGCGTTTCGGTCGTGACAGGCTGGCGGTTGGGCGGAGGGGTGGCAATAACGGATAAGTCACGGGCACCCATCAACGAGAAGTGGAGAGTACGAGGAATGGGGGTAGCAGTGAGTGTAAGCACGTCAACTTCCACACGCATTTCCTTCAACCGGTCTTTTGTCTTTACGCCAAACTTTTGCTCTTCATCAATGACCAGCAGCCCCAGGTCTTTAAACTTGACATCTTTGTTGACAATCCGATGGGTACCGATCAGAATGCCTAACTCGCCGGAGGCAGCCTGTCGAAGTGTCTCCTTAATTTGTGCGGCTGTCTTGAACCGGTTTATATACCCAACCTTTACCGGGAAGTTGGCCAGCCGATCTTTGAAGGTGTGGTAGTGCTGCATCGCCAGAATGGTAGTAGGTACCAGAACGGCGACTTGCTTATTGTCGGTTACTGCCTTGAACGCAGCCCGAATAGCGACTTCCGTTTTTCCGAAGCCGACGTCGCCACAGACAAGCCGATCCATCGGGTGCGGCTTTTCCATGTCATTCTTAACATCAGCCGTTGCTTTGGCCTGATCGGGCGTGTCTTCATAAATAAACGATGATTCCAATTCAGCTTGTAAAAAAGAATCATTCGAGAACCGATAGCCAGGTGCGTTTCGCCTTTTTGCGTATAAAGCGATCAATTCGCGGGCAATGTCTTTGACCTGCTTGCGAACTTTCGATTTTTTTAAATCCCACTCCTGTGACCCGAGTTTACTCATCGTGGGCGGTCCACCCTCTTTCCCACTATACTTAGAGATTTTGTGGAGTGAATGGATGCTCACCAACAGAATATCATTGTCGCGGTAAATGAGCCGGATAGCTTCCTGTTCATTACCCCCCACATCGACACGTTCCATACCCGCGAACCGACCTATGCCGTGATCGACATGGGTAACGTAATCCCCAGGCTGTAGGGTCTTTAGTTCACGGAGGGTAAGCGCCTTCGACTTACTAAACTTATCACGTACCCGGTATTTGAAGTAACGGTCGAAAATCTGGTGGTCAGTGAAGCAGGCAACTTTCAGCGTTTCATCGATGAAGCCTTCTTTGATACCAACCTGAAGGGTCTGGAATTTAAGGAAAGGGTCAATCTCGTCGAAGATCGTTTTCAGTCGTTCCAATTGCTTGAAAGACTCGGCAACCAGGATGTTCGTGTAACCTTTGCTTTGCTGATCGGTAAGCGTCTCAGCTACGCGTTTGAAATCTTTGTTGAACGAGGGCTGAGGCTTTGATGGATAAGCCAGTTTATTCTCTGATTTGAAATAGAACTTCCGGCCAAACTCAACGGTAGTAAAAGCCTTTACCTGATTCAAAAATGCCCGCCGGGTCTCAAACAGCGTTTCAGGATCATCGACCACCTGGATATTACCACCTACACCAACTACCTGCGCCAGGCTTTGCTCGGCTCGGTCAAAACACTGCTCAATAACTTCCAAGGCAAACTCAATATCTTTAAACCAAAGGCAAGTTTCCTTCGGTAAAAAGTCTAAAAAAGACTCACGCGTTTCCTGTGTGAGGCGCGTTTGCACATTCGGAATAATGCTGATGAGATCAAGACGATCGGTGGAGAGCTGCGTTTCTGGATTGAAATGTCGTAGGCTTTCTACTTCGTCTCCAAACAGTTCGATGCGATAGGGAAATTCGGAGGCAAACGAAAAGACATCGATAATACCACCGCGAACAGAGAACTGGCCAGCCTCATACACAAAGTCCGTTTTCTCGAACTCATAGGTCTGAAGCATTTCGGAAATGAAGTTCGTATCGAGCTGATCGCCAACGCGCACCGCCAATGTGTTAGCTTTCAGCGATTTCCTGTTAATTACTTTCTCAAATAGCGCTTCCGGGTACGTTACAATCAGGCTACCCTGCTTATTACTAAGATTAATTTGGTTGAGCACTTCGGCCCGCATCAACACATTGGCATTCTCCACTTCTTCGTACTGGTAAGGCTTCTTGTACGACATAGGGAACATCAACACACTGCCTGACGTATCGACAGCCGTGTCTGGGCGAACGTGATCGGGCGTTTCGCTACGGCCAAGCAGGTTTTGCAGGTCGTTGAAAAAGTAAGATGCCTCTTCTTTGTCGGTCAGCACGAAAAGGTGATTGCCGCTTACCCGCTTCGTTAATGTAGCAGCTAATACGGCATCCAGACTACCCGTAATGCCTTTGACCTGAATACGGGTTGGATCAGTTTTGCTACGTTGTAGCAGCGGTTGCGCCAGGATATTGATGAACGGATCGTCGGCGTAAAGCGATAAAAGAGCAGTCGTTGTCAAAGCGTAAAATCTGGTCTGCGAGAACACGAAAAGCCGCCGGGCGACTAAACCCGGCGGCAAAAAAAGAACAGGAAATTAGGGCAATTTGTTGCAGAATGCGACTTTTCAGATGGGTTAAAAAGCGTAGCTAAGTCAACCTACCGGTTCAAACTCAATACCTTCCTGCTCCATCAGTGACTGGATGCGTGGGCTGGTCTCAAAAACAACAGATAACTCTTTTTTGTCGGCTAAATCAGTTTCATCATCGGCCATCCACTTCCAGTCTTCAACGGTTGCTTCCAGAATGGCCAGAACAGCCGCCAGCTTTTTCGGGTCGCGCTCCTGGCTGATCAGTTGATCGGTATTCGTGAAATAGAGAACGATTTTCTCGTCTTCAAGCCATTGCAGATCATTCAACGCATCATTGAGCGCATCGAGATTATTGCCAAAAGCAGGAAACTCCAGCACGTCGGCGATCTGGTCGTAGAACTGCCGCAATGTACGGGCTTTACCACCATCGATATGCGCGATGAAATGATCTGGAAAGCGCTCAGCCAGAGCTGGTTCAGAGGAAGATAGAATGAAATTAGCTGCCATAGGAAAGGCAAAAGTGAACGCTGCTCAGTTCACTTCTTTGAATGAGTTATAATGATCATTTGTGTACCAGGCCCGGCCATCTGAGCCTGTTATGAGCCGTTCGGTACCTCGGTTCTTGCCCTGAATTTTTGGGTTGACGTCCCATTCCTGATACTGAATAGGTTTGCCGTCGGTGTCAGACCGGGGCAAGTGATTTTCGTAGTTCCCGAACCGACGACCACCAACGTACCCGTCCATCGCGCGTTTATTGGCCCGGACATAGGTCAATACATCATATACCTTTTGCGGGATCGGTCCTGTCTGGGTACGTGTGCCAGCATTTTGCCGTGACGACTTATCGGATTGATAGTGCTGGGTACGTTGCTGCTGATCATCGCGTTGTTGATCGGCGCGATCGCGGTGGCGATGCCGATGCTTTTTCTTTTGGGTCTGCTGCTGCTCAATTTCCTGATTATCCTGCGCTTTTGGCTGACAGTCAAATAACAGGGACGTACCCAGAAAAAGATAAACAAACAGAAAATAGCGATGCAGAAAGTGAGGCATTGATTGTGTAGCATCGAAGCTCCAGCTTCGGTAGTCAGTAGTCTAGTTCAACGAGAACATCGGTACGCGCAACGACACAACGTTGTTAAACATCAGCTCCGATATATCGGGCTTCATGTAGTCGATCAATGGAAATTGGGCAATGGTTTCCAAAACGCTCAGTTCCGAGTCAGCGTTGACAATACACCAGAGTTTCGACCGGTCGGCAGCTAATGAGTAAGAAAGGATATGCCCCTGTTCCATTAGCTCATTGATTTTAGCCCGTTGCTCAGGAATTTTAGCCATAAAAGCCTCATCCATACGGGCCAGCGAAAACTCGACCATAAATTGACTCATAACAACGATAGGTTAAGTGCCCAGCCAGAATTACCTGGCTGCTAATACGGTATTAACCAAAGATAGCTCATCTTCGTTAATTGTGTGCCCCCCATTTGGGTAGATTCTCGTTTGCACCGCAGCACCCATCCGCGTGAAAATAGCATCGGTTTCCAGTACACGCGCTTTCGGAATGTGCGGATCTGGCTCGCTACACCCCAACACGACCGGCGTTCCGGCAAACGTACCGGCATAATCGCGGGGGGTGTCGTCGGGACCAATTACACCGCCACTGAGGCCAAAAATACCGCCGTAAACTGCCGGATGGCGAGCCAGAAACTCGAGCGTTAAACAAGCCCCCTGCGAGAAACCAAGCCAGTACATCTGCGTGGTTTTTACGTTAAAGTCAGCCTGCAAACGCGCTCTGACCATTTCCAGCGTGGTAAGGGCCGATGACAGATACGGATCATTCCGCTCTGTGGGCTGCAAAAACGAGTACGGGTACCACGTGTTGTCGGTCGCTTGTGGCGCAATGAAAGCCATATCATCGGCATCCAGGTACGTTGCCAGCGAGAGGATATCACGTGCAGACCCGCCCCGGCCATGCACCATTATCATCACGCGTTTCGCTTCTTCGAGCGGTACGCCTGCCGTGAGAATATTGTTCGGGTTGTGAATCATGGGGAAAGGAGTTTACCGTTTGCTGTTTGCCGTTTTCTGTTGTGCTGCTCTAACTCAGTGCCTGCTGATGCACAGCGCAACAGAAAACGGCAAACAGCAAACGGTAAACTCTTTTAGTTTATTTCCGGCAACACTGTCTCTAATTGTGCCCGGCGTGCTTCGTACTGTGGAGGCAGCATCAGAGACGTGCCCAATTTGTCGGGCGCTTCGTCTATAGCAAATCCAGGGGGATTGGTGGCTACTTCAAACAACACGCCTCCTGGTTCACGGAAGTAAATGCTGTGGAAATAGTTGCGATCCTGCACCGGCGTTACCTGATAACCGGCATCGGCCAGTTGTTCCTGAATGAGTAACTGCGTTTCGTCGGTATCGGTAGAAAAAGCAACGTGGTGAACAGACCCTGCCCCCTGCAACGCACGAACCGGATTAGGTGAAACGTGAATATCAACGTACCTGCCAGAGCCGCCCAGCCCGGCTTCGAAACGGAGCAGTTCACCCTCTTCGGCCACAAGACGATGTTGCATAACGCCAGTTAACAACTCAACAGTACGCTCGGGCTTTAGCTCTTCCAGCGTAACGGTATGGAAGCCACGAATTGCGTTTTCGAGCGTAATCTGACCATGGCTATACCCTGGGCGGGTGTCGGTATCCGTGAAGACCAGTTCGATACCCATGCCGTCATAATCCTCAAAGCGGACATACGTTTCCTCGAAACGCTTGTTTGGTCCGGCGTAGGCAATCTGGAACTGATGCAACCGATCGAGCCAAAAACCCATCCCAGCTACAGGCACCGAGAAGGCGGTGTACGTCAACTGCCCCACGCCTTTCCGGCCCCGTGGAATATTGCCATAAGGAAACGAGGTGTAGATGCTACCGGGTGACCCTGTTTCGTCGCCGTAATACAAATGGTACACATCTGGCGCATCGAAATTGACTGTTTTTTTCAGCAACCGGAGTCCCAGCACATTTCTGTAAAAATCTACATTGCGATGGGTGTCACCGGCAAGGGCTGTCACGTGGTGAAGGCCGTTTATGAGCGTTTGCATGGTTCAGTTGTTTATTTGCAATTGTATTTAATGTTGATACATATAAAAAATGGAATTGGTTCAGGCAGTTCTAAAAATCGGAATTAGGGGCCGGTTTGTAGCCTATTTAAACCACACGTCAACTGAAACGTTTACTGATTCATACACTACACCAATAGCCATCACACATTCGGAATGAATCCCCCAACTGAACACACGGAACGTCCGGTAATAAGCAAGCGCCTCGATGGTATACTACTCAGTCTGTACGATGTAGTTACGTTCATTGGCCGCTTCTTCCGTGAAGTAGCTTTGCCTCCTTACGAAGGCCGAGAAATTATCCGGCAATGCTATGAGGTAGGGGTACGTTCACTACCACTCATTTCCCTGACAGGGTTTATCACGGGTATTGTCTTCACCAATCAGTCGCGCCCTTCGCTATCACAATTTGGCGCCACGTCCTGGTTGCCCTCACTGGTATCTATTGCATTGGTACGGGCAATTGGTCCGCTGGTAACCTCATTGATTGCCGCTGGTCGGGTGGGGTCAAATATCGGAGCAGAACTGAGTTCGATGCGGGTAACGGAACAGATCGATGCCATGGAAGTATCGGCCACCAACCCATTCAAATTTTTGGTTGTCAGCCGTGTCCTGGCCACTACACTGATGATTCCAACGCTCACAATGTATGCCATCGGCGTAGGGTTGCTGGGTGCTTTTTTAAACGTAAACGCCAGTGAAGCAACCAGTTACCAATCGTTTATCTCGGAGGTATTCAATACAATTACTTTTCTCGACATCTTCTCGTCGCTGGTTAAGTCAATTGTGTTTGGCTTTACCATTGGCATAGTAGGGTGTTATCAGGGGTATAATTCGTCGAAAGGTACCGAGGGGGTTGGTAAAGCTGCTAACGCGTCGGTGGTGACCTCTATGTTCCTGGTGTTTATTGAAGAATTACTCGCCTTACAGATTGTCGGCGCTATCCGGGAGTTTTAATTAAACGCGTTAGCCAGCCATGCCAGAATCAGTAATACAGATAAAAGACTTACATGTTGCCTTTGGCGATAATTACGTCCTGCGCGGGGTCGACCTGGACTTATATAAGGGCGAAAACCTGGTAGTGCTCGGGCGTTCAGGAACGGGTAAATCGGTGCTTATCAAGGTACTGGTAGGCCTCCTGAAACCCGACTCGGGAAGCGTGACTGTGTTGGGCCAGGATGTAACGGCGCTCGATTCGATAGACCTGGATAAACTCCGGTTGAAAGTAGGCTTCTCGTTTCAGAATAGTGCCCTCTACGATAGCATGACGGTGCGGGAAAACCTGGAGTTCCCGCTGGTACGGAACGTTCGGAACCTGAGCCGGGCCGAGATAAACAAGCAGGTCGAAGAAGCCCTTGACGATGTGGGGCTGAAGCAGGCCATCAATCAGGTGCCGTCCGAACTGTCGGGTGGGCAGCGCAAACGAATCGGTATTGCCCGTACGCTCATGTTGAAACCAGATATCATGCTATACGATGAGCCCACTGCTGGATTAGACCCGATCACGTGTACCGAAATCAATCACCTGATCAACGAAGTACAGGAACGCCACGGCGCATCGTCGATAGTCATCACCCATGACCTGACCTGCGCCAAAACCGTTGGCGATCGGGTGGCTATGCTTTTTGATGGTCAGTTTCAACGTGTAGGTACGTTCGAAGAGGTATTTGCCACTGACGACGAACGCGTTCAACAGTTTTATCACTACAATTTCACTGAACAATAATGGGAATGCAGATACCGCAGATTGGGCTGATAGATACTGCTTATTGGTCAACCCAATTCGTCGGACGTATAAACCAACGTTCCATTTACTACACAACCTTATGAAATCAAATAGACGTGCTGTTATTGTTGGCCTGTTCGTGCTTATTGGCCTGACCATTTTGATCGCCGGTATCCTGTTCCTGGGCGGTCAGCAGAAACGGTTTGTATCAACGTTACTGATCAAAGCCGTTTTTAATGATGTGGGCGGCCTTAAAACTGGAAACAACGTGTGGTTCTCTGGCGTCAAAATTGGTACCATCAAGCGTATCAGTTTTGTGGGCTCCTCAAAAGTTGAGGTCGATATGAACATCGAAGAAAAGTCGGCGCAGTATATTCGGAAAGATGCACAGGCAACCCTTGGTTCTGATGGACTAATCGGGAATAAGCTCATCGTGATTGTGGGGGGTACGCCCAACTCACCATCTGTAGAAGATGGCGATCAACTTCGGGTAAGGGAATCGCTCAGCATGGAGTCGATCATTGATACGTTGCAGATTACGAACCGTAACCTGCTGAAAATCACTACCGATATTGGTTCTATTGTCAATAAGGTTAAAAATGGCCGGGGGTTGGCTGGGTTACTGCTCAACGACACCACCATTGTACGAAATTTCCGGGGTACCATGACGGGCCTGCAAAAAGCATCAAACAACGCTGCCAAAATGACCAATTCACTAACGGCCTATACGGCAAAGTTGAATCGCCCAGGTACGTTAGCGAGTGACCTCGTTTCAGACACGACCATTATGCGCAGTGTTCGGGCATCAACGTCGAATCTGCAACGAGCCTCTGTGTCGGCCAACGACGTGGTAGCTGATGTGAAACAGGCGACCGAAAAACTGAAAAATGGCAATAGCGCACTTGGGGTACTAACCAGCGATCTGTCTGTCGGAAACGACATTCGGAGCACCGTTCGCAACCTGAACAGCAGTACGCAGAAACTCGATCAGAACCTGGAGGCCCTGAAGAGCAACTTCCTGTTCCGGGGTTATTTCCGCAAGCAGGAAAAGGCGAAAGAAAAAGCCGCCAAAGAAGCCGCAAAAAACGGAACCCCGATGCCAGCTGATACAACAAAATAGTGTTTACCGTTTACTGTCTTCTGTTGCGCTGCTTATTAGTATCTATCATAATGTAGCAGCGCAACAGAAGACAGTAAACGGTAAACAGAAGATAGACCTCCTACCCCGCCCAATTCTCCCGGTCCAGGCTGCGGTACTGGATGGCTTCAGCCAGGTGCTCAATTTTGATCTCATCTGAGCCAGCCAGGTCGGCAATCGTGCGCGATACCTTCAAAATCCGGTCGTAAGCGCGTGCCGACAGGCCCAGGCGCTCCATGGCTGTTTTCAATAAGATGCGACCGGCCGGATTGATCTCGCAAATTTCCTTCACCATCTGCGACGGCATCATGGCATTGGAATAAATCCCCTCCTGCCCCTCAAACCGTTTTGTTTGTCGTTCCCGGGCTTTCACGACCCGTTCGCGGATTGCTTCGCTAGTTTCGGCGGGCCGGTTACCCGTCATCTGGTCAAACGAAACGGGGGTGACTTCCACGTGCAGATCGATGCGGTCGAGCAGCGGACCGCTTACCTTGTTCAGGTATTTCTGTACCACACCAGGGCCGCAAACACATTCTTTATCAGGATGATTGTAATAGCCGCACGGACAGGGGTTCATGCTGGAAATCAACATGAAGTTGGCCGGGAATTCTACGGCCCATTTGGCTCTTGAGATACTGACTTTTCGGTCTTCCAGCGGTTGCCGCATCACTTCCAAGGCTGATCGTTTAAACTCGGGAAGTTCGTCGAGAAACAATACTCCATTATGCGCCAGCGATATTTCACCGGGTTGCGGAAAGCTCCCCCCTCCAACCAGCGCGGCATCAGAAATAGTATGGTGAGGGGCTCGGTAAGGTCGCCGGGAAATCAGCGTGGCTTTTGTGCCAAGTTTCCCCGCAACCGAATGAATTTTAGTTGTTTCCAGAGCTTCCTGAAGCGTCATGGGCGGCAAAATGGTTGGTAACCGTTTGGCCAGCATCGTTTTACCCGCCCCCGGCGGACCAATCATAATGACGTTATGCCCCCCGGCAGCGGCAATCTCCATGGCTCGCTTGATGTTCTCCTGCCCCTGCACATGGGCAAAGTCGGCCTCGTAGGCATTCTGACTAGTAAAGAACAGATCACGCGTGTCGACAACTACTGGATCTATGGCTTTTTTACCCTCGAAAAATTCAAGGGCGTCCATCATATTACGGACCGGAATAATGTCGAGGTTATTCACGATGGCCGCCTCTTCGGCGTTTTCAACAGGCAATACAAAGCCCTTGAAGCCGCGTTTTCTGGCTTCGATCGCAATGGGTAATACACCTTTTATGGGCCGTAAGGCGCCATCCAGGGCCAACTCACCCATGATCACATAGTCTTCCAGTTCTTTCTCCAGATTAACCTGTTCCGAGGCTTTCAGCACGCAGAGCGCAATGGGCAAGTCATACGCTGAGCCTTCTTTCCGAATATCGGCCGGGGCCAGATTGACCACCACTTTCTGGCGCGGCATTCGATAACCCGAATATTTTAGCGACGCTTCAACCCGTTGTTCACTTTCTTTTACGGCACTGTCGGGCAAACCAACCATGAAAAATTTCATGCCTTGGCCGGCTGTCACTTCGATCGTAATAATGGTGGCATTTACGCCGTAAACGGCTGCGCCATAGGTCTTTGCAAGCATATAGGGACGGTGGGTAACAAAACAAGTACGCTTAAAGGGTATACCGCTCAAAGCTACAACCAATACTGAATATCTTGCCTACCCTATTCGGCACACAATTGGCCGTTTGATCAAGTCATGCACTATTAGCCGACGTTTTGCGTTATGTCCATATCGTTCACCTCAAACTGCAATTCTATAGGCTTTCTCTACATAGTACCTCAATTTGTGTTTGTTCAACTAAAATCCGTACTATTTTATGGAGAGTAATCAGCAGAAGCCGAAGGCAAACGGAGCACTTTTAGCCGCCCTTATTTTGATGACGGGCCTGGCCGGGGTGACGAGCTATCTGTATTTCGACAAGAAAACAGTAGCTGAAACGCAGGAAGTGACCATCGCCGAACGCGTAGAAGAACTATCCAATACCCGCGTAAAACTCGATTCGATCTCAACCGCGCTTGACACGAAAATTGCTGAAGTGCAGCGGCTGGGGGGCGATGTCACAGAGCTTCAAAAAGTAAAAGCCGACCTTGAAGCCGACAAGCAGGCACTCTCACGTGGAGCCAAACTGTCGCGGGCGAATATTGCCAAATATGAACTGAAGATTCAGGAGTATATGGCATTTTTGGCTGAAAAAGATACGGCCATCGCGCAGCTTCAGCGTGAGAAAGAAGTGCTGGTAGTCGACAACCAGACGCTGAACACCGAGAACGTTGGCCTGAAAACACGCCGCCAGCAACTGGAAGACACAGTGGCTGTGGTTGCTTCTCAGAATCAGGAACTGTCGACCAAAGTGACCCGCGCTGCTGCCCTGAAAGCACAGAATATCAAAGTGTTGTCGGTGAATCCGAAGGGTAAGGAAAAAGAGGATGATGCCTATAAGGCAAAACGCCTCGACAAGATCAAACTGGTTTACGCGCTGGCCGATAACCCCATTACGCAGGAAGAGCCCAAAGATGTGTTTATCCGGGTGCTGGACCCCGACGGTGCTGTCATTTCAGACATGGCCAACGGGTCAGGTACGTTCAAATCGGGGAGTGATGAAATGGTTTACACCGTTAAGCAGACAGTGGATTATGACCGCAACGGTAAAAATGTTGAACTGCTGTATACACGTGGTACACCTTACCGCCCGGGTAAGTATACTGTAGAACTGTATAGCGAAGGATTCAAAATTGGATCAGGCGCTTTTGCCGTTCGGTAAGCAGTAACTGGTTAACAGTGATAACCCCGTCAGAATCATGTTCTGACGGGGTTTTTGTCTATTTCCGACAGGATACGAACGCGTATTTTCAGATTAGTCAATCACGCCGTTTCCCTTCGACTCATCGCTAAACCCGTTGACGAAGACATATTTCGTCTGATTACCCTGTTTCAATAGAAACGTGGCAATCTGGTTCAATCCGGGTGGCCGGGCGGGTAGCTTTCCCTCTTTAAGTACGTGTACCGGATACTTCGGAAACGTATTTTTTCGGATAGCCCCCCGCACGTTGAACGCGACGATCCCTTCCTGACGAAGCTTTGGCACATCCAGCTTACGCAGGTCGCTAAGTGAATCCAGGGCGGTTGGATGCACGCGAACTGGCGTAAGGGTTAAACCGGTAGCGTCGATCTCTTTAAGGCCGTGAAAGGTAGATAGATCTCCCAGGTCTTCGATGGTACTTCGGTAGGCAAACGTCTTTGCAGAGTCAGTATTCACTTCATACTGATTAATGCCCAGGTCAATGGTGTAGGGCTTGCCATTTCGCACTACCGTTGCGTTGCGAATCAACACATCGAACAGGGTACGGCCGTTCTCGGGAATAGCCTGATAGTCGGCTGGTTTCTCGCTGCTGTATGATTCCGTAGCAATAGCGTGGAGCGCCGAAAGAATGGCAACGAAGTTTAGCCGGCGGATGCTCATTTTTTCAGCGTCACCAACCTGCCCACCCGACTCGATAAGGATCAGCGTTGTTCCCCACTTCTGAATATTATCGCCGAAGGCACGCGGTTCAAACTCATCGTCGTACCGCGCTACCTGACCAGGAATGAATTGTTGCAAGACCCGGTTCATGCCAACGATCAATTGCATTGACCGCCTTCTGACGTCGTTGATGCTTCGGGCAGGGTCATAAGCTGTGGCCAGGAACGAGACAACGGCCTGTTTCTCCGAATGGCCAACGCTGTAGCGCGGATTCTGATCGTGCAGGTTAAATCCTACCAGGGGTTTCAGGGTTTGTTGTAACCGTTTCAGCAGCACCGATTCGGGTGATTGCAGGCGTAGCGCATCCCGGTTCATGTCGATATCGGCGGAGGTACGTCGCTGAAAACGTTCAGCCCCGTCTGGGTTGAGCATGGGCACACAATAGAGCGTCGTTTTGCTCAGAATCGCCTGGCGCATCTGGTCAAAACCGTCGCCCGATGCCTGTAGAAAACGAAAGATATCGAACAGGGCCATGGTTGCCGTGGCTTCGTCGCCGTGCATCTGCGACCACAGCAGTACCGGGGTTGCTCCCGTGCCGGCCTTCACCTGGTGAATGCTCCGCCCTTCCGACGACGTACCTACCTGACTCACCGACAATGGACTACCCAGTTGCTGTAATACCGGTACAATGTCGCGGTGTTTAAAGCGCCGGTGGGTAAACGTAGAATCCTTATAGAGATCATGGGCGTCGTGGAGCTGGCGCCATGGCTCCTGCGCCTGTGTTTGGGTAACTGAAATCATGCACAAAAGTAAGGTCAGCAGAGAGGGCAAGAGATACAATTTGTGGATTTGTGCGGCCGCTCCTTTACGGGGAAGCAGTTGGCTGGGTACGTTCATGACACTACACATTGGCCTAAAAAAGAGGTACTAAGTCAGTCGGTCAGCTGCACTACCAGCCACCAGCCAATGGCCGACGCTGCCAGACACCCCAACACATTTAGCGCAATATTTAAAAAGGCAACACCTACCCTACCCTGCTGCAATAGAAGCAGGGTATCCTGACTAAAGCTCGAAAACGTACTGAGGCCACCGCAAATGCCCACGCCGATCAGCAGTCGCCAGGGTTCTGCCTCGGGTCGGCCAGCTACCCAGCCAACTACGGCTCCCAGCAAGACGGAGGCCAGGGTATTGACGAGCAGGATGCTAACCGGAAAAGGTGTATGTAACAGGACGGGGGGAATCCACCTGCCGAGTGAATAGCGAATAACGCTGCCCAGGCCACCACCCAGAAAGACAAGTGCGTAAGAAGACATTGGCTCGAATGAAAAAGCTCAGAATACGGGGTCAAAATACGCTAAACGTACCTGACTCCCACATACTGAGCTTTTACCCGTTAAAACGCGATTACTTCGTCACTACGATCTTTTTCACCTGTTTGGCATCACCGGCATTCAACTGAATGAAATACATACCGGCCGGCAACTGACTCACATCGAGCTGTTCGTTGATCTGTTTGCCATTTTGTACGGCTACAGGCAATTGGCGTAACGTTTGACCGGTTGGTCCGCTCAGCGTCATGGTGCCTTCTGTGGCGGTTTGGGCAAGCTCGGCTGTTACCCGAACAGAACCAGACGCCGGGTTGGGGTATACCGAGAACGAAGCCATCTGAACAGGTTCGGTAGCCAGAATGACCGGTGGTGGTGGCACCTGAATTTTCAGGTTATCGATCTGCCAGCCCCAGCCATGTGCCAATTGATCGGCAAAAAGGCGGAACCGGATCAGAATGACATCGTTGGCTTTGAAATTTCCGCTTGCCAGAAGACTAATCGTGCGCGGTTTCAGGAGCGACTGTGTGCCAACGGCTGTAGAGTTAACCTCACCAGTAGTTGGCAGGCCTGGCGCCGTGCTCGAGTTCCAGGTGTTCAGCCAGTCGGGATATGCGTTGGTGTTATAACCATCCAGAAAGGGCAGCCAGGTCAGGCCGTTGTCTTTACTGCCTTCTACGATGGCATAATCGTAAAAGCCATCGCCCCCGTAGAACGACCCGGCGTCGTTTGGCTCTACCAGTGCTATTTCGTCGAACTGTATGCGGGCGCTATCCTGGGTGGTTGCCACGCGAATGGGGGCTAGCAGTGTGTAGGTGTAGTTACTCTCGCTGAAGATGTTTGCTCCGTTCTTGTACGGGTGTTCTGAGTTTATGCTGGCACTGGTAAAACTGGTTGGCTGTTGAATGCCAAAGCCATTACCGGCAAAATCAGCCGTTGCTGCCGTTACCGAATTGAAATCGTTCACATACTGTTTTCTGACGGTTGTTTGCGGAGCAACAACCGAAATAGAATAGAAGCCCGTGGCCGGGCTAACCGCCTGATTTCGGGCGGCTGACACGTCGCGTGCTACAATCCGGTAGCTGATTACCGAGCCTGCCTTCAGCGAACGTGTAGGAATAGGGATGATAGCAAACCAGGTGCTGTCTGGTACCAGGTCAGAGTTGGCCAGTGTCATCGAAACAGGCGGTTTGGCCACGCCGTTGATCTGGTACTCCAGGTATACCGTATCGATACCCATTTTAGTACGCGCCGTGTTGATCAGCTGACGATCATCAGACACTTTGGCCAGTATGAGCAACGTGTCTACTTCGGCTTCCAGCGTAACGGTCTGTTCCGGGGCATGCACAATGGTTGGGGCAACGCGGTCTGGGCCGGTAGTGAACGAGTAGATGTATTGCTGTGTACCGTCATTGCTTTTGCCGGGGTTGGTGTATACACGTCCACCTGCGTCTTGTGTCTGTAAGTAGTACACCGTGCGGCCAGGTGTTTCTGTAGAGGGTAGCGTAACTGAATAAGTATCCGACGTACCCTGCCGAACCAGGTTTACCTGCTTATAGGTATTATCCGTCTGGGTTGCGTAGCCAGTCCGGTAGAACAGTTTAGGCGGGGCTGCTCCCAAGACCGTGTCACTGATCACACGGGCAGTAAACGTCACGGCACTTGTCGATTCGGTATCTGATATGGGATTGTGCAAGAGCGAGGTCGTTTTCCATTCCATGTCTTCGAAAAACGAAAGAACGATCGGACCCGGATCCTGATCAACCTCAGCAGCGCCGATAAAGGGCGTCATCAGAGCGTTGGGCGTACCTGCCCGGTAGGTTGTTTCGTCGAGGTGGTATAACGTAGAGCCTGAACTGTAGGCCGTTGGCGCATAGAGTTTACCACGCCCACCCGTTTTTCGCTGTAAAATAGGGCCATTGATAAACAGGTTTTGACCGGTCAGCTGCGTGTATAAGGCGGAGGAACTGCCGGCAATGGCACTGCTTAGAATTTTAGTGCCTAAATTGTTCTCCACGTAAGCATCAAACACGGTTGAATAAATAACCGCTGCCTGCCTGCTGGCGGCGTCGGCCCTGATTCCACCAGTGAAGCCTAATCCATGCCCCAATTCGTGAAGAACAATAGACACAAGATCATATTTGCCAGCCGTCGGTTTACCGTCGAGGCCCAGATACCAGGTGTTGGTGCTGCTGAAATTGGCAACAATGTCGGCTGAGTCAGGGTGGTTGATAGCCCGACGGGCAATTTTTTCGGCCAATGCCATCGGGTAATAAGTAGTAGCTCGTTGCGATCCATCCGGCGCACCCACGTAGTCGGCCGGGCTGGCGCTACCCAATACACCGGTACCTAATGGTTGCCATCTGGCTGTAATACGAATAGGAACGGGGCTGATAATCAACGTCGACCAGATATCAACGGCTCGTTGGAAGGCAGCCCGGGCACTATCCGGGTAGCCAATATAGGTTACAATGAAGTTCGATGTGGCAGCCCGGCGAGCTCGTGAATCATTAAAACCGGCGGGTGGGCCAATGCGCGAAAAAACGTTCTCCTTGGATGCGTAACAGATAATCGAATCCGACTTGACAATTCGATTACGCAGGGCGAAGTTTTCATATGTTGTTAAAGGGGTTGTCCGGGCAGGAGCTGTTCGTTTTTGGGCCATGAGCGTGCCCGTGGTCAGCAGGAGTAATACCAGCAAACGCCATGCGTATTGGTGCGTCATATACGTAGAATTGAGTCAGAGTCAAGAAGGGTTGATTAGTATTAAAGATACTGAATTCAGGCAATAGCGCAAGCCTGTTGGCGGCGGGCCGTCGTCAAATACGTGGCCCAGGTGCGCGTCGCACACGTTGCAAAGCACCTCAACCCGGTACATACCATAGCTGTAATCTTTTTCGAGCCGAATCACATCGGGCTGAAGCGGTTCGGTAAAACTCGGCCAGCCCGTTCCCGACTCGAATTTATTGGTCGATTCGAACAACGGCGTCCCGCAGCAGACACAGGCATACGTACCCGGCTCTTTCGACTCGCAGTATTCGCCCGTAAACGCCCGTTCGGTGCCTTTCTGCCGGGTTACCCGAAATTGCTCGGGCGTCAGGACCTGCCGCCACTCTTCATCGGTTTTTATGACTTTCTCCATAGTACAGTGATTTTATAGCCGCGAATTGGGGTTTATTCTCATAAACGAACAACGCTGCTGAATTGTCTTACCGAAAGCCGGACAGCTACTGTTATTTTTGTAATACGTATGACTGCGCCACAACTGTTGCAAACGTATTGGGGATATTCGACTTTCCGGCCGTTGCAGGAAGAAGTCGTCAATGCCCTGCTCGATGGTCATGATGCGCTGGTGCTGATGCCTACGGGTGGGGGCAAATCGGTTTGCTTTCAGGTACCGGCATTAGGTATGGATGGTGTCTGTATCGTTGTAACGCCGCTGATTGCCCTGATGAAAGATCAGGTGTTTCAGCTGCGCCGGCGGGGTATTCCCGCGGCGGCCATTCATTCGGGCATGCATTATCGCGAAATAGATACGATTCTCGACAATTGTATCTACGGAAATCTGAAATTTCTGTACGTATCGCCCGAACGGCTCCGTACCGAAATAATGATTGAACGGGCCAGGCAAATGACCGTTTGCCTGTTGGCCGTCGATGAAGCGCACTGCATTTCGGCCTGGGGGCACGACTTTCGGCCACCTTACCTTCAGATCGCTGAGTTCCGGGATAAGCTTTCCAACAAGGCTCCGACCGTGGCGCTAACGGCTTCCGCTACGCCCGATGTACAACGGGAAATTGTGGAGAAACTAGATTTCAGAACGGGCTACAAGGTATTTCGGCAAACGTTTGCGCGCGCTAACCTGTCGTATTCGGCCATGCTGGAAGAAGGGAAAGAGAGCCGCCTGCTAAAGATCCTGACCAACGTACCTGGAACGGGCATCGTGTATGTGCGCAGCCGCCGGCAGACAGGGCAAATGGCCGAATGGCTGGTAAAGCAGGGTATCTCCGCCGATTTTTATCATGCTGGCCTTAGCACGCCCGAACGATCGCAGAAGCAGGAAGACTGGATCAATAACCGAACCCGCATCATTGTGTCGACCAACGCCTTCGGGATGGGCATCGATAAGCCCGATGTTCGCGTGGTCGTTCACCTCGATCCGCCTGACACGCTCGAGGCCTATTACCAGGAAGCTGGCCGCGCCGGTCGTGACGGGCAGAAAGCCTACGCCGTGATGCTGTATACCGAGGCCGATTGCGAGCGTGTCATTTTCCAGACTGAACAGCAATACCCAACCGTTGACCTGATCAGACGGACCTATCAGGCGCTGGCCAACTACACAAAAGTGCCCGTTGGCAGCGGCGAATTTGAAACGTTCGATTTTGATCTGGCGCAGTTTACCAGGACTTATTCCTTGCCCCCACAAGACACGCACTATGCGCTGAAACAGCTTCAGATGGCGGGCTACATCGACTTGAGTGAGGCGTATTTCCGGCCGTCGCGCGTGGTGATGAATATGGATAATCGGGCCATTTATGAATTTCAGGTGATGAATCCACGCTTCGATCCGTTTCTGAAGCTACTGATGCGTCTGTATGGTGGCGAACTGTTCACGGATTTCCTCCCTATTTCGGAAGGGAATCTGTCGCGGGCGTTTATGGTGTCGGAAAACGAGATCATTATGCTCCTGACTCAACTGGCCGAGCGGGAGGTAATCATCTACGAGAAGCAGACCGATAAACCCCAGCTAACGTACCTGACGCCCCGGCAAGACGCCCGCCAGCTACCGTTCGATGGGCAAGGGTTGGAAAAGCGGCGTAAACACGCGCTGGCCAAAGCAGAAGCATCGGTCAATTATGCCCGGCACCAGACCCAGTGCCGCACCCGGCTCCTGCAAAATTATTTCGGTGAAGAAACCGACGCCGCCTGTGGTGTTTGTGATAACTGCCTGAAAGCGAAAAAGAAAGTCGGCCCCGATTCTCAGGTACGTGACCAGGTCCGCCAGTACGTAACGCTGGCCCGCGACAAAGGCGTTACGCCCAAACAACTGTCGAGCTATTTCAGTAAAACGGACGAAAACGACCTGGCGCAAACCGTTCGCCTCATGCTGGCCGAGGAAGAACTACGCTACAATGCCGTCGGAAATTTGACGATGAATAAGTGAGTTGTAGTGCGGTGTAAGTGTATGGTTTTCAGAGGGTGATTTGCATCAATACCCTCTGGAAACAGAAGCGCCCTTCAGACATGATCCGAAGGGCGCTTTTATAAAGACAGAAGAAGACGTCTACCGACGGCCACCGCCAATATCGAAGCCAAGTTTCACGCCCACGTAGGAGTTTTTGCTTTCAACACTGGTGCCAATCTTATTAACGCCTTTGTCGTCATAAACGACCGAATTGGTAGTCGGAATCAGGTTATATTCAACACCCAATACGAAGTGGCCTGCTTTGAAACCAACCCGAGCCATGCCGCCGAATACATTACCCGCCGAAATGCTGCCGTTGTAGCTCGTCGACGATGAGCCGGAGCCCACTACCGTAACGCCGGTGCTCCCAACGCCAAACAGACCGGCACCAATACCAACAAACGGGCGAAACCCGCTGGTCGATAGCATGTAGTTCCCTGTCAGGATGTATGAACCAGAAAATTTAATGTCACCTGACGTAGTATTGCCGTTTGCAATCACATTACGCGCCATACCGGCTCCTTCGATGCGCAGGCCAACGTCGATCTGGTCGCTGATGCCGTATTTTGGTTCAACGGCAAACAAAACGCCACCACCACCGCTTGGAATGGCGGCGCCTAGTGATACGTTGACTTTAAATGGTTTGAACTCCTGTGCCTGAGCGCCTACGCCCAAAAGCAGCACCGCACATAAGGCAAAAAACTGTTTCATTGGATTATGTTAGTAAATGTGTGAGAAGCCGTTTATCAGCTAAACGACCCGGCAAATGAACACGTATCAGCATTAACTAGCCTAATCATCCTACTTTACGGCCCAATAACCAATTAGTCTATGAAGCGCTTTTTTATAACGGCGGCTCTACTGCTGAGTCTGATCGCTACCGCCAATGCCCAAACGGCGACACCACCGGCCCCTTCGCCTGAAATGGTAAAACTTGACTCGCTCACAAAGCTGTCGCAACGCTTCCTGAACGAACAGAAAGTCGATTCGCTCTACGCCCTGATGGGGACGGCGTTTAAAGGTCAGATTTCGCCCGAGATGATGAAGCAGGTCTCTTCACAGATAAGTGGCCAACTAGGCAAATGGACTGCTGCCGAACCGGTGGGTATCAAAGACGGTATCGCCAAATACAAAGCCACCTTCACCAACGCCACCCTCGATTTCTACATCAGCCGCGATGCCGAGGGGAAGATCAGTACGTTCCTGATGAAACCGTCGGAATAAGAAGACATTAAGAAAAAATAACTTGCTGTTACAACGGTTACGGCCTAACTCGCGTCTAGAGATTGAAGCGCATCTGACCATGAAAAAAGCCTTACTGTTCAGCACCTTAGTTTTCCTGTCGGCCGCCTGTAGCCGTAGCAACGACGTAGCCCCTACTCTGGCGGGTGAAGTATCGGGAACGTACCTGACCAACGGCTTTCTGGATATTCTGTGCATTGCCCTTCCCGCCAATCAGATGCCCGCCGTTACGCTGACACCCGAGACAGATGCCGCCGTTACGCTAACGTACCTGCGCAAATACCCGACGGCCCAATCGCAGACCTTCACCCACCTGCAACTTACCCGCCTGACCGATAACAGTATTCAGTTAGCGCAGCAGGGTCAGGTGATCGGCACTGTCCAGACCGACCGCGCTTTCAACAGCAACGGCATGGAACGCCAGGCTCTCGTTCTCCGCGTTCAGGCCAACACCACCGACCCTCAAACCGCCATCACCTTCACCGGCGCGAAGGAGTAACGTACCTGAAATGAAAAAGGGCCATTCCTGCACAGGAATGGCCCTTTTTCATTTCAGGTACGTTACTCCTTCGCACTTTTTCAAGCATCTTCGTGGTGTGGCTACATGTTCTATTCTTTTAGATACTTGGAAAAACTCGGAACCGGGAGACTAACAAGTTACTGTTGTTATCTTGCAAACAGAAAAAGGGCTGTTGACGCAGCCCTTTTCTATCGCTTCACGATTGTGGAGCGCATTATTCGTTTCACTTTAACCATAACTACAATTATTGAGAAGCAAAACAAGCGCAGCTTAGAACGTCGAATTCTAAGTTGGCTTAAAAAGTACCAGCCTGCGTTCAATATGCTCGCAACGCTGGTACGAACTGCTTTCGATATGTTGATGTCACACCATCGACAATCGTAAGCCGCCACCGCTTACCGAAAGCCCTCTGTTTTAAGGAACAGGGGGCTTTTGTCAAACTATTAGCACAAATATAAATGACTGTCAAGTAACTTTCAAAAATTACTATCAATAGTAATTTTTGAAAGTTACTTGACAGATTAAATTACGCTGAATTAGCTGTCAAAATTCCTCAATTCCGCAACGGCTTGCCGCCTTGGAGTAAGCTCTGAATGCGCTCCAGGGTTTTCTTCTCGCCGGTTAGTGACAGGAAGGCTTCGCGCTCCAGGTCGAGGAGATACTTCTCCGTCACGTTCTGGGGTGAACTCAGGTCGCCACCGCAGATGACGTAGGCCAGCTTATCGGCAATTTTCAGATCGTGGTCCGAGATAAACCGGCCCATTTTCATGGCGGTGATACCTGCTTTGAACAGCGCGATGCCGGTTTTGCCCTGAACCTTGATGTCGGTGCGGGGTTTGGGCTGCGTGTAACCGTTTTCGGCCAGTTCAATGGCCACCTGTTTGGCTTCGGCGATCTGACGGCTACGGTTCAGCACAATCTGCGCCGAGGGCAACAGGTAGTTCATCTCGCGGGCCTCCTGCGCCGAGGTCGACACTTTCGCCGTCGCGATGTTCATGTAGGCGGCTTGCAGGATATTCAGTTCCGGGTCGCCGGTTTGGTAGAGGTCCGAGCAGCGGGCGGCCATTTCTTTGGTGCCGCCACCCGCCGGAATCAGGCCGACGCCCACTTCCACCAGACCCATGTAGGTTTCCGAATGGGCCACCACGCGGTCGCAGTGCAGATTGATCTCGCACCCACCGCCCAGCGCCAGCGAGTGAGGCGCACCCACCACCGGGATCGACGAATACCGCGCCCGCATCATGGTTTGCTGGAACTGCGAGATCATCAGGTTGATCTCGTCGTATTCCTGCTCCAGGGCAAACATGAACAGCGTTGCCAGGTTGGCGCCCGCCGAAAACGCCTCCGTCGATTCGTTACCGATCACCAGGCCCCGGAAGTCCTTCTCGGCCAGCGCGATAGCTTTGTTCAATCCTTCGATCACCTCGGCTCCGAAAGTGTTCATCTTCGAGCGGAACTCGAGGTTGATAATGCCATCGCCCAGGTCGTAAATGGCCGAACCGGCATTTTTCCAGATCACGTTATCGCTCAGGCTTTCGAGAAGGATGAACGACTCGGTGCCCGGAATGGTCCTATACGACTTCGTGGCGATGTCATAGTACTGCTTCTTGCCTGTCGAGGTCTTGTAGAAACTAGTTGCACCACTGGCGGCCATGTCGTAGACCCACTGGGCCGGTTTCGTGCCCAGCTTTTCCATCATGTCGATACCGGCCTGCAGGCCAATGGCGTCCCAGGTCTCGAACAGGCCCATCTGCCAGCCAAAGCCCGCTTTAATGGCCTCATCGATTTTGTAGAGTTCGTCGGCTACTTCGGGGATGCGGTTCGTAGCGTACTGGAACGCATCGGAGAACGTGCGGCGGTAGAACTCGCCCGCTTTGTCGGTACCCGCCAGCAGGACCGAAAACCGTTTCCGCAGGCTGTCGATGGCTTTGGTGCTTTCGAGGGTCGCGAATTTTACTTTCTGCGACGGTTCGTAGGCAAACGTCTTCAGGTTCAGGGCCAGAATGACCGTTTTGCCTTTCTCGTCTTTTGTCTTCTTGTAGAAACCCTGTCCGGTTTTGTCGCCGAGCCATTTGTTATCGCTCAGCTTCTGCATCACCGACGGCAGTTCAAATGCCTTATGCGACTCGTCATATTCCAGCTTCACCAGGTTACTCGCCACGTTGACGGTCGTATCCAGCCCCACCACATCCGACAGCCGGAACGTACCTGACTTGGGCCGACCAACCACCGGACCCGTCAGCTTATCCACTTCCTCCACGCTGAGGCCCATCTCTTCGGCCACGCGGATGGTCTGCACCATGGCGTAGATACCGAGCCGGTTGGCAATGAAGCCGGGCGTGTCTTTGCAGAGAACGGTGGTTTTGCCCAGGTACAGATCGCCGTAGCTCATCAGGAAATCCACGATGGCGGGGTCTGTGTCGGGGCCGGGGATGATCTCGAGCAAACGCAGGTAACGTGGCGGGTTGAAGAAGTGCGTGCCGCAGAAATGCCGCCGGAAATCCTCGCTACGGCCTTCGGTCAGCAGATGCATCGGAATACCCGACGTGTTGCTGGTAATCAACGTACCTGGCTTGCGGAACTGCTCTACGCGCTCGTACAGCGACCGTTTGATGTCGAGCCGCTCCACGATGACCTCGATCACCCAATCGTAGGTGGCAATGTCTTTCAGGTTATCGTCGAAGTTGCCCAGCTTCACCCGGTCGGCGAACTTGGGGCTATAAAGCGAGGCGGGCGTGGCTTTCAGCATCGTTTGCCAGGCGTCGCCTACCATCCGGTTGCGCACGGCGGGGCTGTCGGTGGTCAGGCCCTTGGCGGCTTCGGCGGCGTTGGGTTCGCGCGGAACCATATCGAGCAAGAGAACGTCGAGGCCGATATTGGCGAAGTGAGCCGCAATGCGCGACCCCATGATGCCCGAACCCAGCACGGCTACACGCCGGATGCTACGGTTCTTCTGGGTTGTTTTGGGTTTTTCGAGTGTTGCTTCCATGAGAAGGGAATATTGAATAGGTTATCGGTCGATGCCTAATTGAAAGCAGAGCGAAGCATACACTTCGTCCTGCTTAGCTGTGTCAGCTAATTCACCGTATTTGAGTGTCAACCGGACCTTATCGATGGTACGAATCTGATAAGATAGGATGATCGGCTCGTTAGGCAAACCAACTGTGTCGGCTGGTACTACTACTTCATTTGGATAAATACGACGGTTGGGTTTGCGCGTAGTGATTGGCCAGACATTTACTACGTTCAGTAACTCATTGATAGCATCTTCACTGATTACCAACACAGGTCTTGACTTGCCCTGTTCAGAGCCGACAACCGGATCGAGGCTTGCCCGATATACGTGCCATTTTTGCATGTTACAACGTCTCGCCGTCTATAGCCTGAAAATCGTTTTGCACATCAGCCATGTCCGCCTGATACAGTGGATCAACCGCCGCTTCTTGCATCAGTTTGAGCTTTGCCTCACGTTCATCAGCTATATCTTCTACGACAACCGTAACCCGCTTACTGCGAAATGAAGCAGGTAAGTCAAGAGTAATCTGCTGATTGTCAACATACACTGTTTTCTTCCAAGTCATGGCTTTAGAGGCTATACTAATTTGCTTAACTCATCAACATCGCCGAGATCTTTGGGGCGACCAGTGGCTTTTTTTTCCGTGATCAGATCGTTCAGGTGAATGACTTTGAACGGGACCTCATCGAACGTGGCGTCGCGGGCACGAGCGTAGCAGGCATCGAAATCAGTATCGGCAAATGCTTTCAGCGAATGGCCCATATCCAATGTAAAGCCCTGTTTACCAACGGTCACTGTCGACCATCCGAACAGAAGAGGGACGTTCATCAGCAATTCAGCACCTGCCACGTTGTTTTCGGCCAGTGCCTGCACGAGACTTGCTTTATTGGCATCGCCGACCCTGATCCACAAATCAAGGTCTTCTGTCGCCCGGATATAGCCGTGAACAATATTAGCCATGCCCCCAACCAGCAAATAGTGAACCCCAAACCGGTTCAGGCTTTGGAAAAGGCTCTGTACGTCGCTCTGCGATATGTCCATCGTCTTGGCTGGATTGGCTGCATTACCCCGGTAAAACGCGTTCGCCACCTGCATCAGACCAACAAAGCGGTCTAAAAGTGGCTGGGCGATAACGGGGTACGTTGGTTGCATGGAAGAGGTAACGTTTATAAAACGTCTTCGATTGGGGCGTTGGTGGCTTTCAGCTTGTTGTTTTCTTCCTCTACAATCAGGTTGATCTCCTTGATGACATCGAAGAAAACGACCAGCTTATCGAGCGGGATTTTCTCGCGGACCATCTTGTTGAATTCGATCACCCCTTCGCGGGCCATTTCGCGCTTGGCTTTACCTTCTTCGGTGAGGTAAATACGCACGAACCGCTTGTCTGACTTATCGGTTTCGCGCCGGATGAGGTCGCGCTCCTCCAGCGTTTTCAGCATCCTGACCAGGCTACGCGGCTCCATGCCCAGCAGCGGGCCAATCTTGGTGGCGGGTGTGCCCTGCTCGGCGTCGATGTTCAGCAGCACGTACCCAGTCGCCATGGTAAGATCGAACCGGGCGGCGTAGCCATTGTACATCCGTGAGATGGCGTGCCAGCCCCACTTCAGGTGAAAATCAACGGTTTTCTCTTTCTTCATAGCGGATGTCGCCTGACCAACAGCTGGTTGTTCAGTAAGACAAAACTACGAAATTTTCAAAAATAGTATGCATGCATACTGATTTTGATTGAGCCAGTAAGTAGGCTAAACGTTGGTACCTAAATGGTGCGTATTCGTGAAATTGTTTACCTTGCCTTCAAACAATGGGCGCATAAGAGCATACGCAGTCATGGCAAAATACCTTTTCTTAATCGGCATGCTGATCGCACTTGGTGGCGTCTACCTCTTCATCACGCCCGCCAACGCAGCAGTTTCCCGTTCACTGATGTGCTTCGGAATTTTGCTGGAAGTAGCTGGTTTCTTTCTGATGATCAGAAAGCTCATCAAGAAAAAGGGCATTTGATTATAAGTGCTTACAAACACAAAAAGGTGGCTGGACCAATTCCAGCCACCTTTTTGTGTTTGTAAGCACTTACGCTGCCCGCGATACGGCGGGCTTGACTTGCTTGGTGCTTCCGTAGGCCGGGCAAACGCCTTTGCGGGCGCAGGCACCCATCGACAGCAGCAGAACAGCACTCGCCAACATCACTACCTTTTTCATGCGTTTGATTGGGTTAATTTTCCTCTTTCACTAATTCAGGCTGTAAGTCGGCGATTTCCTCTGCTTCTTCAGCTGCCTGTGCCGCTTCCAGTTCAGTTGGCTGCGGTAAATTGCTGGGCGTGTAGCCCAATATTTTCAACATCGACTCGCTGTGCTGCTCCGGCGCAAACAGGCGCGTGCGGAGATTGCCTTCCTCATCTTTGTCGACAATGACGTGTTGCGGCGCCGGAATCAGACAGTGCTGAATGCCGCCATACCCGCCAAGCGATTCCTGATACGCACCCGTGTGGAACAGGCCCACATACTGATCTTCCGTTTCCTGATCGAAAATAGGCAGATAAAGGTCAGCCGAGTGTACTTCGGTATTATAAAAATCGTGCGAATCGCAGGTCAGCCCGCCCAAATTTACTTTCTGGTACGGATTATCCCAGTTATTCACCGACAGCATGATGTACTTCTGCCCCAAACCCCACGAATCGGGCAGTTGCGTAATGAACGAACCGTCGATCATGTACCACAACTCCTTGTCGTTCTGAAGCTTCTGGTCGATCACTTTATAAATAACGGCGCCGCTCTCCCCTACCGTATACGACCCGAACTCGGTGAAAATGTGCGGAACAGGTACGTTGTTCTTGTTGCAGATCCACTGAATCGACTCCACGATCTGGTCAATCATGGCCTGGTAGTCGTACGAGAACTGGAACGAGGTCTGGATGGGTAGTCCGCCGCCGATATCGATGCTGTCGAGGTCCGGGCAGATTTTCCGCAATTCGCAGTATTTGTACATGAACCGGCTCAGTTCGCTCCAGTAATACGCGCTGTCTTTCACGCCCGTATTGATGAAGAAATGCAGCATTTTCAGTTTGAATTTGCTGCTGTTCTGAATCTTGCTCTTGTACAGCTCGTTGATGTCGCTATACCGAATACCAAGCCGCGATGTATAGAACGCGAAGTTTGGTTCTTCATCCGTTGCAATTCGGATGCCAAGATTGACCGATTCGGCCGTTACCGACTCCTCATACGCCTCAATTTCCTTGAGGTTATCCAGAATCGGAAATACGTTGAAGCCTTCGTTGATCAGTTCGCTGATATACTGCGTGTAGAGCGGCCGTTTGTAGCCGTTGCAGATGATATACGTGCTCTTATTGATCTTTCCGCTCCGGTACAACTCCCGGATAATGGGAATATCAAAGGCCGACGACGTTTCAAGGTGAACGTTATTCTTCAATACCTCGTCGAGCACGAACCGGAAGTGCGACGACTTCGTGCAATAGCAATAGGTGTAATTGCCTTTATAATTATAGCGCTTCATCGCGTTCTTAAACAGCGACTTAGCCTGATCAATATGTTCCGAAATCTTCGGCAGGTACGTCAGTTTAAGCGGGGTGCCATACTGTTTTACAATGTCCATCAGCGGTACATTGTTGAACAACAGGTGGTTGTTCTCGACGTTGAACTCCAAGGTGGGGAATTCAAATGTCTGGTCAATCAGGTCGTAGTACGTCTTCATCCCTGCGGTCAGCGCATAAAGAATTTGTTCGTGGTTAGTAAAAAACGGGTCGCGAAAGTGGGGCTAATTTTGGTGTCATGCAACTATGCCCCATCTGCAAAGTAGAAAACGCATTTACCGGGGGTTTGATTCTATGTCGTTCCGTTTTTTGGGGAAAGTTTGGTTACTGTCGATGGTCGGCATTCTGCTGGTTAGTGGAAATAGTTGGTGTTTTATGCCGGTTGATGGGCGTACACGGTGGTTACTCTTGCTGCCAGATGGTAGATATGTAGGGGCGGGCCATCGTGCCCGCCCGCTTTCGGACCGTCAGGGCCGCGTATTAATTGCGCGCCAATACACAACGTATAAACATGCCCAAGCCAGCATATTTCCGGTATTTCACCATCTGGGAAATGAACGACATGTCCAGGCGTCCCTGTCGGGCCGAGAGCGGGCGGCCACTGTGGGCCGCCCCTACATATCCACCATCCAGCCATACAGCTTTCATCGTGGGTTGATGGGGACCACGTTCACAACCACCCTTTATACGACAGATAGCCTAGCCGCACAACGTACCTACGAAGCCGTTTCGGCAAGAATGGATACGTTGAACCAGATCATGAGTGACTACCTCGACGGGTCGGAGTTAAATCGATTGTCGGCAACGAGTGGGCAAAACCGCTGGGTACGTGTCTCGCCTACGTTGTTTGATGTGCTGCAAAAGGCCAAACGCATTGCCCAACAGTCGGGCGGGCGGTATGACCCGACAATTGGCCCGCTCTCGCAACTTTGGCGGCGGGCGGTGCGGCAGCGTCAGTTTCCGGCTGCTCGTGAACGACGAAAGGCGCGACGGGCCGTTTCGTGGCGATACATTGACCTGGATTCGGGTAATCAATCGGTACAGCTAAAAAGGGCCGGTATGCGGCTCGATCTAGGCGGCATTGGCCAGGGGTTCGCCATCGACGAAGCCCGAAAAGTGCTTCATCAATATGGAATCCGCGTTTTCCTGCTTGATCTGGGCGGTGATATTCTGGCGGGCGATCCACCACCCGACCGTTCTGAAGGCTGGCGTATCGGACTAGCCGGGACCGCCTCCGATTCTGTTATTTTTCTCCGTAACGCTGCCATTACAACCTCTGGCGATACAGAACGACACCTGGATATTCATGGCCGTCGGTATTCGCACATCATGGATCCGCGCACCGGCCTGGGTCTGCACCATTTCGTGCAGGCAACCGTGCAGGCGCCCACCGGTACGTATGCCGACGCGCTCACGAAGGTATTCAGCGTAGCTACACCCGGTCAGCGAAAGCGATTACACCGCCGTTTCCCGCAGGCGCGGGTATGGATTGTGGAGAAAAGAAATGGGAACACGGATTGAGTGGATGTTTGCGGGTCTTGGGATGTAAGCGGATTGGTAACCACCCGTTGTCGCTTGCCTGTGGCGAGTGACGCTTATCTGTAGGGCCTCTGGCCCGGGCATAGATTACTATAGTGGTTAGCCTATGTGTTTTGTGAAAGCTACCAACGGGCCAGAGGCCCTACAGATAAGCGTCACTCGCCACAAGCAAGCGACAACGGAGTCAGGAAAACCTCTGTGTTATAGCTCATTTTCACCGCTTATCCGATCAATGATTATACAGATCAAAGCTCGACTCATCTTTGCGCCCTATGCTTCATCTTCACAATTTCCAGAAATCGTATGGCGAACGGCCCATCCTGACGATTCCTGACTGGCATCTGTCCAATGGTATTCATTGGCTGAAAGGCCCGAACGGGGCCGGGAAAACCACGCTGTTCCGTTCTATTGCCGGTATGTTGCCGCACGAAGGGTCGGTCATGCTGAACGAACTGGACAGTCGGCGTGATATAGTGGCCTATCGGCTGAAGGTCAACTATGCGGAAGCCGAGCCCACCTTTCCGCCTTTCCTGACGGCCCATGAACTGATCAAATGGGTGGCCGATGCCAAGCGAGCGCCCGCCGGGCAGGCTGAAGGGTTGATCGAGGCGTTTGGCGTGGGTACGTATCAGCATACGCCCGTGGGTACGTATTCGAGCGGGATGCTGAAGAAAACATCGCTGATCATGGCGTTTCTAGGACAGCCGACCTTGATTTTGCTGGATGAGCCGCTGGTTACACTCGATGTGGCCGCTACCCGAACCGTGGCCGAATTGATCGAGCGGGCCCGGCTGGCTGGCGTGAATTTCCTGCTATCGTCGCATCAGGCCCTGGAGACAGCACAACTCCCCATCGATTCGGTTTGGCAGGTGGCGAATCAAACGGTGGCGCGGGCGGAGTAGAGCGAAAATTGTTTCCAAACCGCTTCGCGCTATAGTGCGCGAAGCCACACATACTAGCGCGAAGCAACAGAACTCACTTAAAAGTCTATTATGCGATCAACCATTACTGTTCTGACCAAAACGCTGGTGTATCCCTTCTATCGGCAGAACGCGGGTATATTATGGGTGGCAGGGCTGCTGGCAGGTGGCTTTATGCGAAGTAGCGATCACATTGCGCTGGCGACCTACGCCGTTTCGTCGGTGGTTGTGCTGGCCGTTTACGTAGCTATCTGGCTGCTCTATACGTTGCTAGCCACGCGTTTTGCTGTCAGCATGATCAATCGGTACGATGTGTTGCTCCATCTGCGGTTATTCAGGCCCCTGCAAAAATGGATCGGGCTGGGCATTGCGCAATTGCTGCTGATGGGGCCAGCGGTAGGGTATGCCCTGTTTGTTGGTCGTATTGCCAGACAGGAAAAGCAGGGCTGGGCTATTGCAGCCATTGTCGGAAGCCTATCACTGATCGGTGTGGCGGGGCTGGCATGGTGCGAATACGCCCTGCATCATCCAAACCCGGTGAGCCGGTGGGCGGCGTGGGTGACTAAACTCCGCAGGTACGTTCGCACGCCGTATGGTCTGTTTTACCTGCGCTATCTGGTGAACGAACAGGCTACGTTGTTCTGGCGCACGAAACTGGGAACGGGCCTTGTCTGGATTGGTATTCTGAAGCTCTACGCCACCGACCATTACCAGATCAACCTCTTCCGAACACCCGATTATGACCTTCGGTTGATTGGCCTCGGGGCTTTACTGGTGGGGTTAGGCCATGCCACGGTCGTGTATGAACAGTATCGTTTCGAGCATCAATGGCTGCCCATTTACCGAAATATGCCAGTAGCCGACTGGCGGCGATGGGCTGGGTACGTTGGTCAGTTTGCGTTGTTGCTCCTGCCCGAAGCCCTGCTCCTGCTCTATCACCTCCCCGTCGACCAACCCGCGTGGCGGACGCTCGGTGCCTGGGCGTTTGGCGTGAGCTTGCTAAGCGTGCAGCAGGGTTTGCTGTTTCGCGTTCACCGCACGCCCGACCGGAGCATGACCGTCGTGTACATCATGCTGATCGCTTATTTCCTCCTCATCATGTTCCGCATCCCGCTCTGGGCCCTGGTTACGGCGAATCTACTGGCGTCGGGTTGGCTGTTCCGGCGGTATTACTGGACGTCGGCCTGGGAAGGGGAATGAAAAAAGGAGTAAAGGAGGAAGGGGAGAATGGAGGAAAGGGAGCTTCGCTAATGATTGAAACTAGCGAAGCTCCCTTTCCTCCATTCTCCCCTTCCTCCTTTACTCCTTTTTTAAACTTACACCGTAATCGTCTTACCCGGCACGGCTACGGGGTAGAATCCGTCGGCGTTGGGGAGCACTTTGGGCTTGGCGTCCCAGGCCACCGTATCGGGGAATAGGTTGATCTGCGAATTGATGGCGTCGTCCCACTTGATCAGGTTGCCTGAATACGTCGCCATTCGACCCAGAATCGATGTCATCGTGCTTTTAGCACCGTTCTCGGCATCAGCGAACTTGTACTGGCCCTTGGCAATAGCCTCGAACAGTTCGTCATGTTCGACCTGGTAGGGGTCTCTGTCCGTTTTGGCGCTTGCGTGGGCGTAAATTTGCTGCCCGTTGTACCCTTTCAGGATCGTTTTGTTGCCGTTGAACGAGTCGATGCGGCCTTTTGTGCCGAGGAATTGCTCGTCTACTTTACTGTAGGTGCCTTCGTAGTGGCGGCATTGGCTGTTGATCGTCGTGCCATCGGCATAGACGAAATCGACGGTATGGTGATCGAAAATCTCGCCAAACTCTTTGCCGGTACGTACCTGACGGCCGCCAGTGCCTTGGGCCGACACAGGGTAACCGCGCTTGGCCCAGTTGGCTACGTCGATGTTGTGCACGTGCTGCTCGGTAATGTGATCGCCACATAACCAGTTGAAATAGTACCAGTTCCGCAGCTGGTATTCCATTTCTGTCTGGTTAGGCTGACGAGGATTATTCCAGACACCCCCGCTGATCCAGTACACGCTGCCGCCCACAATATCGCCGATGGCTCCGTCGTGAATCCGTTTCATGGCTTCGCGGTAGTTGCTCTGGTAATGCCGCTGTAGACCTACCACCACGTTTAGCTTCTTTTTCTTCGCCTCTTCGGCGGCTGCCAGCACCCGCCGGATACCCGGTGCATCGGTAGCTACCGGTTTCTCCATGAAGATGTGCTTGTTCTGCTTCACAGCCTCTTCGAAATGACCGGGACGGAAACCCGGTGGCGTGGCCAGAATCACTACATCGGCCAGCGGAATGGCCTTCTTGTAAGCATCCAGCCCAACAAATTGACGCTCTTTGGGCAGATCGATTTTCTGAGCGGCATCCGGCCTGCTCATTAGCGTCTTATAGCCCATGTCTACCCGGTCCTGAAACGCATCGGCAATGGCTACAATCTTGATGTTCTGCTTGGTATTGAGCGCCTGCATGGCGGCACCCCTCCCCCGGCCTCCGCAGCCAATCAAGGCTACCTTGATGGTGTCGTCCACTGACGTATGATAGCCGGGATTGGCCGCTGCCGATAAGCCGAATGGTAAACTGGAAAGCAGCGCACTGCCCGTAAAAAGGCCTGATGTTTTGAGAAACTGGCGACGGTCGCCCGAGTGCGAATCTGTATCGTGAAAAGCCATAGCGGTTGATTGTAAAGGGATTGGTTTCCTGCGAAAGAGAAAAGCGCCCCTATTTTACTTGCAACCCGATTAGGTGGAACACATGCTGGCGAAGTCAGTTAAAAATCGCCGCCCAATGCCCTGAGCAATGCTACCAGGTATTGTACTTCCTGCCCCCGCAATTGAACATATTGCTGTTCATTGATCAGCACTGTCCGTTGTGCGTCGAGCACATCCAGGTACGTGGTCAGGCCTTTCACGTATAGTTCGCGATTATAGTGCTCAGTGCGGCGGGCAAGTACGAGCGTCTGGCTTTGCAGGTCGAGTTGCTGGCGTAGGTACGTGAGGTTATCGAGGGCGGTTTCGGCTTCACGTTGCGCTACCTGAAAAGCCTGCAGGTACGTTTGCTGACTCGTTGACATCTGCTGACGCGACAAGGCGACGTTCTCCCGGTTCCGCCGGCCTTCATACAGCGGTACCGACGCATTGACGCCCAACAAATACGTGGCGCTGCTGGGCACAAACGTATAGCCTAGCTGGCCCGAAAGCAGCCCCCCCGACCCAACGAGAGTGATTCGTGGCTGTACACTAGCCTGTTGCAACACCACCTGTGCGCCGGCAATCTGAATGGCCCGGTCGGCCTGCAGCAAATCGGGACGGCGACGGAGCAGATCGGGCGTGATGGCGGCGTAGGGAAAGACCGGAAGTGTTGCCGGCAACGTACCTGCGTCGATGCCAAATGTGGCCGGTTCCTGGGCAACCAGCTGCGCCAGGGCGTTGACCAGTTCGGCACGGGCACGTTGCAGGCCCATCAGTTGCACCCGAAGGCCAGCCAGATCTGTTTCGGCCCGTTGCACATCGAGCTGGTTGACCAGGCCCACCCGGAACCGTTCGCGCACGATACCCAGCGTTGAATCGCGAATGGCACTGTTGCGCAGGAAAACGGCTTGTTCGGCTTCGTTGGCGCGAATCAGGTAATAGGTGCGGGCAATGTCGGAAGCGAGTGTCAAACGGAAAGCACGCAGATCGGCTTCAGACGCCTGCGTTTGCTGTTGCGCCAGCACAATACCACTGCGGATACGTTTGAACAGATCCAACTCCCAACTGGCGTCGACGGGCAGGAGTTGAAACGTATTGAGTTGAAAGCGAGGTAATTTATCGGTCGCTACCGGAACAGCTACCGGGCGATGTTCTGATAAGCTTTGGGTTGATATCAACGCGCTGCTTCGTACAGAAGGCTGCAAAAATGACTGGGCCACCCGAACCCGGCCCCGCGCCTCTTCAATTCGACTGATCGCCGCTTTCAGGCTTGGGCTATTGGCTAACCCCATCTGAATAAGATCGGCCAGTAAGGGATCGTTGAAACGTTGAAAACCCGACGCTGATAAATCAACCGCGTTGGGTGTGTTGCCCGTCGACGTACCTGGAGCCGGGGCCGCTTCCGGTGCGCTAGTACCCGTTGGCTGCACGGTGCCGGCACCCGGCTGCAGGGTTACAGCACCACCTGGAGGGCTGGTTTGGGCAAAGGCTGTAACAGAAAGAAAGAAGAGGAAGATCAGTTTATACATGAAATGTCAAGTTTCAGGTTTCAGGTTTCAGGCGGCGGCGCGGTTTCAGGTGCGCTGCTTACCGACCAGACGTTGAGTAAACAGCGCACCTGAA
>NZ_JBGGWE010000021.1:0-92495 GCF_041321095.1 Fibrella arboris | reverse complement strand
GTTTCAAGTGCGCTGCTTATTCAACTTTTGTATAATTAAGCAGCGCACTTGAAACCGCGGCGGCGGACCGTCTGAGACTTGAAACCTGAAACTCCTTTGTTTAGACGTCTAACAAAATACGGGTTGGGTCTTCCAGCAGTTGCTTCACGCGCACCAGGAAGCTCACCGACTCTTTACCATCGATGATGCGGTGATCATAGCTCAATGCTACATACATCACCGGACGGATCACAATCTCGCCATTGACAACCACGGCCCGCTCAACGATGTTGTGCATGCCTAAGATGGCCGATTGGGGCGCGTTAATGATCGGCGTCGACAGCATCGAACCGAACGTACCACCGTTGGTGATGGTGAACGTCCCACCCTGCATCTGCTCGATAGTCAGTTTATTATCACGAGCCAGGCCAGCCAACCGGACAACTTCTTTCTCGATTTGCGAGAAACTCATCTGCTCGGCGTTGCGGATCACAGGAACAACCAAACCACGATCCGACGATACGGCAATCGAAATATCACAGTAATCGTTGAACACCATCTGATCACCGTCGATCATGGCATTCACTGCCGGGAACTCACGCAGGGCAATACAAACGGCCTTGGTGAAGAACGACATGAAGCCGAGACCAACCGCGTGCTTGTCTTTGAACTTGTCTTTGTATTTGCCGCGCAGGTCCATGATTGGCTTCATGTCTACCTCGTTGAAGGTAGTCAGCATGGCCGTTTCGTTTTTCACAGCAACCAGACGACGGGCAATCGTTTTCCGCAGCGACGTCATTTTTTCACGGCGCTGCGTGCGGGCACCGGGGGTGGGAGCCTGAGGCGCGGGGCTTGGGGCAGCCGCTGGCTTCGCTGCGGCGGGAGCTGGCGCAGCAGAAGCCGGTGCCGCCTGTGGTGCAGGGGCAGGACTGGCTTTCATGGCGTCTTCTTTCGTGATTCGGCCTTCAACGCCCGTACCCTGAACCTGCGATGCCTCAACACCTTTTTCGGCCAGAATTTTGGCCGCTGCGGGTGATGGATAATTGGCCGCGTAGCTAGCCGATCCGTTGGCGCTTCCGTTTTGGGCGGCAGCAGGCTGAGCGGCTGGAGCTGGTGTAGCCGGAGCGGCCGACGTGCCTGAAGCGGCACCTAGCTCAATTCGGGCAATCGTAGCGCCAATGGCTAGTGTATCGCCTGCCTGGGCGACAATCCGTAACGTACCTGCCGCTTCAGCGGGTAACTCAAACGTGGCTTTGTCAGACTCGAGCTCGCAAAGGGTTTCGTCCATCGCCACCGTATCGCCATCCTGCTTATTCCAGGCGGCAATGGTCACTTCGGTGATCGACTCACCAACCGACGGGATTTTTACCTCGATCGTACTGGCCGACGCTGGTGCTGAAGGAGCAGCGGCTGGCTCAGCACGGTCCGACGGCTCGGCGGCCTGTACGGCGGGCGTTGGCTCAGGAGCCGGGGCTTCAGCTTTGGGGGCTTCGGCAGGTTGCTGCGCCGGAGCCGGGACCGCTGGAGCCGCAACGCCCGATGCACCAGCGGCTTCGATCGTGCAGATGGTTGCCCCGATGGGGAGCACATCACCGGCCTGCGCCATAATGTGTAGGGTACCTTCTGCTTCGGCAGGTAATTCAAATGATGCTTTGTCGGAGTCGAGTGTGCAAAGCACCTCATCGAGTTTCACAACATCGCCGTCTTTTTTCAACCATTCTCCCACCGTGACTTCGGTGATGGATTCACCCACAGCGGGGACTTTTACTTCGATAGCCATTTTTTCAGTTTCAAGTTTCAGGTTTCAAGTTTCAAGTCTGGCTCACAAGCAACTCCTGCCACTGGCAGAGCCACTTGAAACCGCGGCGGCGGACCGTCTGATACCTGAAACTTGAAACTCCTTTATTCAAATGCTTTCTGAACCAGTGCTGCCTGTTCCTGCGTATGAAGCTTGGCAAAACCAGTGGCGGGCGATGACGCCGACTCACGACCAACGTACCTGAGCGCCTGCGCCCCGGTAAACTTCTCCCGGAACCGGCGAAGCATGAACGAGAAACAACCCATATTCTCGGGTTCTTCCTGCACCCATACGATCTCAGGCTTCTTGTATTTCGCCAGTTCGGCATCAAGCTGCTTCATGGGCAACGGATACAATTGCTCCATCCGAACAATGGCTACGTCGTCGCGTTTGTCAGCCTGTTGTTTCTCCAGCAGGTCATAGTACACTTTACCGGTGCAAAGTAATACCCGCTTCACCTTTTTCGGGTCGGCATAGGCATCGCCAATTACTTCGCGGAACGTACCGGTAGCCAGTTCGTCCAGCGGCGAGATGGCCTGCGGGTGGCGCAGCAACGACTTCGGCGACATGATCACCAGCGGCTTGCGGAATTCCCAGGCCAACTGCCGACGCAGCACGTGGAAGATGTTGGCTGGTGTGGTGATATTGGCTACCACGATGTTGTTCTCCGCACACAGTTGCAGGTAACGTTCTGGCCGGGCATTCGAGTGTTCCGGGCCCTGACCTTCATAACCGTGTGGCAGTTGCATCACCAGGCTATTCTGGATTCCCCACTTCGATTCGCCCGCCGTAACGAACTGGTCGATGATCACCTGCGCACCGTTGGCGAAATCACCAAACTGAGCTTCCCAGATAACCAGGGCATGCGGGGCTGCCATAGCGTAGCCGTACTCAAACCCAAGCACACCAAATTCAGACAACAGGGAATTGTAGATCTGGATAGGCATCTGCCCTTCCTGAATGTGGTTTACCGGCGTGTATAGCTGGTTGTTGGTCGAATCATGCAGAACGGCATGGCGGTGCGAGAACGTCCCCCGCTGCACATCCTGACCACTTAAACGAACCACTTTGTTCTCAAGCAGAATAGAGCCGTAGGCCATCTGTTCGGCCACTGACCAGTTCACGGTTTTGGCTTCGAACACCATTTTCTTCCGGTCGGCCAGCAGCTTATCGATCTGCTTCAGCGGCTTGAACCCGTCAGGAACGGTGGATAATGCCTTACCGATTTTTTCCAGCGTTTCGATAGCCACCCCTGTTTGTGGCGACTGATCAAAATCGACAGGTTCGGCGTAGCGTAACTCGGCCCATTGCTGGTCGAGGCGAAGCGGTTTGTAAGGCAAGCCTGGCTTCTGTTTGACCTGATCGAGGCGGTCCTGCAATACTTTTTTGAACTCAGCGTCCATACTGGCGGCCAAAGCGGCATCCACATCACCCCGTTCGATCAGCAGCTTGCTGTAGATCTCGCGGGGGTTGTTATGCTTCTCGATCACCGAGTACATGGTTGGCTGCGTGAATTTCGGCTCATCCGATTCGTTGTGGCCGTAGCGACGGTAGCAAACCATGTCGATGAACACGTCGCGCTTAAACATCTCGCGGAACTCAACGGCCAGTTTCGCGCAGAAGATCACCGCTTCCGGGTCATCGCCATTGACGTGAAAAATCGGTGCGTCGATGATCTTGGCTACGTCTGAGCAATAGATCGATGAACGGGCGTCGTCGAAATCGGTGGTGAAACCAACCTGGTTGTTGATCACAAAGTGCAACGTACCCCCAGTCTGGTAACCGGGCAGTTTGGCCATTTGGGTCACTTCATACACCACACCCTGGCCAGCCACGGCGGCATCGCCATGAATCAGGATCGGCATGATCTTGGCGAAGTCACCCTTGTATTCTTCGTCGGCCTGCGCCCGCACAAAACCTTCGACAACGGGGTTCACCGCTTCAAGGTGCGATGGGTTCGGCGCCAGCTTCACGCTGATTTCCTTACCGCTCGGGGTTTTGGTCAGGCTGGTGTAGCCGAGGTGGTATTTCACGTCACCGTCACCATGCACCTGCGTAGGTACGCTGCCTTCAAATCCATCGAAAATGGCTTCGTACGATTTGCCCAGAATATTGGTCAGTACATTGAGGCGCCCCCGGTGTGCCATGCCAATCATTACTTCCTCAACGCCCATATCGGCCGCCCGGCTGATGATGGCATCAAGAGCCGCAATGGTTGTTTCACCACCTTCCAGTGAGAAACGCTTCTGGCCTAAGTATTTGGTATGCAGGAAGTTTTCAAAGATCGACGCCTCGTTCAGCTTCTCCAGAATCCGCTTTTTCTCGTCGGGGGTTGGGCTGAATGTGAGTGCTTCCTTCTCGATCTTGTTCCGCAGCCAATTCTTTACGTCAATCTCGCGGATGTACATATACTCGAAGCCAATCCGGCCCGCGTAGATGGTTTCCAGCGACTCCATGATCTTGCGAAGTGTGGCGGCGCCAATGCCCAACAGATTACCCGACTCGAATACGGTATCCAGATCGGCCTCCGACAAGGCATAATCGGCCAGGCTCAGGCGTGGGTTACGATCCTTGCGTTGACCAATCGGATTTGTTTTCGATAACAGGTGTCCCCGCGACCGGTACGCCTTGATCAGGCTGGCTACCGATACTTCTTTCTCACTATGCCGGGCATCAACGGGTATTGTTTGAGCCGTACCGTTTGTACTGGCTCCGTTTCCATGGGTGGCCGCACTCTTTTCGCCATAGGTAAGCGAAAAATCAAATCCTTTAAAAAACTGCTGCCAACTGGTATCGACCGACGCGGGGTCCTGCTTATACGCCTGATAAAGCTGGTCGATATAAGCCGCGTCAGAGTTGGCTACATATGAATACTGATCCATGATTGGTTTCAACGCACTGTTTGGCCGACAAAGGTAAGGCAAAGCCTACGAACCGGGGTGAAAACTTCCTGATTTTATCCTATTTAGCGATCAAATAACCGCTCGTACCAGTAACCAACATTCAGGTTATCTAGTTGCCGACAATAATTCCGCCATCTTGCAGGTACTGAAGCAGTCGTAACTTACTTTCTAACACAATACGCATGGCGTACTAGTTGTGGGACTATGAGTTGGTATAACGCACAGGAGTACCGTGCCAGAAGATTACGTACTGACTAGGGGGTTTCTACGTTATTGATGTACTTTGCGCGTATCCTTCTATGTATGAAAACCACTTTATTGCTCTTATTGGCGGTCTTGCTGCTTAGTTGCGAGCCGTTTAACCTGGAACGAATCGACTTTAGTAGTTGCGTAAAACCGTCGGCCAGCGTGGGTGCTACTATCACCAAACTTCAGGTAGCCCTTTTCGTCGACAAATCGAGCGGCGACATTAATACAGTCAGCTGGACGTTTGGCGATGGACGTGGCCTCCCCCAAAGCGGCGCTAAAGTTACCTATACGTATGACCGGCCTGGTAACTACCTGATAACCATGTCCTTAACAAACCGCTGCAACCAAACCTTCTCGGCTACCCGAACCATTACCGTAGCCAACTAACGCCTAATGGTTGTTCAGCGTTAGTCTTGGAGCCGGGCCATGTTCTGCCTCAATGGCAGCCAGCTTACTCACGATGAATGATCTGCCAACATATGTCGCTTTCTCTACGATCTCTTCTTCCTTTACTGCTGTTGTTGTCCATTTCGTTTGCCGGAAACGCGCAGGGACGGGTCAGCAATGTACGCATGCGGGCCATCGACCAGCAATCGATCGAGGTGTTCTATGACCTGCGTAACAGCGTACCCACCGACTCCATCTATGTACGCCTGCAACGACGTGATGGTAAATTGCTTGCCCCTGAACTGAACAGCGTCAGTGGTGATCTGGGCACAAACCGGGTTGACGGACGTGACCAGCGGATTGTCTGGAACCTACGCCGCAACGGTCTTCTGCTCCGGGAAGAAGTTCGGGCAGTTATACTGCTGAAGCCGGGTGGCCTCCTGACCTCCTCGGGGCCAACGCCGACCGAAATAGCCCCCGCCCTGCCCGATTCGGCTTCGTTGGTCCCTGATAAGCCTTACCGTGGCCCGGCCTGGGCACTCTTGTCGTTACTGGCGCCGGGCGTTGGCAATATCTTCGTCCAAACGCCCAAACCACGCGTAGGGTTGAGACCGCTAGTAGCCGTTGCTGCCTACGGTTTGCTTATCTATGGAGCTGGGCAGCAAGGCGAAGCCGACCAGGCTTATACCGATTATGTCAGTGCTGGCAATGAACCGGCCGCCGAGCCGTTTTATCAGAAAGCGAACTCCGCCCATCAACGGTACTATATAGCTACCCGTGCCGCCGCGGCGATCTGGGTCACTGACCTCACACTGACGCTCATTCGCGGTTTCCGTAATCAACGAGACGAAAAACGGGCCGCCCAACCTATCACTTACCACCTGAATTACCAGGCCAACACACCGGTTGCAGTCATTCGGTATACCTTCTAACCCGCCTTATGCGTTACCTTCTCTTTTATTTCAGCTTGCTGTTGCCTGGTCTTGCCAGCGGGCAAACACCAAAAGCAACGGTTACTTCGTCGGCCAGCGAATGGACAACCTTAACCATTACCGCAACAGATACCGTAGCCAATACCACCGCCAAAACAAAAACGACGCGAACAACCCGGCCTAAATCAGCTACTGCTACGGCAGCAACCAGCAAAACCACTACGGCGGTAACCGATGCACGATCAGCGGTAAAAAGACCAGCTACGGTGCCCTCTGTGCGTCCGGCCATGGCAAAACCAGCTGTTCGTACTTTTCTGGAAACCTTTGCCGACAATCACAATGGCTGGCTGACGGGCAAACGGAACGGATTTGATCTGGAAATTGCGAAAGACAGTTATTACATCCGCAAGCAGAAAAGCGATAATCGCCCCGGCCGAACGTATATCAAGCTTCCCGACGATCTGAATCTGAACCGGGCCGATACGTTCACGGTGAGCGTAGAAATGATCATTCCGCCCACTGTTGAAGCCGATGGCGGGCTACTGATTGGCGTAAAAGACACCAGTAATTATTGCCAGTTCCGGGTGATAGGTACGTCGAAAGTTGCGCTTTACACGCGAGTGAATGGTGTTGCGCAGCCCAATTACATGATGGGCAAGCCTACAGCCGCCAAAGTAGCGATCTCATCTACCCGCAACACACTCACAATTCGTCGCACCGGTGAGCAACTCCATTTTTTCCTTAATGGTAAAGAGGTAGAAGACAGTCCGCATCCTTACCGCCCCTTCAAAGGCAATGGGGTTGGCTTCATCAATTTTGCTGAAGCCGTCAAGTTTCAGTATTTGACAGTTCAACTGGGAAAGTGAAGGTCGCCCAGAGAATGCGAGCAGTAATTAAGCATTGTTACAGCCCGACTATAGACGACTTATTCGGGTACATGCCGGAGAACCCACTTGTGTTTGGCTTTCCACTTACGTTTATGCTCGGGCTGTGATCTACCCGGCGAGGATAGCTTCGCTGTCTACGTCTGTAGTCCTGGGCACCTGCAAGCATCAAAAAACAACGTCACGTTTGGTCGCCACCTGCTGATCGTAAACCGGTATGATTTCGACGAGATACTCGATGTAGCAGCCAAGCATATTACATCTTTTGACGAACCGACCTGGCCTGCACTTGCCGAGAAGCTAAGCCGGTTTGGCAAATGGGAATTTGAAGACTATCAACCCTACAGCGCCCCTGAGCCGTAAACAGGTCTTTCTATTTAATTCACTTACCTGATCCGGTCGCCGTTTCGATCCAGATCGTAGCTGTTACCGTTGATTGTAACATGCGCCCGGCCGTCTTTGTAGACCTCAATGTCGTCGTAGACGGGCAGGATCATCCATTTTCCTTTGCGCCATAATCCCCACTGACCATCTTTTTTCGCCGGTCGCTCGCCATACTGCCCTACGTCACCGAGTAGTTCATCATAGGGCTCTTCGCGGGGCGACACTGTTTTTTTTGAGGTGGCCACATTGTCACCACTCTGATTTACGCTTGATGTAGCCTTCGGCCGACGTTTACGTTTCGGCTGGGTACGTTCGCGGGTCGATTCATCAGCGTTGTCGGTAGCGACCTGCTCTGTTTTTGTCGACTCCTGCTGTTTTGGGTCCGGCCCACCGTTACTTTTTAGCAACACGACCACAAAGCCGATAAGGCCACCAGCGATCAGTAACGCCACCAGAAAATCACGCCAGCCCGACGACGATCTAGTAGCTACCGGAATCGGCGATGTAGCAACAGGTGCCGCGTTTACCTGATTAACAGGAGCAGCAGTGGGTACGTTGGCTGGCTGGGCTGGCCGATCCCACCAGACCAGGTGCCGCCAGTCAGTGGATGTCAGCTTTTCGCGGAGGGTACCCCCCTGCGGTTCTTTTTCAGACGCATAAAAATTGGCCGTTAGATACACCAGCACGGCGTCGGCCAATGCTTTCTCGTCGTAATTGATCGCCCGAAACAGGGCCCGGATAGCTGGCGCCGGAATATGCTCTTTATAATCATCCAGGATATCGCGGACCTTCTGCTGCATCGTTTCTGCCGTTTCAATCAACGTACCTGACTGCCCACCACCTGGAGTTGGCAACGGAGACGTACCTGCGCCCATCACATCCGATACAGTAGCGACAGACGAGGTGGTTTGACTAGGTGTCGAGGCAGGTGTAGATGCCTCTGCAACTGGTACATCGGGAATCTGGGCCATCAGGCGCGGCACCCACTGATCGACCACGAACGTGCGCGACAGGCCTAGCCGTTCGGCATCCAGGGCAAAGCCACCAATCTGAACCTCCGATAGTTTTTTCTGATTGTCGGTCGCTACTTTCCGAATCAGGGTCTGCAGATCGATAATCTTGCCAAACTGCGGATTCAACTGTCGGGTAACATCGTCGACCAGCCGTAGAAAGTCTGGAATGCCAAGCTCCATTGCCTCCGCAGGCAACCCCGTCCGCGCCCACTGCCAGTCGGCTACGTTGCCCTCGTGGAGCACTAGTTCATTCTTGATCCGTTCGCGGAGTTCGTCGAGAGACATGTAAACAGAGACAGACTTGGTCAATTATGGGTATGAATGTACAAGAAGCAATCGCTGAAAGAACGGCCGCCAGTTAGCGTGGGGTCGTGGCGACGCCGATTTTAGAGTCGGCAGTACCGTAATACAGAAACCACCGTCCTTTAAACGATACCATACCTTCCAGAAACACAACCTGATTTACCTGTCCCTGCGTTTCATAAGGCTGGTCTGGTTTGATAAAATAAGTTGCAGTGCGGTCAAGCAATTTCGTGGGGTCTCGTTTGTCAAACAGAAGCTGTCCACCGGTGTAGGCATGTTCAGGCAGGCCGGGGTCACCCTGTTTGTTGTTCATCCCATTGTAGATCAGCACAATACCCGCTGACGTCAGTAACGCAAATGGGCCAGGCTCGATCAAGCGGGCGTCATGCTTTCCTACTCTCGACTGGGCTGCGGCCTGGAAACTGCCCGGAACAGCACCCACCAGTGGCGTCCAGTGCAGCAGGTCAGGCGAAGTAGCCATGCGCAGGTCGGGCTGATCACCCCAATACATCCAGTAGGAACCGTTTATTTTCTGGGCCACCATCCGGCTTCCCTGTTGGCGGCATACAATTGCGCCCGATTTCGACCAGCTAGTCCGATACAGTTCCTGCCCAAACGCCAGCCCCTGTTTTTGCCAGCTAATCAGGTCGTTCGAGGTGGCTATACACAACCGTGCTTTGTCGCCGTCGTAGGTCGTGTAGGTCATAATATACACCCCATTGGGGCTTTCCACCACGCGCGGATCTTCACAGCCTCCCTCCCATTCGTAGGGTTTCATCGCGTCGTTTTCAGGATAGAAGACCGGTGTTGGTCGGCGGGTAAAGTGAATACCATCCGAACTAACCGCCAAGCCAAGCCGCGATGTCCCGTTGAACTTCCCCACGGTATCCTCAGCCCGGTACAGCATATACACGTTCCCATTCCGAACCACCGCCGCCGGATTGAATACGTCTTTTTCTTCCCACCGCACCGTATCCCGGCGAACCGGGCAGAAGAATGTCGTGCTCGTTTTAGCGTCTAAAATCGGATTAGCAGCATTCTGTTTCTGGAAAGGTCCAATCATCCACGGCTTTTCGGGCATCGACTGAGCCGATAAGCCGAACGGCGCCATGAGCAGAAGAAGCAGAGATAGGTACCTTTTCATAAGGGGGGAAGACGGATGAAAGTAGCTTTCAGGCGAACGAAACGAAGGCCCGAAGCTGCCTAAAGGGTTTATCCCCTCAACACCTTCGAGCCTTTAAACTTCCGTTGTTGCTTGCCTGTGGCGAGTGACGACGGAAAACCTGGATGTAAGTTGTCACCCTGCGTCAGTGGGAGGTGCCTGGTGGAAGGGCACCATGCACGAAGCAAGTCGTTAACAACTATCCATAGAACTGGCCTAAACGAAGCCGATACGTGCTTTTTCAGTGATCTGCCATTTATCGCCCTGCAATGTCAACTGGCCGGGAGCCACCGTCTGAATCCGGCTGTTCGGACCGCCGGGATTATTTTCGTACAGGCAGGCATCGCTCAAATAGGAATACGGATCGCTTAGCGCCAATTGCTGTGATTCGGGCGACTGACTGACGCGGAAGGTAGCCGTATTGGGGCTGGTCAGGTCTATTTCGTAGACCGTACCCCGTTCGGCCATATCCAGCAAACCAGCTACGCTAAACCCGTTGCCAAGGTCAGCTGTACGGGCAAATAATTTTGTGGGCGGCGCAGATGGCGCGGGCGCAGGTGGAGGCGTAGGAACCGGTCCGGCATTTCCTGTTCCTCCCATATCCGGCTGTGATGCTGCAGTTGGGTACGTACCTGACTGTGAGGGCGCCGGTGGAACAACGGGCGTAGTGCGCAACGGAGCCCCCTGCGACTGGCCAGGGAACGTACCTGAACCACCCGACTGAGCAGGCTGCGTAGGAGCAGACGGCTGAGTGGGAATTACCGGATTGGCCGGGTTACCATACCCAGTACGCGGCTGATTTCCCCCCTGCACAGGCGCAGGAGCCGGACCACGCTCAGCAGGTGAATCGGGGCGACGAGGCGGTTCGGCCTGAGTCATCATGCCACGTTCGGCTGGACCACGCTCGGCCATAGGCTGGGTAGCCACGGGACCACGTTCAACGGGCCGGTTGGCGGGCCCAGCCGGTGCCGAACCAGCCAGTTTCTTTTCGGCGATCGTCAGGCGGTTTGCCAGTTCAGCAACGGTATTGCTCAGCCGGTTATTTTCGTCCTGTAGCCCTGCCAGCCGTGCGTCTTCTTTGTCTGAGACAGTAGTACCTAGTCCACGCTGCCGTGTCAGCAGCAGGTAGCCTAAGCCCAGCAGATTGAGCAGCGAGAGCCAGAATGCCCATGTCCCCCACGACATGCCAGTGGTAGCGGTAGCCGTTTCAGCCCCATCCACGGGCGTTTCGCCTTCCTGCAGGGCCGCTACCTGTTCACTTACCGCTTTGTCGGGATCAGCGCTGCCAGCCAGCGCTGTCATCTTGGTTTGGTACGTAGCAAATGACGCCAATTGAGTCCGGTGAACACGCTCCGAACCGTTCGTAACGCGCTTCAGCACGTAGCGACGTAGGCTATCGAGAACGGCGCCTTCACTGCTAAAGGCATCGGCAGCAAACTCGTCATTGAGCATCATACTGTGCTTTTTGATGTCATTGACGAGGCCATCCGCCTTTTTCAAATTATTTGCTTTGATGAAATCAGCCAGATCACCGTAGGTCGTACAACCGTCGCAGGCTGGTTTCCTGGCGGCTCCGAATGTTTTTTGGTCCGTTGCCAGGAACTCCAGCGTAGCCTTCGCCATGCCGAATGTGCTTTTTTCAATACCCGTTTCAGCGGTGGGCGTAGTCTGGGCCAGCGCCTTCACAGCCAGCAAGCAGAAGAAAAGAGTTGAGGTAGGTTTCATAGAGGTCAAGGGATTTACCCCCAACCCCCTGCAGGGGGCTACTGCGCTGCGAGACTACTTTCGCGGAGCTTTAGTCCCCTTTAGGGGGTTGGGGTGGTTTTGGCAACAACTGATTTATCTTGGTAAGTATTCGATTACTATCTTGTTCGACTTCTTCATTACGAAAGCGACTAACTGTTAATCCAGACTCTTCCAACATATAAGTTCGATTTGCGTCATATTCGATTTGGTCTGCCATATCGTGTACACTCCCATCTACCTCAATAATCAGTTTAGCATGATGGCAATAGAAATTGGCAATGAAGTAATTGATTGGGTGTTGTGCTCTAAAACGATAGTCAGGAAAATGTTCTTTCAATTTTCGTTGAAGTAGCATTTCAGCCGGAGTCAACGCTTTTCTTAATTGCTTCGCATTAGCAAAAATGATTGGTGTGGCTCCAAAGAACATATCTGCTGGCATGTCGATTGATGCTGATTTAGTATCGAGTCAGCGTCCTCCCTAAAGGGGCCTACTGCGCTGCAAGGTGATAGAGCGGAGCATTAGCCCCCTTCAGGGCGGTCCGCCGTTGCGGGTTGGGGGTCACGACAACTCAAGAGGCAATTTGCTTCGATAACTCGTACAGAGCGTGCTTCAGAGGAAGAAAGAAGTACGTCTCCGACACGGCCTGATTCGGTTCCTGCTCGAGGCCAGTTCTGGCCAGCATGTAGCTATCGTACAGCGCCCCGCTCCGTGTTACATCTGAACCAGCCAGGAATGACAGGTATTGCTCCGGCGTTTGAATGTTGTGTTCGCTCAGGAAATACGCCACATCCCGGTCAGTGAGCGTTTTTTCCAGGAACGTCTTCACGTTGGTCAACACCGAGTCGTGGAAGGTCCGGTCGCTGCTTACCTCACCAATCTTCGTCCGGCGATATTCAAAGGGTGCGTTGATCACTTTTGATGTCGACGGCGCAGGCGTTGATCCGTAGCCCGACTGGCTTTGCGTTGGCGATCCTGAACCTGGGTGCGTTCCCCAGCTTGAGACAGGTGCACCAAAACCAGTTGCTTCCTGCGTAGTCGTATACGATGTGTCGGCGGCGGTTCCGCGTTCGGGTGACGGCAGTGATTTCTGTTCAACCGGCGCGTTGCCCCAGTAGCAGGTTGTCTGGCGACTGTTGTACTTGTCTTTCTCCATTGAGCTGGCGTTTTCGAACAGCACCGCTCCATTGGCCGTTGTCTCTTTCGGATTTTCGCTCAACACCACCTCGAAATCGGGCGGAACGGGCAGCGTGGTATACGCCCGGAAAAGCATCTTGGTAAACTCGATCAGTCGCCGCGATGAACCCAGCATTTTCAGGTACTGGCTACCCCGCCCCGTAAAGGTCAGGTAACGCGGCAGGCCCATCTGGTTGGCTTCGATCAGTTGCACCAGGTGGTACACAATGGCCGAATAATGCAGGAACAGCACGATCCGCAACGCTGGTCGACCATCCACAATCGACTGCGTGAACTTATAGTGCGCATCATTACGGAACAGCAGGCTGACGATATCCTCAGCGCTCAGATCATTGTTGGCCAGGAACGTATCCAGGATCTGATCTTCCGGCGCTGGCGCCTGCGTCAGTGTCCGGCGGTATTGCAGGTAGTTTAGAATGAAACCGTTATCCTTCAGGTGCGACGGATGCCCCTGCTGATTCAGGCCACCGCCCCAGATGTCGTAGCCCGCAAACCGGAATGAGGTGTTCAGGTATTTGTTCTGCTGCTTCATGAACAGCATGATGTCGGCCGTACCACCTCCAATATCCACGTTCACCGCGTCGGCAAAAGATTTTACGCCTTTCGTAACCAGGAAGAAATGCGGCGCCAGCGATTCAGGAATTGGGTTTGGCCGGAAATATTGCGTGGACTTGAAGACCCGCCGGAACGCATTTTCCCACTCGGCAACCAGTTTATCTTCCGTATCAGCCTGCATACTCGTTGGGGCCAGCCACGTCACCTTAGTGTCGGTCAGATTACCCTGGTTGAGCAAAATCTTGTTCCGCATCATCAACAGCAACGTCTCGAAGAACGCCCGAACGCGAGGCCGGTTCATGGGGTCGCCGGGCTGGTTCTCGAACAGCCATTTCAGGTTAGTCACGTACCGGTTAACGCCCGTACTGCCATCTTCGAGGTCGATATTGAACCCTAAATTGATCTTGCTGAACAGGTTGTCGCCGCTATCAGATGAGCCGGTCTTTTCGTAAACCGTTGTCCGAAGGGGGAACGAGAAGGGCGAACCGTACTGACTACCCACAATAGCTGGCATGAATTCGCGCCGGATAAATCGCTCCATTTCGGGCAGGCTGCCGTAGCTCACCGGCAACCGATACCGGGCATACGGCGTCTGTGCTTCGTACCCGTCATACGGCTTGTTGAGCGATACCATCTGTAGTTCATCAGCGTCCAGATTCACCTTATCGTCGCTGATTGTCAGCGTCTTCGGATCAGCATTACCGAGATTTGTGTCTACGTAGGCCACGTGTGTATTTGACGTACCGAAGTCGATGGCAAACGTAAATGGCTTATACCCCCGCTCACTGATGATCGTGAACTTCGGAAGCACCAGCCCGCGGTACGGAACACCATTCCGCTGCAGTTGCACTTCCATCAGGTCGAACGCCTGCGGTACTTTGTAGTAATACGAAGCTGCCTGCGTTGGCCCTGATTTAGGGGTCCGATGGTCGGGGGCGGGCACTACCAATGGCTGGTTGTTCACCACCTGCGCAAACTGGAAGAACCGCACCGACCGACCTGCATGGAAATTCGCGTCGTCTTTGCTGCCATCCAGCAACATCACGTTGTATTCGTTCAGCGCCTGTAATTGCGCGTCGGGCACGGTGATCTTGTAGAACGGAAAACAGGCCAGCCCCGCCCGGAACTCGATCATCGTGTCTGGATTCCCCAGATTATACTCTTTGCGGAAGGTAACCGTCCGGTTGTTCTTCACCGGAATGGTCAGCGACGCGATGATGACCCGCTCCATGCCCCGGTCTTCGGTACGCAGGGTCAGCTGCTTGGTCAGATCCTCCATGCGGAAGAAGCTGAAGTACTCTTTCCGAACAGGCAACAAAAACTCCATATCGCCCGGTGTACCGGTGAAGAATCGGCCACTGTTGAGCTTGTACGGCATCCGTATCAGGAAGTCCTCCAGGAAATCGTCGGTCGTTACAAACGGATATTTCACGTTGTCGACACCCGGCAGGAAGCGTTCCGACAGCAGAAAACCACCGCCCAGATCGCGCTGCCGCATAATAACGGTGTTGCTGTTCCAGTTGGTGTTTTTCACGTACCGGCCCGCTACATCCATGCGCGAGGCCAGCGCCAGTGGTTTGCGTACACCCGTGGCAGCACCGTTGCTGGTTTCGCGGGTGTAGTAATCCACCGTTGGTACCATCAGGAAATCGGAGTTCTCTTCGATGTCGTTCAGCACGTCGTCTTCACGAACGCGGTAGAGCGGCATACCCGGCAGCACCTGCAATACCGACGTGCTTTCGCCACGTACCTGGATCGGCTCAAAATTGCTCAGCGTCACCCCCGCCGTAACGGGTGGCACCACGGCGCTATCGAAGAAAACCCGGTAGAGATACTCCTTGAACCCGCCCGGCGGCATCAGGTTGTTATACTGCTCGTACCAGCGGCGCAGGTACGTAGTAAATCCTTCGTCACGGGCACTCAGCGGCACATAATCGTTCTGAAACAGCGTACGTCCCGTGCTACTCTTCGGCGGATCGATAAACTTGTTCTGGCGCTCCTGTTCCCAGTTTGGCGTAGTAAACACCAGTGTCAACGGTGATGTACCACCCAGCAGGGCCCCTTTATAATAGATCAGGGTTGTGGCCTGAACAGACGCCAGTTCATTCCGAAAATCGAGTTCCAGCGCTTTGGCCAGCACCTGATGCGGATGCCGCGCCAGGCCCATGGCACCACCGCCACCCGTAGCCGATGCCAGTTTCCCCAGCCGCTCGCTCCGGTTCCAGAGCTTATAGGTCAGGTCGTCGGAATTTCCCGCCTGAAACAGCAGTTCAAGGAGGTCGAGCGTGTGTGATACCAGCACGTGATACATGCTCAGTTCGGCCGGTTGGAGGTTATTTTTGACCATCCTGAACGCCGTATCGAACAGGTACAACCGCGCAAACGGCGATGGAATGGACGTACCTGCCTTGGCCGCCGAACCCGCCGCCCCGCCAGCAGCGGCGGTCAGCGTATCGGGAATATGTTCAATGCGGTTACCCGTCAGTCCCGCCGGACTGCCCGTCCAGCCGTTATGATTCTGCTGGCTAACATTCGGGTCGGTATCTATGCGAAGGATGTGAGGCATCTTTTTATGTCTTCAGTTTGCCGTTTACTGTTTACAGTTACCCCGCTATTACCCGAAACGTGCGTGATGCAGCGCAACAGAAAACGGTAAACTGAAAACTGTAAACTGATTTTATGCGTCGGCTAGCTGACGGTTCAGCGGGCCTAATTTCTCAATACTCTTATCGGCAACTTCCATCAAAAGCTGCATAAAGCGGGCTTCGCTGGTTGGATACGCCGCTTTCAGACTGTTTTGCGCTTTACCCGCTGCTTCCTGCAAAAAGCCTTCGCTGATGCCTTTGCTAAAGAAACTCGTTTCGATCCGTTTCGACCGGATTAAGCCGTTAAAATCGCTGTCCAGATCAAACGGAGCAAAGCTGCGGTCGTTCACAGCCAGTTCGCGGAGCCACGTTTTGTAGGCGTTGATGAAGTTATCGAGCGAGGTATAGAACGTACCTGAACGCAGCGTTTGCGGCAGATTCAGTTCTTTAGCGAAGGCTTCGCCCAGGTTGTTCGGCACAAAATCGGTATAGAATTTGGCGGCGTAGGTAAACCGAACCATCGGCTCCAGCAGGTTCTGGTAGGTTGTATCACCGAAATGCGCCAGATCAAGGCTCCGGTCGTTGCGGCGGAGGCCATATTCGAGGTAACGTTTGTCGCTGCTGAACTCGCCGGGGCCACGACGGGCAAAATCGAGCACGGCTTCGGCGGCCAGCATTTCCACTACATGGGCGTTGTTAGCCTGCTTGGCCCCACCCTCAACGTTCGGATACAGCTTGGCACCGGGACGGTCGCCAATGTAATACAGCGCGTCGAGGTCGATCTGACTTTGATAATACGACAGCGCCGCTTTCGTTTTCGAGAGGAAGCGATTCTGGTCAATAGCGCTCTGGCTGTTTTCTTCCAGCGCAAAATAGGGCATCACCGTCACCGCGCCTTTCTTGGCATTGCGGATCGGCATCTTCTGGCTGGGGTGTTGCAACAGCTTCACCAGTTGCGGAAAACCGGCCGACCCCGTTCCACCGAAAATAGAACTGATCACGAAGATCCGGTCGGTCTGGTCGTTAAAGGCACTGATGAAGTACTTGTACACCGGCGAATCTTCCAGCGCGTTGAACACCACACTACCGATGTTCGGATTGCCTTTAAAACCCACCGACAGGTTCAGTTTCAGTTCAGCGTTGGTCGGTTTTGCGGAGTTGTCGTACAGCAGCTTCAGGAACTCACGGTCGATTTCCTCCATGCTGCTCACATTGAGAAACTCCTCGAACGTACCCTGATGATCGGTCAGTTTGGGCAGCACCGAATCACCAATCTGTTGTTGCGCATTCTCGGCCTGCAACGTACCCAGCGGCTGCAGCGATGTCCCGAAGAACGGCCGCTTTCCATTGCGATCCTGCGGACCGTTCGGGTAACCGGCTGTTCGGAGGCTGCGATACAGTTCCACCAGGCGCAAGGCACGTTCGGTGTCGCCGTTCTGCATGTCCATATCCAGCAGAATCGGAATAATCGTCAGATCATTGGGTACGTTGGCCCCCGAGGCCAGCAACATGGTCAGCGACCGCAACACGCGGGCACCCGTACCACCAATACCGAAAAGGAAAAGTTTCATGGGAAAGGGAGTTTCAGGTGTCAAGTTTCAGGTGTCAAGTGGCGCTGCCTATCAACGGTCTGTTAAGTAAGCAGCGCACTTGACACCTGACACTTGACGCCTGAAACTCATTTAAAATGGTGTTCTCTTGGCAAAGATGGATGCGTTCTTCAACGCCAGGGAAAATAAAAAAAACAGGACAGCCGCCAGCAGCACATTAACGCCACCAAAGCCAGTCATGTACGAGTCGGCATCATCGGCCCCGGTGCGGTCCTTCGCATACCAGACAGCATAGGCGTAGGCAAAGATCAACGTACCGACCAGGGCAATCGCCCAGTGAAGGATGCGATGGAACACGGGCTTCCAACGGCCCAGGGCTACATAGAAAACAACAGCTACACCAAGTGCCACCAGCAGTGTCATGGTCCCCACCGGCGTAAAGATTTCGTCGACGTAGATCGGGTCGTTATTTTGACCAAGAAAGAGTTCGTAGATGGATGTGAACATGGAAGGGAGTTAGTCTCAACGTAGCCCCCCGCCCTAAAGGGAGCCCGCTGGCGCACCAATGTAGCTGATGCGCCAGCGGGCTCCCTTTAGGGCGGGGGGCTACGCCAGTTAATTTTTACTTAGTTTAATAGTCATTGCGGCGAATTCATTGCCATTTGTCTGGTACGCTTCCCGAACGCCAGTCATCAGGTGTTCGAGCGCGAACGTTTTGTTCCGCCGCCCTTCGGCCGATCGATCGTCCATCGTTGACCAGTCCACGTACCATGAATCGAAGCGAACAGGGAGCCTGAGGGTCATTGCGGCCTCGTCGGCAAACAAACTAGAAACGCGGAAGGTGAGTATGTGCGTATTCTGACTCAGGAGTTTTTGTTCCCGATCGCTCATACGGCCCGTTTCAACCGCTCCTTTTCGCTGCACTTTCACCAGCTTGATCTCCCCATTGTCAACGGTAGTAGACAGGTTTTTTTGCAGGTACGTTTCTGCCTGTGCGTAGTCGGGCAGACCTGCCAGATTCAGACCGATAGCGAATTCGATGGGTTTGGCTTTTCGGCCCATCTCAATGTTGGTGAGGTTGTTGCGGTCGGCCCGCCACTCGCCGCTTTTATTTAGACCGAAGAACAGGTCATACTGTTTCAGCGCACCCGCCGCGCCAAAATCAAGCCGTTTGGCCGGAGCGGTCGACAGGCTTTCCAGCAGTTGCTGCGTGAACGGACCGATCAGGCTTTGCCTACCGATGATCCAGACGTAAAATGGCCTTGATTCGCCCTTTAGTGCCTGTTTCTGGTTCTGATAGGTATAGTACGTGCCATTAAACGGTGAGGTAAAGGCCAGCACGGTAGCGCCAATGCCCTGCTTGTTGAAGGTAGCAAATTGATCGTAAATGCTGTTCTTCAACGTGCTCGATGCATCGTTACGGTTCACCTCCGGGTTACGTTTGATATCGGCATCAGGGAACGAGAGAATGCAGTCAGACACGAAAATGGCTACGTTATTCCCCTTTGCCTTTTCACCCACCTGCCTGAAAATCTGGTGTAGTTCCGAGCTTTTCCCCGTTGCCAGTGGCGTAGTCGCCATCTGCGCCACAAAGGTGTTTACGTCAGCGCTGACAGGCTGCGGTTTTCCCGAAATCGTATAGAGCGAAACCGGCTTGATCTGGTTAGCCTTTGTGACTACGTCGGCAACAACATCTTTGAAGGTGGTACCCCCTTTCAGGTAACCGCCCATACTGGCCGATGTTTCCAGAAAAAAGTGGACAGTACCAACTGTCTCGGCTTTGGCAGGGGCCGTTGTCTCATCGTTTGGCGTCCGCTTTTTCCCGCCGCCGCAAGCGGCAACAGTTAAGGCGATCAGTAGAAAGAACAGGGCATTTCGTGTGTGTAGGGTCATGGATACGTGTTTATGGTCAACAGGTCAGTGGTCAACGTTGAGTTGGCTATGCATATTCTTCACAGACAGCACAACGTTAATGATGACCCTTACAGGTTGAACTCATTTAGACCGATAAGGTAAGATGTAAACGGCAAAACCTAGTGTTAGTAGCGCATAGGCATACCAACCGGTTGCATCGTCGGCTTCGAAACCGTCGAATGTTCGACCAACGTAGGCAAATAAAGAGGACCAGCCAATGAGCCAGAAAGTCCAGCGAATTCGACGGCGGCTTCCGGCTGAACTCATGAAGAAAACGGCCTCCAGCACCAGCAATATGGATGCAGCCATACCAAAGGTCGATTCAACCAGGCGGGGGTTTGGGCTTGCGTAGCCGCTCTGTTCACCGCCCGACAGCATGAGCAGAATCAACGCGCCAATGGCAAGTACAGCACCGATCCAACTGATGCCACGCCCGGAACGTACCTGAGCAACTGGCGGTGCGGCGGTAACCTGCGCATTAGCTCGCTGTGGTGGCCGTATCGGCAGGCTCGCATCATGTTGGCTGCCGCCCGTGTCAACCAGCACGCCAGTACGCAAAGCTACAGGTTGACCAGCGGCAACAAGGCCCTGACTACTAACCTCGTCGAGCCGGAAATACTGTATTTGTCCCGCTTTAGTCCTGAGCAGGCCACATTGGGTGAGGGAATCGTAATGAATAATGGTACCGTGCATGAAAAAAGTCGTCTGTTTTCTGTTCACTGTCTTCTGTTGCGCTGCTAAACCAAAGTCAGGTAAGTTAGCAGCGCAACAGAAGACAGTAAACAGAAAACAGTAAACTGTTTTTATTCGTCGTCCTTCTTCGCTTTCTGCTTGTTCGGATCACGTTTAGTGACCAGATCGCCCGGTTTAAGCTTTTTAGAAACCGCCAGAAAAGGCCCCGAAATAACCTGGTCGCCAGGTTTCAGACCAGATACGATTTCAATATTCTCGAAATCACTGATGCCCGTTTTCACTTCACGCTGCGCTGCCTTTCCGTTTTGTGATACGAAGACAATCTCTTTGATCGCTGCCTTTTTGGCTGTGTTCTTCGACTCGTCGACGGCATTATTGTCCGATGGTTTCACGTCTACAATCTTCGAGCTATCGGCCCGGGTCGTTACAGCAGCGATAGGTACGGCCAGTACACCTGCCTTTCGGTCGGTGATCACTTCAACCGAGGCCGTCATCCCCGGTTTGAACGGGAAGCCTTTGCTACCCAGTTTCTGCGACAGGTCAGTGTAGGAGCTGTTCAGAATCTTGATTTTCACTTCAAACTCAGTCACGGCATCGGTCGATATCGCCGACGCTGCGCCTGTGCTGCCCGCCAGACCGTTAGCCGTGTTGGCTACTTCTGTAACAATCCCTTTGAATTTCTTACCCGCTGTGGTGTACGAGTCTACTTCTATGTCGGCGGTATCACCCAGCGTTACGCGGACAATATCGTTCTCATTCACGTTGACGCGCACCTCCATGTTGTTGAGGTTGGCCAACCGCATAATTTCTGTACCCGCCATTTGCGACGTACCTACCACGCGTTCGCCCTGTTCAACATTCAGCTTCGATACGGTGCCGTTTACAGGCGAATAAATGGTGGTTTTCCGCAGGTTTTCTTTGGCATCGCGCAGGCTGGCCTGGGCACTCTGGATGCTGAACTGGGCAGCACGAACATTGGCTTTTTGCGCCTCAATATCCTGTTTGGCTACATTGTAGTTGGCTTCAACTGTTTCAAAATCAGCTTGTGAAATAACTTTATCGGCCAGCAGTTTTCGGCTTCGCTCATAATCCGCTTTCGTACGGATCAGCCGGGCTTCGGCCTGCAACACCCCCGCTTTCGACTGTTCAAGCTGGGCTTTGCTCTGATTCACGGTTGCTTCGGCACGGGCCGAAAACGATTCGTAGTTATCAGGGCGAATACGGCACAAAAGCTGGCCCGCTTTGACGGGGTCACCTTCCTTCACATACATGGCAATGATTTCTCCCGACACGTCCGGGCTGATTTTCACCTCGATTTCAGGCTGCACCCGACCCGACGCGCTCACCCGTTCGATGATGTCGGTCCGTTGCGCGATGGCAAAATCAACGTCGGTAGTGGGGGGCTTCCCAATAATGCCGGTTTGCTTGGCGGCTACCAGACCACCAACGACTAACACGGCTGCGATGCCCAGTATCCACCAGAGGCGGTTCGATTTCTTTTTCATGATGCTTAAAGAGTGAAAGAAGGGAAGAGTGAGAGAGTGAAGGGGGGTATATAGCAGCTGTGCCTATTCCGCGAGTGGTCACTCTTTCGCTCATGCACTCGTTCACTAGTCAAAAGTGAGTGGCTTGTTCTGGTAAAAATCTAAGATTTTGGTGCGGAAAACGTAATCATATTTGGCCTGCACCAGGCTGGCGCGGGCCCGGTCGAGGTTGCCTTTTGCCACGTTGTAATCAGTCGAGTTCAGCGCACCGGCATTGAACCGGCTTTCCGATGCCTGGAACGCGCGAGCCAGTTGCGCCACCTGTGCCGCCGTGGCCCGATACCGGTTCGATGAGGCCTTCAGGTTCGTATAGGCCGTTTCAATCGTTTGCCGGAGTTGCAAGCGCGTGTTGGCTGCGGCAATCTCTGAGTTCTGCTGTTGCAGCGATGCACTTAGAATACGCGTTCGGGCCTGCGACCGGTTGAAGATCGGAATCTGCAACTGCAGGTTCACCGACCGGTTCAGGTTGTTGCCCAGTTGCTCGCCAAAGGTGTAATTCTCACCCCGGTAATTGGTTTGCACAAAAGTGACCGTTTGCGGTATTCCGTTAAATAAAACAGTTTGATCTACCTGCGTTGTTCCATCGGCAAACAGTTTCTGACGACCCACGTTCGAGTACAGCGTATTTACGTTACCATTCAACGTCAGGCTGGGCAACAGGTTGGCCCGGGCCACCTGCACGCCAACCGCATCGCTGCGAACGCGGAGATCAGCCGCTTTAATATCGGGCACAAACTCCTGGGCAATGTCATACACCTGCTGCGTAGTGGCATTGTAAGGGTCCAGCGTCGGGTCGGGTACAGCGATCGGCTGCACATCGAATCCGTTCGTGGTTGGTCCGCCGGCAGGTACGTTCATGGCCTGCAACAGAGCCAGTTTAGCCAGGTCGATATTATTCTGCGCGTTCACAATGGCCAGCTCATCATTGGCGATCTGCGCCCGGATGTCGAACAGGTTCGCCTCTGGCAACGATCCGGCATTCACCAGCCGCTGTGTGCGGTCTAGCTGCGCCTGCGATACTTCAATTTGACGCTGCGCCACCACCAGTTGCTCCTGCCCCGTCAGCACGTTCAGGTAATTCTGCACGACGGTCAGCGTCACGTTGTTTTCCGTTGCCTTCACCGAAGCTTCATTCGACTGCCGAAGCAAATCATTCTGCCTGATCGTATTCTGCAACAGGCCGCCATTGTAGACCGTCACCTGGGCCGTTGCCTGGAAGTTGTTCGAAAGTACCCCCTGGTCAACGAAGGCGTTGGTGGCTGGGTTAATGTTCCGACCCGAGTTGTACCCCTGGCTCAGAAACGCGCCCACGTTGGGCAGTCGGTTCAGCCGCGCCTGCCGAAGTTGTGCTTCAGAATTTTGCAACTGCAACTGGCTCTGGCGAATCGTCAGGTTATTAGCCAGCGCAATATCAATGCATTGTTGCAGCCCCAGCCGTTGCGGAACAGCCTGCCCTGTGCCGGGAGCAGCAGTTGGTTGAGTTGGCGCGGGTGTTGTTGCAGCGGGCGGGCCACCTACTGTTGTCTGGGCCCAACCTGTCGTTGACAGGCCGACCGACAGAAGACAAGCGACCAAGCCGCCAGACAGGCCCATTCGTGTGACGGGCAATCGAAACATAATCATGAGCAGTTAGATAGGTCAATGTTACACGCTTACTTTTGGCACGACCACCGATTTGGGATAAACGGTGGAAAATCGCCATGAATCTGGTTTATAACTCGGATATACTTCCAGAGGCTGCATTCAGCCTCCCCCCCACCGACCGGGCTTTTCAGTACGGCGATGGCCTGTTTGAGACAATTCGGTATGAGGCTGGTCAGGTCTGGTTCTGGCCCGACCATTACGATCGGCTCATGCACGGCATGGCAGCGCTTCAGCTGGACGTACCTGACGGCTTTAGCGCCCAGCATCTGTCCGATACCATCCTTGATCTACTTCAACAGAACGGACTTACCAACACCACAGCGCGGATTAAACTTCAGGTCTGGCGGCAACCCGGTGGCCTGTATACGCCGACCACCCACGCTGCCAACTGGTTACTGACGGCAAAAGCTGGCCAGCCTTTCGCGCTTACGGATAAGCCCCGCCTTGGCATTTTTCGCGATATCCGCTTATCACCTTCGCGCCTGTCGGCGTTCAAAACGCTCAATGCGCTGCCCTACGTTATGGCGGGCTTGTATCGGCAACAGCATAACGTTGATGACGTCGTATTGCTCGATACCAGGGGCCATCTGGCCGAGTGTGTAGCGTCGAACCTGTTCTGGATAAAGGATCATCAGCTGTACACACCGTCGCTTGAATCGGGTTGTATCAATGGCATTATCCGACGCCAACTACAACGTACCCGGGGTGGATTCTCCCAGCCAATACAGGAAGGCTTGTTTCTGCCAACAGTGCTGGAATCGGCCGACGCTGTTTTCTGCACAAACGTGAGCGGTATACAAACGCTGCTGGGTACGTCGCCCGACCACCTGACAGCTATAGTAAGCGGCTTAACTAATGGTACACGGATATAAGGGATTAAAAGCGATTGACACAGATTTGTGGATTTAAAGGGATTTGCTCTGCATCTTTTCAAAGTTCCGCTTTAATCTAAAAATCCGCGTGAATCGCTTTAAATCCCTCAAATCCGCCTACCATCAACCTCAACATACCACTCACACCGAGGCGGGTTCTGTTTCCAGCCAGCCATCTTTCAGGCGAAGTACCCGGTTGCCATATTCGGCGTTGGTTTCCGAGTGCGTTACCTGAACAATGGTCACGCCGTCTTTCTGATTCAATTCCCGGAACAGTTCCATGATCTCCGACGCCTGTGCTGAATGGAGATTGCCCGTTGGTTCATCGGCGAAAATCACCTTGGGTTGCGCCACAATAGCCCGGGCAATGCCGACCAGTTGCTGCTGGCCACCCGATAGCTGGCTGGGGAACAGATCTTTCTTCGCCACAATGTTGAACCGGTCGAGTACGTCGGCTACGCGGCTTTTTCGTTCATTGCCCGGTACACCTTTGTACAGCAGGGGCGTTTCTATGTTTTCGTAAACGGTCAGTTCATCGATGAGGTGATAGGCCTGAAAAACAAAGCCGATGTGGCTGCGATGCAGTTCGGTGCGGCGTTTTTCCGATAGTTTCTGAACAGGTTCATCCAGGAAGCGGTATTCGCCTTCCGACGGTTCTTCCAGCATACCCAGAATATGCAGCAGGGTGCTCTTACCCGAACCGCTCGGCCCCATAATCGAAACAAACTCGCCTGCTTCGATAGTCAGGTTGATAGTACGGAGTACGTAGGTACGTCCGAACCCCGCCGGATAGTACTTTGACACGTTCGAGAGCTGAATCATAATTAGTTATATTTGACAAGGTTAAATGCTAAGATTATGTACCATCCCCACTTCGACGGTCCGCTGATGTTACACGATGACATGGGTACGTATGCACCACGAATCCATCAACGCATCATCGCTAAACTTACTGCCGGGCTTGGCTATCTCTACTATCAGAAGAAGTCAATCAAGTTGGAGCCACTACCCGAAACGATGGTCAACGAAGACCAAGCCAGTGCAACACCTGATCTGATTCTAGTTGACCCTACCACCGAATTTATTCACGTAGTGATTGAGGTCTGCAAAACAACTGGATTGAAAAGTGATATACAGAAAGTCATCAAACTTCTTGACAACGATTTATACGACATCCAGGAAGGGTTCATCTACGATTACAAAACAGAAAAATGGTATCGATACAAGGCAGGTAGCGGTGGGCTGATCGACGAATCTTCCTGGTCAGATGTGTTGGCTTTAGACCTGAACGAATTCCTCGTCTTCTAACGTACCTATGCTATACTGGTAAGTTCAATCGTCGTGCCATAGCGCAAAAAAGGCCCAAATCGCTCGATTTGGGCCTTTTTTGCTTTTCCTATCGTCCGCAATCGGACAGGTGGCGGACAAACAAATCAGTTTTGATTGACGTACACGCTACCGGAATTGGCGGTGAGGCGAACCGGAATACCACCACCATTCATTTTGCCCACGATCCGGTCTTTTTCGGCCGATCCGCTGAAGTTGGTCAGGGGTGCGCTCACCCGGTTTCCGCTCAGGTCGAGGTCCATGCCTTTGTTCATCGGCATATTCACCCGCACGCTCCCGGCCGATGTTTCCAGCTTTACGAATTTGTCTACACGGCTCATGGCCACTTCAACGCTGCCCGCGCTGGTTTCGGCATCGATGCTACCCGCCATGCTCCGAATCCGAATGCTACCGCCCGATGTGCTGGTGATCAGCTCCCCATCGATGCCATCACCGTTAATGCTGCCACCCGATGTTTTTGCTTTGATTACCCCATTCAGGCCCGAGAGCCGGATACTGCCGCCCGAGGTGTTCAGGTTGATCGTTCCGTCAGAGTTAGCCGCGTCAATGCTACCACCCGATGTTTCCAGATCGATCTGGTTGTGGCAATCGGTCAGCTTGATACTTCCGCCCGATGTTTGCCCATCAATATTTCCTTTTAAATCAGCCAGTTGAATACTTCCGCCCGACGTTTTAAACTGCTGCTCCCCAGCCAGGTGGCTCATTTTGATGCTGCCGCCCGACGTACTAATGTTCGTTGAAAGTGTACGGGGCGTATAAAATTTAAAGCTGATGCTCAGCCCTTTTTTCCAGTTCCAGTTGTTATTTTTCTGCTTGGCCGTTGCCACCAGCGTGCTCCCCTCCTGCCGGATAACGATATCGTAGTTTGAAAGCCGCTCTTCAATTTCGTCTTTGCTGAGTTCGTCTTTCCCGTTCCAGTTGTTCGAGTGCACATACATCTCTACACGCGCTTCTGATCCGCTTCCACCTTCAACCAGCAGGCTGCCGCCCGATGTTTGCGAGCGTAGGGCGCTTATTCCATTGAACGTCTGTGTTTTATACGGCGTCTCATCAAGGCTGTTGATCTGGATGGCTACTTTCTCGCCCGAGAATGAAGTCATCGTTAACAGGGAGGTAACAACCAGCGCCGAAGCGAGCAGGGTAGCAGATGCAGTTTTCATAAAATAATACCGGTTATACTGAGTTTTCTAAAAGATGCAGTTTAGGCTGCAGGCGTTGCATAGACCCTGCCAGCGACGTACCTACCAGTAGCGAAAAAGTATGCCATAAACATATCTCATTAATTATCAGATATTTATGATCTAGTTGTTCGTCCGAAAGCGGACAAGTGCATGCGCAATACCGGACATGGCGGGAGTAGGTTTCCGCTAGAAGCTTAATTTTTTTGCCTGCCTAATCAGTTCATAGTGAGCTTCTTTTTAGGCCAGATCGCCGGTTGACGCCTTTTTTTTCTCCCTATCCCTTGACAACATATGCTCAATAGACTACTTTTGCATCATCAAATCACAGATAGCTATCTGGATTCGATACAACGCGAAAGTAGCTCAGCTGGTAGAGCGCGACCTTGCCAAGGTCGAGGTCGCGGGTTCGAACCCCGTCTTTCGCTCCACGAAAAAGCACCGTCAAAAGGTGCTTTTTTCGTAAACGCCGGGATGGTGGAATCGGTAGACACGCCGGACTTAAAATCCTGTGGGCCTCAAGCCCGTGCGGGTTCGACTCCCGCTCCTGGTATCAACAACAAAAAAGCCGCTGACTTCAGCGGCTTTTTTGTTGTTGAGCTTCTTCAACGTGGCTAGGTAAGCAGATCGATGATGGCCTCATGGTGTGGGAACAGCGCCAGCATCGAGGCCTTATCGCCGAGTTTGAACTCGGCGAAGTTGAAGGCGGGGGCCACGGTGCAGCCTACCAACGAAAAAGGAGGATCGCTGGGCAGTCCAACGGGTTTGGCACCAAACCAGTAGCCCGCCGGCACAACCGCCTGAAATAGTTCACCCCGGTTCGGGTTCGTACCCAGCCGAATCGTGTGTAACGTACCCAGCACTGGCTCAATCATGTACACATTCAGCGGACCGCCAGCGTAGAAATGCCATACCTCATCGCTCTGAATCCGATGCAAAGCCGAGCGCTGGTGGTTTTCCAGCAGGAAGTAAATGGCCGTGCTATACGGCCGGTCGCCGCCAAAGCGGTCGGGTAAGGCGTGGTGCGGTATGTTTTCAGTAGCCTGATAGGTCTGTACATAATGACCCCCTTCAGGATGTGATTCCATGCCGAACACGGCTATATAATCAGATGCAGTCATACGTAGTGACCACTCATCCATGAACCCGAACCAGCTTTACTCGACAAGATGCCTGGAAGCATCAGCAATACCGATAGTTGGCCATGTGTGAGTGGACATGGACTATTGTCTAGCTTTCACGATCGTGACAAAATCACGTGATTTCAATGAGGCGCCGCCAATCAGGCCACCATCTACGTCGGGCTGGGCGAATAGCTCTTCGGCGTTCTGCGCATTGCAGCTACCCCCATACAGAATACTTGTATCCTGGGCCACCTCGTCGCCATATTGACTGGCCAAATGTTGGCGCAATTCATAATGCATATCCTGCGCCTGACCAGCCGACGCCGTCAGGCCGGTACCAATAGCCCAGATAGGTTCGTAGGCAATAACAATGTTTGCCATCTGTTCGGCCGACAAGTGGAACAGGCTCTCGGTCAGCTGGTCCTTTACAAAACCAACGTAATCACCGTTCTCCCGAAGATCCTGCGATTCGCCGCAACAGAAAATAGGTGTCAACCCATTCTCGAGTGCGATGTTTACTTTCTCGGCTAATTGTGCGTTCGTCTCCCCAAAATATTGCCGACGTTCGCTGTGCCCCAAGATCACATATTGGACGCCAATTGATTTCAGCATAGCAGCTGAAATTTCACCCGTGTAGGCGCCAGACGATTTTTCGTGACAATTCTGAGCACCAAGCGCCAGTTTATCACTTGTCAGGTATGATTTATAAGTGGTCAGGTACAAGGCCGGAGGGCACAGTACCGCCGTTACATCGCCAGTTACTTCGGCGTTAATCATGTTTGTCACTTCCGATACCAGGGCCAGGCCCTCATCGGCAGTTTTATTCATTTTCCAGTTACCAGCAACGATCTTCTTGCGCATGCGTCTTTTAACTTAGTAAGTAATTAAGGCTCAGAAAGCGGACGAAAATACGGGTTTTAGGCCGAATGCTGGAAACCTTTATAAATCAGTCGCCTTAGTCTCAACTTTTTATAGATTTATGGGGTTTTTATAGTAATTTTCTAGTATAACCATCAGACATCATGAAAACGCTGTACTTGTTAGTCGGGTTGCTTTACGGCAGTCTGTCGGCGTTTGCATCCGATAGCCCAAAAACGCCTGATAAAGACCGATTCGGCTATTTTCTAAAGGGCAACCGCACCTCCACGCGTATTCCCTTCGAGCTCCATTCTAACCTGATCGTTGTGAAGCTTCGGATCAATGATTCCGATACGCTCAACTTCATTCTCGACACCGGCGTTAGTAATACCATTATTACTGACCCTTCGGCATTAAAACACCAGCCCCTGAAGTTGACCCGTAAGATGAAGCTGACGGGTGTGGGCGAAGGAAGCGGTCTTGCGGCTATCATAGCCATTGACAACGATCTATCGATGGGTGCCATGCAGGCTACACACCAGAACCTGGTCATTCTGGAGGAGGATATATTGCGGCTCTCAGAATATGTAGGTATTCCCGTTCACGGCATTTTCGGGTATGACCTCTTCAATAGTTTTGTTGTGGGCATCGACTTCCGTAACCGGGAAATCACGCTCACTCAACCCAAACAGTACAAATACAAACCCCGGTTTGGCGATCGGTATCCGATCGTCATTCAAAATGCCAAACCTTATCTGGATGTAACCGCGTTGCTTTCTGGCGAACGTACTGTTCCCCTGCGTGTCGTACTCGATACGGGCGCTGGTCATGCATTGATGCTGGACGGTCAGTCAACAGTTTGCGCATTACCCCGGCCCGAAAAACTGCTGCGGGCGCAGTTAGGGCGCGGACTGAACGGCGTGATCAACGGAAGTTTGGGCCGCATTGAGGGCCTTCGATTAGGGCGCCACGAATTACAAAACGTGATTGCGTCGTTTCCAGACAGTTCATCGTTCGGTATGCGCCTGGTCAATACAGCAGATCGGCAGGGCAATGTAGGCTGCGAACTGTTGCGCCGTTTTACCGTCACCTTCAACTACCCAGAGCAGTATATTGTCTTGAAGCCTGTCCGCAGGCTACTACACGAGCAATTTGAACATGATATGAGCGGCCTTGAGCTTAAAGCCAAAGGCGAGCGATATCGCACGTATTATGTCGAGAAAATCATGGATGATTCACCGGCCGAGGTAGCCGGTTTACGCGAAGGGGATGAACTGCTGTTCGTCAACAATGAACTCGCCAGTGGATTGAGCATTAGTGATATCCACAAATCGCTTCAACGTGGTGAAGGCAAAGAAGTTACCCTTGTTGTGCAGCGCGGAGGCCAGTTGGTTGTTATCAACTTCGCGCTCAAACGAATGATATAAAAAAGCCTCCTTCCGCTCGGGAAGGAGGCTAATACGGACGTTCACGCAGCTTGTGTAACGGTCGACTACACCGACAAAGTGCCTTTCTTATAGGCATCGAGAAGGGTCGCTTCCAGACCTTTTTTATTGATCGTCTTGATGGCCGACGTCGAAACTTTCAACGTAATCCATTCGCCCGTCGATTCAACGAAGAACCGCTTCTTTTGAAGGTTCGGGAAGAATTTACGTTTCGTTCTATTGTTGGCGTGCGATACGTTGTTACCAACCTGCGTCCGCTTTCCGGTAATTTGACAAACTCTGGCCATGACTGTACTCGTTTTCCGTATGAGGGTGCAAAATTGGCGAAATCCCTGTGAATGTGCAAATTATTTTTCTCTTCTGTACCCATATGGGCAGTGGCGACAACCACTTTTACAGCAATAGCCACGCTTTAAGTGATAACTGGCTGTAAAGACCACAAACCCTTCCTTGGTAAAATAATAGTCGTCGTCGGCCAGCCCCGGTAGTTTGCGCTTCTTCAGTTGATCTTCAGTCATGGCACTCAGTACCTTATATTTACGGTAGATTATAAAGAGCAACCACCTGTTTGCGTCAATAGTTTTGACGTATAGCCCTATACCGATCTTAAAAAGAGGTTAAAAATACTGATGATCACTACAACAGCTACCACGCCGAGTCAACAGGCCATTGCTTTAGAAGAACAATACGGGGCGCACAATTATCATCCGCTCCCCGTTGTCCTGGCGCGGGGTGAAGGGGTTTTTGTCTGGGATCTGGATGAGCGTCGGTATTTTGATTTTCTATCAGCCTATAGCGCCGTCAGCCAGGGCCATTGTCACCCTCGCATCATTCAGGCGCTTACTCAGCAGGCGCAACGCCTGACGCTGACGTCACGTGCGTTTCACAACGATCAGCTTGGCCGCTGCGAAAAATACCTGTGTGACTATTTCGGGTTCGATAAAGTTTTGATGATGAACTCGGGGGTTGAAGCCGGGGAGACCGCCCTGAAACTCACCCGCAAATGGGCGTATAAGGTAAAAGGCATTGCCCAAGATCAAGCCAAGACGGTTTTTGCAGCAGGTAATTTCTGGGGACGAACCTTAGCGGCTATCTCATCGTCGACCGACCCCAGCAGCACAAACGACTACGGACCTCTTTTGCCTGGGTACGTCCTTGTCCCCTACAATGACCTGACTGCCCTGGAAGAAGCCTTTGCCGCTGACCCCAACATTGCCGGGTTTATGGTGGAGCCTATCCAGGGCGAGGCAGGCGTGCTGGTGCCCGATGAAGGTTATCTGCGTGGGGTACGGGCGCTCTGCACCAACTACAATGTGTTGTTCATTGCCGACGAGGTACAAACGGGTATTGGCCGTACGGGCCGCCGCATTGCCTGTGATCATGAAGGGGTAAAACCAGATATGCTAGTGCTGGGCAAAGCGCTTTCTGGTGGAGTGATGCCTGTTTCGGCCGTATTGGCCTCCGACGAGATCATGCTGACGATCCGACCTGGCGAGCATGGCAGCACATTTGGCGGAAATCCGCTGGGTTGTGCCGTCGCTATGGCTGCTCTCGATGTGGTGCAGGATGAGCGATTAGCTGACAATGCCGAAGCCATGGGGCGTCTGTTTCGTGACCGTATGAACGCGCTGGCCGCTACCAATGAGTTGGTTCAGCTGGTTCGGGGTAAAGGCCTGCTTAATGCGATTGTTATTCAGGAACGTCCCGACTATGGTGGAGATACCGCCTGGGCATTGTGCCTGCAACTGCGCGACAATGGTCTTCTTTGCAAACCCACTCATGGCGACAAAATTCGCTTTGCGCCCCCTTTGGTTATCACAGAAGCCCAGATGAACGAGGCCTGCGACATTATCGAAGAGACGGTGAGGGCATTTTAACGAATAACCCAGACGGAGTCGTGGCGCTGCCGGGCATACGCCTTGTGTTACAGCAGTGCCACGGCTCCGTAAAAGTTTATCGCAGCACATCGTTTACATAGTTCCCTTCCTCCTCCACTTCTCCTGCTGCGTTGAACAACGTACCCGGACCGGTGCGTTTGCCATTTCGGAAGGTACCAATAAAGGTGTCGCCATCGGCAAAATAATACGTGCCTTTTCCATGGGGCTGATCGTAAGCAAACTGACCAACGTACCGGTCGCCATTCGGATAGTAATAGGTGCCATTGCCCGTTCGCATGTTCATTAATATACCCCCTTTATACCTTACCCGGCCATTGGCATACACCTGGGTAGCTATAACGGGCACAATACCGTCTGGCGCAGCTGTAACATCTTTTTCAACCCTGGGGGTGGCTGTTGATTTATTGGCGGCCATCCCTGATGGAGCCGGAGAGCTGGGCGTTACAGACTTTGTTCGCGGATAGATGGCATCGGCTTCTGTCCATCCTTTCCGAATGGCCTCAAGACGTGCCGCTTTACCGGGGTGCGACGCCGATGACGCCACCCCGACCAGCGCCCGAATGGCCACCGTCGACTCGTCGAGCGTAGCGCCAAGCTGATGCAACACAAAGCCGGAAAAACGATCTGCTTCCAGTTCTTTTTGATGCGAACTTCCGCCGGCTGCCAGGGTATGTCCCTGTAGATGATGCCCGATTTCATGCGCCATGATACTTGTAGCCGACCAGTCGGTTTCGGTCGCCTCTTCAAGTTGTTGCATGAACGCTCCGTCATAAATAATGAATCGCTGTCCGTTCATCACAGCAGCAAAACAGTTGCGGGTTTCGGGGCATTCCATCACTTTAAAATTCTGCATAAGCCCAATAGGCTTCAGTATCCGGTCGATTACCCGGGTAGCATGCGAACTAGTCGACTGACCGCTATAGGTGCAGGTTGTTGTGGGGGTCTGGCCGCCGGTATACTTACAAATGAATGACGGTGAAGTAGCACCGGGAGATTGGGCAAGTGCAGTGCCCGCTACTAGAGCGCCAAAGAGCGCTGTGGTCATAGACAGTATGTTGTTCATCAGTGAGCGTATGGGTAAACGTCAATGAATAAAACGACGAAGGCGACCCCAACATTATCTAGCTTAAAGGCTAGCCCACATTAAATCCTGTCGGCCCATTTTACTGACAGGTCAGGTACGTTGCGCACTAAAAAGCCGGTACCCGCTTTCGCTGGTACCGGCTTTCGACTCGTTGACATGTGGTTACGAGAGACGCTGTCACTTAATCAGCCAATAACACCTTTTTAGTGACTCGCTGTGTGCCTTGTATGACGCTAAGAATATACATACCCCGCGTGTATTCCAGTACCGGGATACGGATGATGTTTTCACCCTGTAGTACCGCTGTGTTCTTTTGCATCACCGGATAAGCCCCTACACTGGTTAGTTGAAGCGTTATTTCGCCGGCAGCTTCCGCATAGTAACGTACCTGGATCTCTTCACGTGCAGGAACAGGATACACTCTCACTGCCTGATCGGGTGTGAAATCACTGGCCGCCAGTGCGTTGTCAGTATAGACTGCCGTGCGGGCAGAGCCTGATGCCGGATAGAGGAATGGCTGTGGAATGATCTGCTGCCCCTGACCCGGGTAAGCCCATTGCAGCCGGGCCACAGCCCCAATGATATTATCGAAATATTCCATACGAATATCGTACCGCTGACCAGCTACAAGGGCTATAGAGGGGCCATTGTTCGTTGTTGTTGCATGGCCATTCCAATCGTCAACGACCAGCTTTCCGTTGACCCATAGGCGCACCCCATCATCTGTGGTGGTACTGAACGTATAATTGCCGGTAACTGGCGCTTTTACTTGTCCTGTCCATCTGACCGAAAAATAGTCTGTATTTATCGTCGACGCGGGCGATCCATTACCCCAGTCGAAGTTTACCGTAGCATCGGTACGGGTCAATACTACCGGAGCAGCCAGATTGGCGTTGTTAAAGTAGTCGCCCTTCAAGCCGGTGCCATCGCCAACCACCACAACGTTTACTCTTCGATAGGCTGATGCCGGAATGGTCTGTTTACCGATACCTGGCCCACTGTAGCTCACCGTCAGTGTCTGGCCGCCGCCCCCCTGGAAGTAAGGAATACTGATGGCGTGCACCCCTGCTTTCAACCCAATGGTGCCCGAGCGCTCCTGCTCGGCATGGCCACCGTCATTGTTCACCACTTCAGTTGTGCCAATCAGCAGCTTGCTGCCGTCGTCTGAATTAGTGTAGAACGTGTACACCCCATCGGTGGGTACGCTGATGTAGCCCGTGAAGTTTAGCCCGTAATTGTCGCTGCGGGAACGTAAGGCCAGATCAGGCAGACTGGTGTTACCCATTTTCACGGGGGTGAGTGAGGCAAAGTTGGGCAGGTTGCCCCAACCGCCTTCATAATAGCCATAGTCGAGCCCCGTGACTGCATTGGCCGGATTTTCAGGATCGCGCAGCGTACCCGCGACCGGTGGCGGGGTCGTTGGCGTACTGGTCGCTATCCGCCGATAGGCTGATGCCGGAATGGTCTGTTTACCGATACCTGGCCCACTGTAGCTCACCGTCAGTGTCTGGCCGCCGCCCCCCTGGAAGTAAGGAATACTGATGGCGTGCACCCCTGCTTTCAACCCAATGGTGCCCGAGCGCTCCTGCTCGGCATGGCCACCGTCATTGTTCACCACTTCAGTTGTGCCAATCAGCAGCTTGCTGCCGTCGTCTGAATTAGTGTAGAACGTGTACACCCCATCGGTGGGTACGCTGATGTAGCCCGTGAAGTTTAGCCCGTAATTGTCGCTGCGGGAACGTAAGGCCAGATCAGGCAGACTGGTGTTACCCATTTTCACGGGGGTGAGTGAGGCAAAGTTGGGCAGGTTGCCCCAACCGCCTTCATAATAGCCATAGTCGAGCCCCGTGACTGCATTGGCCGGATTTTCAGGATCGCGCAGCGTAACTGGGGGTGGCGCTGGTGTACTGGTAGCCACACGAACCAGCGCGGAGGCTGGGATAGTCTGTTTACCGATACCTGGCCCACTGTAGCTTACCGCCAGCGCCTGGCCGCCGCCGCCCTGATAATAAAGGATACTAAGCGCGTGTACCCCTGCTTTCAGCCCAATCGTACCAGACCGTTCCTGTTCGGCATGGCTACCATCGTTGTTTACTACTTCAGTCGTACCAATCAGCAGCTTACTGCCGTCGTCTGAATTGGTGTAGAACGTATATACCCCATCGGTGGGTACGCTGATATAGCCCGTAAATCGAATGCCGTAGTTATCATCACGTGAGCGTAACGAGATATCAGCCTGGTTACTCGTTCCTGTTTTGGTAGCAGTAAGCGCCCCAAAATCAGGCAGTGCGTTCCAGCTTCCTTCATAATAACTATAGTTGAGCCCGGCCGCTGTATTCGCTGGATTCTCGGGAGTCCGTAATGTAACCGGCGCGACAACAATTTCCTTGTATAAAACGATCGATGAGAAGGCGCCCACCGTTACCTGATCTGAATAGGGATTGTTTCGGGCATCCCGATACGTACCTGACAACGATACCTGTATAGGACTACCTGTTGGGTTGCCCACAAACTTGATCATGTCGTCCGGGCTACCCGACGAATAGGTAATAGGACTTTTAATAGTGCTTAAGTCTTTACCATACCGGCTTCTCCAGTCTACAAGCGACAGATCAGCACCCGTTGTACTGTTATATACTGCCCGGATCGTGTACGTATCTTCAAAAGGACGTGAGTATACGTTATTGTCCATCTGACCGAAACTTGCCAGATCATTTTGCGCTGATTCGTACTTTACATTAAACTGGCTGGCCAGTCTGCTGACGAATACGTTGTTCTGAATTATATTGTTACGGGGCTGACAACCGCCGGCCGTGGTTACGGCCAGCTGCCCTTCGCCATTATTGAAAGACGTATTGCCCGTTAACGTAATATTCGACGAACCGTGTAGATAAAAACCAAGGCCTTTGCAGTTGTACACCGAATTACCTGCTACTTCAATGTTAGTGGTGCAATCGTCCAGATAAATGCCATTGGCCCCGGAATAAGCCCCCCCCGGGCTGCCATCTGATGCCCCGATACCATTATAAACGACATTCGACAAAATGCGAATATCGCCCATCGGCTGTTGATTGCCGTTCCAGATGTACAGGCCGCTACCGTCGCTTTTCGTGACGCAAAAGTTACTGATCTGGTTACGCTGGATAGTGGTGCTACTGGCAAAATTGAGCGCATTATAACCAATGTTATCCAGTACGTTATTCTCAATCACGGTGCCACCCTTGCTGGCCGACATGAAGCCTACATACGTCCCATCGCCGCTCCGTCCCCGGCCCGGTAGTAAACCAATGTTACGTACGGTATTACCACGGAATGTAATGGCCTGATACGCCGATATGTCAACGCCATTGTTATTGATATCCTGAATCAGGTTGTTTTCCAGTGATACATGGTGTCCATCGCCCCTGATAACAACTCCGTCTTCGCCAGCCTGTGTGATATCATTTCCGGTGACAGACAGGTTAGCACCATTATAGATCGACAGGTTGGTGACCAATGCCTGAGATACCTGTAGGTTACGCACAGTCACGTAAGATACGTTGCTTAGGTTGATCGCTTCATTGTACACAGTAGCGCTCAGCGTCTGGTTGTTCGGGTTACTCTGGCTATCGAATAAGCGAATCGATTTAGTAGACGGATCGTAATACCATTCGCCGGTCTGATCCAGCGTAGCTGGGTGATTCTGAATGAAGTACCCCCAGCCATCGGTTATATCATACGTACCCGAACTAGCCAGATTCAAGACATTCCCGTTCATACCGGTGATCTTGGCTCGATTTAAAATCCACTGAACTGGCCGGTAGACTACTTCACCACCTACCCAGTTGGTTGAAAAGGGCTGTTGGCCGGTCAGCTGTATCTTGCCCGAGTGCGACTGAACAGTGAGGTATCCCTTGTTCGAAGCATCCATGTTTGGGTAGCGGCCTAGTGGCAATGATGAATTATCACGGTACACCCCTGTAACACGATCCCCGCAGGAAGGGCAACTGGCCTGCCAGACGTTTCCGCCCAGGTTAGTCCAATTCGTTACAGGCAGCGATCCCGATATAAGCGGCTTGTTCCCTGAACCATAGGCATCAATCACGATAGGCTGTGCCGATGTGCCTGATTGCTGGATCTGCAACGTACCCCGGAATGTGTCATTCCGTTTTAGGAGTATCTGGTCGCCAGCCTGTAAAGTCAATGTGTTGATCTTTGCCAGCGTCTGGAATGGCGAATCGGCTGATCGGCCTGTGTTGCTGTCGTTGCCTGAACTGGCAACATAGTACGTTGTTTGCCCGAAGGCGGCTGATAGTCCACCGCTCAGCAGTAGACATATAGAGGTTCGACGGGCTAGTTGTATAGCTCGGAGCATTGATATGTTTCTCAAGTTACGGACGGTAATCAGGTAAAAGTTGAACAAACATACGAAGAAGTAGAGCTATATACTCTATCTGGTATATTCCAAATAGAACTTACTCATCGGCATATTTATCAAATTTTGTACCAGAAAACTCCGATTTAATATAACTATTACAACAATAACCTAGGTATAATTGCTATTAGATATACAGATAATATGAAAGTATTTATAGATGACTATAAACAGATCATTATCAGGCTACTGGCTCATGCCACATTAAAAAATTATGAACATTAAAAATGTACAGCAATTGGCCAGAATAACCCAAGAGGTAGTTACCGTTTTAAACGTAACTCAGCTCAAACTGAGCCCAATAGCGCAAGTAGCAACAAGTAACCTAACTTTTTTTAGCGCTCATTTACCCGGATATCAGCCTGCGACTGATCATCTTCACCATTCGCAAACCCGTTACCGGGTGTTGACTCAGGATCACTGCCCCCTGACGCACTAACTTGAGCCGGTTACGGTCTTTCCTTCAAAAGATAGATATAACCTGCGGTACAAACCAATTCACCCATTAGTAATAGGTGTAACCCTATCACTATAGTTCATCTGATTGATTTGTCTGACCCGCTTCTCAGACACCCACTGAGTGGTTTACCCATCGTTAGTCATCTAAATTACCAGAGTGGTTCACGTAAATCAGCCTGAATTAGAGCTGTAATCTCACCTAGCCCGGATATCAACCTGTGTCTGATCATCTTCGCCATTTGTAAAACCATTCCCAGGCGTTGAGTCAGGATCACCAACGTTCGAGGCACTGATCTGCGCCTGATTTACCCAATGACCGGGCGTTAACACACGTACCCGGAAAGAGACCGTAGTGGTTGTACCGGACAGTAAAGATGGCAATGTACGCGTCATTGTAAGCCCATTAATTGTCCAGTCGGTAGCTTCCACCAGTTGAAAACCAGTTGGCAACATGTTTTGCAGTTGAACACCGTCAGCTGTACGCCCCCCAGCATTGGAAACCGAAATCGTATAACTCAACACATCACCCACCACCGGGATGCGCTGATTGACAGACATAGCCAGACTTAGATCTGCTTTAGCAGGATCTGGCACTGGTTGATTGGATACTACGGCAGGTAGAGGACGTTGATTCGGATTAGGCGACTCAAATATACTCGCTGAAGCCCCAACGCGTAATTCAGTCGTCGAAGCATCATCTTCACCATCATAAGTGCCTGTATTTGGATTGCTATCAGGATCATGAGAAGTAGCCGTTGTCAACTGAGCGGAAGTTCGAAATAAACCGCCTAAAGTTGGCTTGACCAAGATAGAGAAAGTAGTGTCCGTTTGCGGAGCGAGTTGATTGACAGTTCCGTTTAATACATTATCTGTATAGGGTTGTCCAGCTGAATCAATGAACTGAAGATTGGCAGGCAATCGGTATGTCCATCGGGCCAACTCTGCCTGGGTATTACCTTCGTTTCTGACGCGAAGGCGTATCTCTGTTGGTTCGTTTACTTGAAGTATTCTTTTTTTACTGGCTAGTGAAAGGCTGAGGTCAGCAGGTGGCAGGGGAATGGTATCCTTCAGCAGGATGATTGACGTAAAAGGTTTGAGCAGCACCAAGTTTGCATATGCCTGATTTTTTACGTCTCTGAAGGCGCCTGCAGGCAGAATGATGGTACTGTCTTTCAAGGTTGGGTTATAGTACAATTGAATTAGGTCATCTGGCTGATTGATTATAGGAACATCTTCCTGCAAGCGTACATTATCAATCCAAATGACAGGGCCTTCTGTATCCGTTTGAAACATCACAACCGGGTCATTTTCAAAAGCTGTGCCAATAAATGGTAGTTCGTAACTCTTGCGGGTAGCCCCGATAGTCACAGGATACCTCCTATCAAATTCTTGATAAGGAAATCCATACTGTCTCAGATAAACCAGTATGGGTACGTCTACAGAAGAAACCGCATCAAACCGAAGCACATACCCCTTACCTTTTGAGAGATTACCAAAGCGTTTCACCACTTGTGCATATGAATTACTTTGCCCGGATAACACTGGAAATGATATACGCATACTCCCGCCATCTAGTGGACTTTGGGGCGCATAGGCAAGCTCAGCATTACCATAAGGGCTATATACTAATTCCCAGCCTTCAGTCCATTCGTCAAAAGGGCTGTTAATTCGACTAATTCCGCCTGACCCTTCATTTTTAAACTCATTGTATAAAAGCGGACTACTACGCGAATGTGCATCATGACCACCAGAAAATTGATTCCAGCCATTAACGTTAAAGTTCCCTCCCCGATTGAAGGCTACTCCTCGTATCATGGCACTCTCATTAAACGGGCTGGCATAATAATTTGAATCAATCAAGCCATACTGAAGTATATCATCCGCATTCGACTCATATTGCGCAGCTAACTGAGTGGGGTTCTTGCTGACAAAAATATTACGCTTGACTGTCTCATTCCTAATAGGGCATATACCATAATTATGATAAACATTAAGTTGAGACAACCTATTATTATACAGGGTGTTATCTGTAAAAGTAACATTAGGAGCACCATGCAGAAACACGCCCCACTGTGCGTTACCAAATACTGTGTTATTTTTTATTTCCACATTTTCAACACAGTCATCGAGAAATATACCAATCGTATAATCAGCCCAAGGAGTACCACCCGCAGGGAGTGGGTTAGTATATATTATGTTAGACAATAAATGAATATTCGTCATTGGGCTTTTACCCGCGTTGTGCGAATAAATACCGCCACCGTCTATTTTCGAGAAGCAAAAATTAGCAATTACATTCTGGCGTATTGTTGTGTTAGTCCAGAAGGTTACTCCATTATAACCGACACTATCTATAACGTTATTTTCAATCATCACATTCTGATTTGCCATGGACGAAATTCCATTGTACTGGCCATCGCCACTCTTCCCTCTTCCTGCGATGAGCGCAATGCGGCGCATATCGTTACCTCGAATATTGACTGTCTGGTAAGGACCTATCCAAACACCGTTGTTATTTACGGTTTTTATTTTACTATTTTCTAACAATATATTATTCCCTGATCCTGAGATAACAATCCCATCTTCACCCGCATTTGTGATGTCCAGATCTGTCATTGCAAAATTTGACACATTCTGACCATTAATGCTTGTGTTTAATGTCTCTGCTATATTAAGATTACGAAGTGTAATATAAGACACATTGGCAATGTCTACTCCCAGACTGTAAGCAGTAGCCGTATACAGCCCATCAGTAGGCGCCCCTTGATTCGTATAAACCAATACTTTTTTATTTGCCTGGTCGTAGCACCATTCGCCATTTTTATCCAGTGTTGCCGGATGATTCTGAAAAAAATATTCTGAGTTGTCTCTAGGTGTATAATTTGAATAATTAAATAAATTCAGAGCGTCACCATACTGTGCATCGACTACAGCTCGGTCGATAATCCAAGCAGCTGGTCTCATTACAACTTCAGCTCCTTTCCAGTCAACGTTATCAGGTAAATGCTCTTGACTGAAAATCTGGTACTTTTCTGTGTGTGCTCGAATAGTCAGGTTCCCTTTGTTAGGCGCGTCCGCATTAGGAAAACGGCCAAGCGGCAGAGCCGTTCCATTTCTATAAACGCCCGTAACCGCACCACCGCACGACGCACAGGACGCTTGCCAAATATTATTCCCTGCACTCGTCCAGTTGGTGACGGGTACAGAGCCAGATAGTATTGGCTTTGAGCCAGTGCCGTACGCATCAAAGATGATAGGTTTGTTAACAGCACCTGACCGCCGGATGGTCAGTGTACCCCGGAATGTGTCGCCGCGGCGAAAAAGCACCTGGTCGCCAGCCTGCAAGGCAAGGCTATTCACCTTGGCCAGACTTTGAAACGGTGTACTGGTGGTTGTTCCATTGTTTGAATCATTCCCCGCATTCGCTACGTAATAAGTAGTTTGTGCTACAACGGCCGATTGATAACTTAAAGAACTGAGCAAGAACCAGTTGAAAAGAAATAGTGCAGGGCGAAAGGACCCTTTTGCCTTTTCCAGCGCGGAAATAATGAACATGTTGAGTAACTAATAGATAGGTGACCGTTTGCCTTGACGTTGACACAAGGGAAAGGTTGCTGTACAGAACATACTACAAATTGTCCTATAAAGATTTCAAATCTAATGCTTTTATACTAAACGGTAAGTCTATGCTTTTCTCAAGTAAACCCAAATCGATGTATCTATAAAACAGATGTTCATTATACATGGAATAGCTGTGGCTTATTGGTATATCGCTCGATTTACCTTAGCCAATTATTTTAAGTATATACAAATTCTCATTAAGTAGTTTAAAACCTTTGCGACGGTGCTCCTGATCAGTCATTACCCGCCAGACACTGGATTTAGAGTGCCCAGGGGTTGCAAGGCCATACACTAAGAATTCAAACAAATCAGCGGGTCGGGTACGTTTACCCTGTTAACTCAACAGGTACGTTACAGCTATGGGACTTATTATCAATGCATTAAAACACCCCATATTGATTTCTTACCTGTCTGGTGCCAACAACTATTCCTTCGTTCATTTCCGAACAGGTGAGCAATTACTGGTCTCCAAGTCACTGAGCTTTCTCGAAAAGCAACTTCCTGACTTTATTCGAATCCATAAGACTCTACTCCTTAACCCTGATTGTATACTGAAACTGCAGAACCAGGGATCTTCAAAAACAGGTGGCGCTGTTTTGCTCGAAGATGGAACAGTCCTCACCGTCAGTCGTCGGCAATGGCCACTTTTATTAAACACTATCGGTGTTGGTATCGATCAACACCTGCTGGAACCAGAACGGTCGATCGCTTTTGTTACCAATGATGTCACGAAAAGCCTCCTGCTGCGCCAGCTTATCAATGCTCAATGGCCAATGACACTCCTGCACGTAACAGACAATGGATCGTTACTCTCGCAGTTATTGGTAATGACCGGTGTAAACCGTCCCGAGTTGCTCCTGTTTGATTTGCGTCAGGCTACGCCAAACCGGATAGCCCTGATCCAGGAATTGAAGGAGACACCTCGGCTACGCAGATTACCAATTGTACTCCTGATTGCCCCCAACACGGGTCTGACCAGATCGGGTTACGCCTTGAAAGCGAATTCAATTGTGGTCATCCCGGAAGATAATAGTGAGTTCTTAAGCATCATGGAGGAAGTGTGTCGGTATTGGTTGACAATGGCTTCACTGCCAACCGGTCAATACCGATAACCGATTGGTGGCAAGGAGACAGTCTCCCACCAGTATTTCCGCATCCTTTGAAAACAGGTAAGCCATTCGCTTTCATTGGCTGGTTTAACCAGGTAAGATGAACTGCCGCGATCATACGCCTCCCCAATGTCGGCTGGTTGGTTTGACTGACTAAATATAACGACCGGAATCTGGTTAACAGGTGATGGAAACGCCTTGATGCCATCCAAAATGTGCCATCCATCTTCGCGATTTGGCATAAAGATATCCAGCAGAATCAATTTGGGCAGTTTATGCTCATCCTGGCTACAAGCACTCAGGTACGTTTGAACGGCTATCTCATTTAGGGCTGTAACTGGTTCAACTTCGGGTAAACACTCTTTGAGACAGTACTCAATAAGGGCAAGTTGGTTAGGATCATTGTTGATAATAAGCACCTTCGCCTGCCGAAAATTTTGTACCCGGATCAATTCAGATGTATTGTAGCTTCCCATAGTGTACTTACATCCAGCATAGGACAATGATACTGAACATAGACTAATTATTCTATGGATTTACGATAGATCAAGCAACTAAGATTGCCTCATAATTGGTACTGGCTGTTACGTGTAGTAGGCGAACATAGCCGTGATCAGTGTAAAATTTTTAGAATTTATTTTTGCACTATACTAATAATAGACAAAGGCTGGCGTGACCGGCTATTGGTTCAACCGACATAACAAGTGGCGAACAGGTTGTCCACACCTACTTAATGTTGTCTTACACTGACCGAGCGTCATTTCTGAAAATAGTACTATTTCAGGTTAAAAAATGAGTTTATAATTGTCAACTGACAGGTGTTTTACCGCCTGCTCTTTTTTTGAACCGGAACCTCATTTTAGCCCCTCGCAATCGTAGATGCCAGTGCCATTATACGTTAATTCACCAGTCGATCTTGCGCCAGATCATGTGAAGTAAGTAACAGCGTTTTTTTAGTTTATAGTTTTAACTTTAAAGACACTTTTTTATGGAACCTTTTCTGGTTTTGGTTTACAAATGCACTGGTCTTTTTGGCTAGCTTACAATCAACGTTATGACAGAATCTACCACGGTCTACACCCCGTACTCGCTCATGGAGAGCAGTCGCCCGAATGTCCGGGCAATCATCTTCCGGTATTTGCGCCATTGGCCCTGGTTTGTACTTTCGCTAGGTTTAGCACTGGGGGCTGCTTACCTCTATCTGCTTTACAAACAGCCAATTTATCGGGTGCAGGCCAGCCTGTTACTTCTCGACGGAACAAAAACAGATGATCGTGGTGGCGCGTTGCGCGAGTTCCAGGCAGCGACGCCCAAAAAGTCGGTCGAGAACGAGATCGAAATGTTACGTTCGGCTACGCTGATGAGTCAGGTTATTGAAAAGTTACACCTGGAACACCGGTATTACCGTCAGACGAAGTTTGGGAAGCGGGAAATATACGGGGACAACCCTGTGGAATTGATCGTCGAGAAAGGACAACCAGCTCTGTACGAAGAACCATTCACGTTGACATTCAGCAATAATCCGGTGGTTCAGCTAAACGGGCAACCTATTCCGCTGAACCAGTCGGTGAATACGGCGTTGGGCCGCATCCGTATAGCTACCCGGAAACCTGTTTCAGCCAGCACATCGCCTATCATTGTGCAGGCATCGACTAAGCAGGCTGTGGCAGGCGATTACATCGGCCGTCTGAAGGCTGAACCAACCAGCAAAACATCCTCAGTTGTTGTCCTGACCGTTGACGATGCCGTTCCGGCGAAAGGCGAGGCGGTACTGAACACGCTCATTGCTGCGTATAATCTGGCCTCTATCCAAAGCAAGAATAAAGTAGCCGGCAACACACTCCAATTTATTCAGGAGCGGTTGAATGGACTATCGGGCGAATTGTCGGGCGTAGAGAGTCGTGTGGAGAGCTTTAAATCGAGCGAGGGCATCACCGATCTGAGCACCCAGGCGCAAACGTTTTTATTATCGGCCAAAGAGAACGACGCCAAGCTGAACGAGGTGAACGTGAAGCTATCGGCATTACGTGATCTACAGAAATACGTCCGCAGCCAGCCTGCTGACCAGAGCGGCACGCCCGCCACTGTTGGGTTAGATGACCAGGTTTTGCTCAATTTGATCAATACGGCGTCGGATCTGGACCTGCAACGTACCCAGCTTGCCAAGACGACTACCAACGCTGACCCACAGCTTCAGGCGCTGGATGATAAGATCCGGTCAACGAAACGCCGCATAGGAGAGAATGTGGAGACCATGCAGAATATGCTGGAAAGCAACAAGCGTAGCTACGAATCGAAAAACCAGGAATTAGCCGGTCAGATTCGGCAGGTACCGCGTCAGGAACGGGCCTTGATGGATATTTCCCGGCAGCAGGCTATCAAAAACGATTTATATACGTACCTGCTTCAGAAACGGGAAGAAACAGCCGTTGCCTTTGCCGCTGCAGTGTCGGATAGCCGTACTGTTGATGCCGCCATGAGCAACCCAATTCCAGTGAAGCCAGTTAAGCCAATGATCTTCCTGCTTTTCGGCATGGTGGGCCTGCTGTTGCCCTTGGGAGCCATTGCCGGTCTGGATTCGCTCAACCAACGAATCCGCAGTCGGCATGAAGTGGAGAAATCGACGCTGACCCCTATTCTCGGCGAATTGTCGACCAACCCTTCATCGAGCAAGAAGCGGTTGGTGATCACCCCCCGTAGCCGGTCATTGATCACAGAACAGATTCGTACGTTACGGGCCAACTTACCAGCCAGGCAGATAAACGAATCGGACAGTCATGTATTGCTGGTTACGTCGAGCATCAGCGGCGAAGGCAAAACGTTTGTTTCGCTGAACCTGGGGGCCAGCCTGTCGTTAGTTGATCGGCCAACGGTGGTACTTGAACTTGACTTAAGAAGGCCAACCTATCAGGAAACCTTTCACCTCGATGTTAACGTAGGTATCAGCGAATACCTGACGGGCGATGCGACCCTGAACGAAGTGCTGCAGCCAGTGCCTGGTTACAAAAACTTTTTCATGATTAGCAGTGGCGTTCTCGACGACGAACAAAACCCTGCTGAATTACTCAGTTCTCCTAAAATGCAGCAATTGATTGCTGATCTGCGCGAGCGGTTCGATTACATCATGCTCGATACACCGCCACTTGGCCTTGTATCTGATGCGCAGTTGGTAGCTCCCTTTGCCGATTCAACGCTGTTTGTGGTGCGTCATGGGGTTACACCACAGACAAGCCTAAAAGCGATTGAACTGGTACGGCGTGAACAGCGCTTCAAAAACCTGAGTCTGGTATTGAACGGTGTAGTAGGTAACGACGGTTCGTACCTGAGCCACAGCCACAAAGACCGCTACTATCAGGCGCAACCACGCCGATGGCTGCGGGGATAAGCACGCATTCCTTTTTCTCTCTAAACGTTTCTTTTCATTTTTATCGAGTTCTATTTGGCTGTAACTAACTGAACGAGAATTGACTAACCTGAGGTGCTACGTGTTTAAGTACAAGTAATTACATTAAATCACACACCTAATTGACTCAACGACTATGACATCATTTACAGTACAGAACATGGAAACGGTTCGCCTGGAACGCGACCGTAACGTGACCATTCAAAACCCTACCTGGGGGCTATATGCCAAACGCTTTTCTGATCTACTGGTAGCCGGTTTGGTAGCCATCACTATTTTGATTTGGTTAATTCCCCTACTATCCCTATTGATTAGATTAACATCGAAAGGACCGGCGATTTTTGTTCAGCTACGGTCGGGTCGGAACGGGGAGCAGTTTCCCTGCTTTAAATTCCGTACCATGGCCTACAATCCCAGTGCTCAGTTTCAGCAGGCCAGCAAGAATGACTACCGGGTAACTCCTATTGGCCGGATTCTTCGCAAAACCAACCTCGACGAGATGCCTCAGTTCCTGAACGTACTGCTCGGTCACATGAGCATTGTTGGTCCACGCCCCCATCCGCTGCCGCTCGATGCCCAGTATTGGAACACGATGACCGGCTATCGCGAGCGTTATTCAGTGAAACCAGGTATTACAGGTCTGGCCCAGGTACGTGGTGCGCGGGGTGAAACCGGCAAGCCTTACCAGATGAAGCACCGGGTACGTTACGACCATCTATACATTCAGCAGCAGTCGGCGGGCCTTGACCTGCGTATTTGCTGGTGGACGATAAAAGCGGCTTTAAACGGAAATCCTAATGCTTGGTAAGGAAACAGCACTAATAGCCGACGATGAACCAGTTGCAGCCCCTACGACAGGCTTTTCCAAGAGTGTATTAAAACGGTTTGCCGTTAATGTTGCGTCGCTCTTCAGCGTGCAGGTTGCCAACTTTCTGCTTCCTCTGTTAACGGTTCCTTACGTAGTACGTATCATCGGGCCAGAACGGTTAGGACTACTGAATTTCTCGCTGGCTTATGTAACGTATTTCAGTCTGATCATTAATTACGGCTTCGATCTGGCAGCGGTAAGAGCTATAGCCGCCAACCGCTACGATCGGGTAGCCACCAGTCGAATTGTGAGTGAGGTGATGGCCGGCAAGACCCTTCTCTGGGGCTTGTCGACCATCATTTTTGCGGGTATTACCTTCTGGACGCCTTCTTTTCGCGAGCATTGGCTGTTGCATGTATGTACGTACATTACCTGCATCAGCACAGTGCTTTCTCCGTTCTGGATCTATCAGGCTATGGAAGATCTAGGGCGCGTAGCCATGTTCAACCTGCTGGTGAAGATACTGTTTACAGGCGCCATCTTTCTGGTCATTCATCAGCCTGATGATTATGTCTGGCAGAATCTGGTCCTCAGCGTGTCGCAGGTGCTGATCAACGCCGTTGCACTAGGTGTGGCTGCCAAACGGTTTGGCATTCACTTTTTCTGGCCGTCGCTGACGCAACTGGTCGCCCGATTTAGAGCCGATGCAACGCTGTTCTTCTCGAACGTGATGATTACACTCTACGCGTCGTCGACAGTGTTTTTCCTCGGTATGCTAAGTACAGCTTATGCCGTAGGGCTTTATTCAGCCGGAACCCGCTTAGAAGGTGTAGCCCTAACATTTGTGACAATGGCTTTGAACCAGGCGTTGTTTCCAATCATTGCCAATGCCTTTGGGCAGAGCCGCGAGGCAGGTTTGAAGATGGTACGAACCGTTTTCTGGCCATTATTGGGCGGGCTTGGTGCAGTGGCTGTAGGCCTTTGGGTTATCGCGCCATGGTTTATCCCGTTCTTTTTCGGCGAGAAGTTCGTTGAGGCTATTGCGGTATTACGCGTCGTCGCATTACTGCCATTGATCATTGGCATGAGTAACCTGCTGGGTATTCATACGATGCTTAACCTGCGGATGGATCGCCCATTTTTTGTGATTACGGCCATTGGTTCGGCTATTGGGCTGGGGCTCAACATCTTTCTGATTCGTGAATATGGCCACCTCGGCGCTGCCTGGGCCTGGGTAGGAACCGAAGTGTATGTACTACTGGCGATGGGTGGGTACTTGCTCGTCAAAAGCAAAGGCTGGACTACCGGGGCAGCGCTCGAATTAGAACATCATTGATACTGTCGGCAATTCACCCAACCTGCCGATAAGCCTAAAACTCAACGTCAGGCTTATGAAAAAGGTCTTAATTTCAGCCTATGCCTGTGTACCTGGTTTAGGTTCCGAAGAGGGAAATGGCTGGCATTATTCGTCCATCGTCAGTCAGACAAATCATCAGGTATGGTGTCTGACCAGACTTGGTAATAAAAAAGCAATTGAACAGCGGTTGGCCGAAAGCCCGCTTCCCAACTTGACTTACGTTTATGTCGACACGCCAAAATGGGTCGAAAAAGTGTATTTCTGGGGCTTAGTCGGCATGTATTTCCATTACCTGTACTGGCAATGGGCTGCCCTGAAGACGGCTCGTCCATTGGCCAGAGCCCATCAGTTCGATGTGGTTCATCATGTCAGTTATGGTAGCCTGCAGTTAGGCAGTCTGCTCTACAAGCTGAACCGTCCGTTCATTTTTGGGCCTATCGGCGGCGGGCAGGAAGCACCAACATCCCTGCGTCATTATTTCAGAGGGCACTGGAAAAAAGAGCAGATGCGTACGCTGGTCAGTGAACTGCTTCTTCGGTTCAACCCCGGCTGTTTTGACGCCGTTCGGCAGGCCGACCATGTCCTTGTATGGAATGAGGATACGCGCCGTAAAGTTGAATGGCTCGGCCGTACAAAGCAGGTTTCGAAGGAGTTTAGTGGTATCTCACAGGCCTTTATTCCGCAGTTCCCTATCACGCATACACCAGGGTCTGTATTACAACTGGTTTGGGTGGGTCGGTTAATGCCCCGGAAAGCGCTCGAGCTGACACTGCATGGCCTTAGCAAGGTAGACCCGGCCATACCTGTTCAGTTAACTATTGTGGGCGATGGCGAAATGGGTAAACACATACCGGAGTACCTGGAAACTTACAAAATCCACGACCGGGTGAACTGGACAGGACGGGTAAACTACGAACAGGTGAAGGCGTATTACCGTCAGGCAGATGTGTTCTTTTTCACCAGCCTGCGCGACACCGGACCCGCTCAATTGCTCGAAGCCATGGCCTATTCGTTGCCTGTAGTCACACTGGCTATACACGGACAGGCCGAACTGGTAAATGAATCAACGGGGATTCGGGTGCCCGTTACCGACAGTGAAACGGTGGCTACCCAATTGGCCAGTGCCATTGAGTGGATGTATCATCATCCAGACGAGCGGATGATGATGGGCGCCAATGCCTATGCTTTTGCCAGCCAGCAGACCTGGGAATTAAAGGTCAGGCGGCTGGTTAGAACTTATTATGGGCCTGCGCATGACCTCTCCGAGCAGCCATCGCACGAGGTACCCATCCGGGCGGGTACGTCTGCCCCAGGCCGTATTGAGTAATCAATTGTCCCCTTAAGTAATTTTCATAAACAAGTAGCCTTGATAATAACTAGATTAAGTACACCATTAGACAAAACGCATGGAAACAGTTACGGCGGTAATCGTCACTTATAACCGCCTGGCGGATCTGAAAATTTGCTTAGACAGTTTACGTCAACAAACCCGACGGCCAGATGCCCTGCTGGTCATCAACAATGGTAGTACCGATGGCACCACCGAATGGCTACCTACGCAAACCGATCTGACCGTTATTAACCAGGCGAACCTGGGCGGAGCTGGTGGTTTCGCGGCGGGTATTGATGCCGCATTCAAATCAGGAGCAACCTGGCTTTGGTGTATGGACGATGACTGCATTGCCGCTCCCGACGCCCTGGAACAGCTGCTGACGTCGCCTAACCTGGGGCCTTGCATCAAAAACTCAATGTCGGTCAGCGTTCGTGATGATGAGGAATTGGCCTTTTATGTGGACCGGCCCAACCGAAAATACCGCAAAGTGGCCGATATGACCAGCTTCGACCTGATCTACGGGGTAGCGTCTTTCTTCAATGGCACGCTGATTCATAGTGAAGTCGTGGCGGCTATTGGCATTCCAGACCGGAAGCTGTTTATCTGGGGCGATGAAGTAGAATACATGACACGAGCTCAACGCATGGGCTTCCCGGTGGTAACCGTACCCAAATCGGTATTCCGGCATCCGCCCTCGTTCGACCGTAACGGTATTCCGTGGCCAGGCGCCTGGAAACAGTATTATGCTGTCAGAAACCAGCGCCGGGTATTTCAGAATGTACACGGACCAGCGGTAGGCATGGCGATCTTCATGCGCTGGGCTGCCCGCGAGATTGGGCAACAGGCCACCCAAAAACGTACGAACCGACTCTATAACGTGTTGCTTTTTGGTGAAGCGGCGGTAGACAGCGTAATCAACAATTTTCGTAAGCGCCCAGATACGATCCTGACGCTGCGGCTGTACAAAATGATGAACAAATGAACGTGTTGATTCCCACTTTTCTGACTGGCACGTCGCCCTCAGGCGTTGTCACCTACTACCAGACACTGACCCGTGATCTGCGTAGCCGGGGTACGTCTGTGCAAGTGGTAGAAACAACCGACACGCCATTCATCTGGAATAAAAGTCTTAACATCCTCGGTCACCTGTTCAAAAGGCTGGGCCAGACCAGCCGGATTTTGTGGGATGAGAGCAGTTTCTTCGTTCGGCTGTACCTCGGCGCCCGCCAGCACCGCAACCAGTCGTTCGATGTCATTCATGCGCAGGATGTGCGGTCGGGGGTGGCCGCGTATTACGCCCTGGAAAAGCAGGTTCCGGTTGTGCTAACGGCTCATTTCAACGACGATCCGGTCACCGAATTGATCACGGCAGCCAACCTGGCTAACAACCCGCTACCCGCCTGGCTCACCCGGGCGCTCACCCGCTGGTATCGCTGGTTGTTCGCTCATGTGGACAACTACATTTTTGTGTCGAACTACGCCTATAACCAGTCGAAGCACCTGTTGCGCGATAACGTTCGTCGGGCTATCCTGCCCAACACAGTGACCATTGACCCTGCCGATAAACAGACGTTGCGCGCCACACAGGACCGTGACACCTTCATTATCAGCAATGTTGGGTACGTTGATGAGCGTAAGAATCAGGAACTGCTGATTCGGATTGCAGCCGAAATAAAAAAGCGGGGCGTCACCGATTTCCAGGTCTGGCTAGTAGGCGACGGCCCCAAACGAGCTGCCTATGAACAGCTTGTCGCCGAGTTAGGGCTGGCCGAGCATGTTCGGTTTCACGGCCGGCAGTCGGCTCCCTGGCGGTGGGTTGCGCAGTCAGACATCTACGTGCACACGGCCCTGAACGACAACTGTCCGTATGCCCTGCTCGAAGCCTTTGCGGTGAACGTACCTGTGCTGGCGTTGCCCGTCGGCGGTATTCCCGAGTTGATGCCACATGGCAGCGGTCTGCTCCATGAACGCGACCCGGCTTATCTGGCCCGGCTTATTCTGACTTATCGCGATGAGGTGAAGCGACAGCACCTGATCAACGTACAGCGGCGCTATGCCGATACATACCTGAGCCACGAAGCCAGCCTCCGGAAACTGACGGCTTTTTACGAGGAAGTAACATCAAAAAATAACCCGCAACCGCTGAGCACCACACACCAACTGGCTTCAGACGAGCCATTCAGCCCGTCGACGAGTGTTGGTTCACGGTAGCTTTTTGTGTATCAACGGGTTTCATTCACTTACTAGTTTGTCTATGAACGTTTTGTGGCTTGCAGCAGCTCCCCACCCGGGTAAAACGGGGCATCCAGTGCCCTGGATAACGGCGTTGGCTAGCCGGCTGGTCACACAGGAAGCCATTACCATTACCATTATCAGCTACAACACATCGATTGGGCAGGACGAAGAGGTTGTGCGCGACGGGGTTCGGTACATCTACCTGAAAGTACCCGACGATAAATGGGACTTGCTGACCGGCTACAAGCGGCGGATCAAGCGGGTGAGCGATTATCTGCGCGATCAGGTGGGCACCAATGCGCTGGGTACGTTCGATTTGCTGCACATTCACGGCACCGAGCAGCAATACCCCGTGATGGCGGCTGGCCTGAAATTACCTAAAGTGGTGTCGGCCCAGGGCTTCGTCACTGAGTATTACCGCTACCTACCCAATCGGCCCGACTACCGACACGCCTCGTGGGCCGTTGCGAGTTATTACGAGAAACGGTATTTCCCTACAGTCCGGCATTACATTGGCCGTACCCACTGGGACAAAGCCATCATTCATAAGCTGAACCCCGGTGCGGTCATTCACCACAACTGGGAATTGATGCGGCCCGTTTTTTATCAGCCTATTGCACCTCCCAGTGACCAGTCGCCCAACGCCATGCTGTTTGTCGGCGGGTTGCACGATATCAAGGGAATTCGGGAAGCGTTACGTGCGCTGAGCCTGCTTCGTGAACGCTGGCCCCTTCGGCTCATCATTACCGGATTTGGCAACAAACCAGCCCTGCTGGAATTGATTGCCACGCTGGGACTTACCAATATCCCCGACGAGGCGGTAGAACACCGGGGTATGCTGACCGGCGAACAACTCTGGGCCGCCTACTCAGATGCCTTCTGTTTGCTACACCCCTCCTACATCGACAATAGTCCGAACAGCGTATGTGAAGCACAACTGGCAGGCTTACCGGTAGTTGCTTCGGATGTTGGCGGAGTGGCCTCACTGGTCGAAGATGGCCAGACAGGTATGCTCACGACGCTCGACCCCGCCAACATTGCATCGGCCGTAGGGCAGCTGTGGGAGAACATACCCCTGCGACAGCAACTTGCGGCCCAGGCCAGAACCGTTTCGCTCGAGCGGTTCGATGCCCAGCATATTACGCACCATACCCGGACGATTTACGAAGCCGTACTCGCTAATCCATGAACGTCGACGAACAGACCTACACCTTCCAGCCCGAAGCGGCTGAATCACCCCAAAAGCCGGGTGTGAGCGCCATGACCTGGGGTTACAGGCTGGCCTTGCTCCTGCTTCTGTTCGGGGTGAGTTCGCTTACCTACGGCTCCGACCAGACCAGCCCGATTCTTTCGGCGGTATCGAACCTGGCGGGCCTGGTGGCGGCCACGATGCTCTTCGTTGGGTATTTCGATTACCCCAGCCCGTATAAGCTCGTAGCGTGGGTGCTTAGTCTGGCTTTATTCGGCCTGGTACTCGAATCACTGTATATCTACAACCTGTATTTCTATTCGTTTTTCGTCATCAAGCGACTGGCCTATTGCGGATTAGCCTTATTGACGTTCGTTGTGGCCCGCCGCGCCGGACCGCTCAAACTGGGCTGGGCCGTAACGATCGTTGGCGCATTGTACTTCTATGGTCAGATCATTCTGGGGAAAATTCTGGAATATAACCTGACGTCAGAAAGTCGGAGTACATCGGCCTACGAATCATTTTACCTGATGCTGCCGTTGTTGTTTTTCCTGATGCAGTACCTGGAAAAAAATCGCCTCGTCGATTTCTTCGGCTTCCTGGGTACGTTCGGTTTGATCGTGCTGCTGCTTCACCGGTCTGTTATCTCGTCGGCTATGTTCGGCGTGCTCATCATAGCGGGCCTATCCGTTATGGGTAAGCTGGCCAACAGACGGTTACCCATTGGCCGCACCGCCTCTACCCTTTTTGTGCTAGCCTTATTTATTGTGCCTTTTGTGGCGGCGCTTTCGCCTAAAAAGGTCGATGCGTTTCTCGAAAACATTGGTGGTATTGCTAAACCAACAGAAGACAATACGGGAAACTGGCGGCTCGAACAATCGATGTATTACTGGAGCCAGATTCCCGAGCGGCCCTGGTTGGGCTGGCGCTACGAAGGCTACGATCGGGGCGAGATCATGGTGAATGAAGATTTTCCCGAAAAGGGCACCATCATTCACTCGCAGTACATCGACATGCTCTATAATTACGGCATTGCCGGGCTGGCGCTCAACCTGTTCATCATCTTCACCACGCTCTGGATGATCTACCGCCGCAACAGCACGTTCACGTCTGAACAGGCTGTACTCTTCGGCTTCATTGCCAGCGGTTTGTTATTTGGGGTATCCTACCAGCTGCCAATCTATTACTGGGGATATGTCGGCCTGGGCCTTTATTATGGGTTTAAGCGCGACGAGAAACCTGACGAGCCGCTCAAGACAATACCCATTGACAATCAGACGGATGTATATTCTCCGTACGTCCAGTATACCGAGTCTGTCAACCCATCGCCCCGGCGATCTGATCCAACAAACTACCTATGATTTACGTCGTTATTCCCGTTCATAATCGCCGTGAACTGACTCGCCGCTGCCTGGCTTGTCTGGCGGCGCAAACGTACCCACACCACCGTGAGATCGTTGTTGACGATGGCTCAACAGATGGTACCGGCGAAATGATCCGGCAGGAATTTCCGGACGCTATCGTTTTGCAGGGCGATGGTAACCTGTGGTGGACCGAAGCGACCAACGTCGGTATCCGCAAGGTGCAGGAACTGGTGGGGGCCTCTCCCGCGGCCGATGATTTTCTGCTGACGCTAAACGACGATACAGAGGTAAAACCCGATTACCTGCAAACGCTGCTCGACACGGAGATGAAACATTTCCCCTGCATCGTTGGCTCTCCGAGCGTTGACGTTGACGAGCCTGAGAAGCTGGAGTTTGCGGGCACAAAAATGAACCTGGTGCTGGCAGGTGGCCACCACATTGCCGATGATTATGACCGCAGCTATGCAAAACTGCGCAACCATGCCGACGCCATCGAGACCGACTCACTACCGGGGCGGGGTACGTTGATTCCGATGGAAGTTTTTCAGAAAATTGGCCTGTATGACTCAGCCCGGTTTGCCCACTACATGGCCGATGTCGAGTTCTCGGTGCGGGCTCACAAAGCGGGTTATCCCTTGCTGATCAGCACCAAGAGCGTAGTAGGCGAGTATGTCAAAGCAACGGGTATTTTCCTGGTTCAAAAGCCCGGCTGGTCAGACTTCATCAAAAGCTTTACCTCGATTCGATCGCCGACGAACCTGACAGTCCGCTATCACTTCGCTATGGTTCATTCAAAAACCAAGTTGCTGTATTTTTTGCTCGACGTGGCGCGCATTTGTGGAGGATTCCTTCGTCGTAAATTTCAACCCGTATAGTCCCTATGCTGACCATTCTACTATCGGCATATGCCTGTTTGCCAAACCGTGGATCAGAAGAAGGAAATGGCTGGCATTATTCTACGCTGCTTAGTCAACGGGGCGTGCGTACGCATTGCATTACGCGGGAAGAGTTTCGGGAAGCCATAGAGCCCGAACTGGCCAGCGGCCAATTCCCCAACCTAACGGTTCATTACGTGGGCGTGCCCGCCTGGCTCGACCGGGCTTATGGTAATCTGGTGGGTTTGTATGTGCATTATATCTACTGGCAGTGGAAAGCCGCCAGGCTGGCCCGCACCCTGGATCAGCAGACGGATTTCGATCTGGTTCACCACGTCACTTACAGCAGCCTGCAACTCGGCAGTTTCATGTATCGGGTAGGCAAACCGTTCATCTTCGGGCCGGCGGGTGGTGGCCAGCGCGTACCTAAAGTAATGAAGCATTACCTGGGCAAGTATTATTCGCGGGAGTTGATGCGGGATGCGGTCAGCTGGCTACTTCAACGGCTCAATCCGGGGTTTTACCGCACCATGCGCCAGGCCGATCAGGTGCTGATTTCTAATACGGATTCGCTGCAACTGGCGCGTGCCTATCGCGGGAAAAAGCCGATGGAGCTCATGCTCGATTCAGGTATAGGCTCTGACTTTTTGCCGCAGCAACCAATAGAACGCGCCGCTAATCCGCCTGTGCTGAAGCTGCTGTGGGTGGGTCGCCTGCTGCCTCGTAAAGCACTTGAGCTGACCATTCGTGCGTTCGGCCGGGTCAATCCCTCACTGCCTATCCGCCTGACGATTGTGGGCGGCCAGGGCGAAATGGCTGAAGAGGTGCCAACGTACCTGACAAAATATAACGTAACCGACCGGGTAGACTGGGTAGGGCATGTATCGTACGATGAAGTGCTGCAATACTACCAGAAATCAGACATTTTTCTGTTCACCAGCCTGCGCGATTCTGGCCCCACGCAGGTGACCGAGGCAATGGCCAATTCGATGCCTGTTATTACGCTGGCCATTCACGGCCAATCGGAAATGGTCGACGGAACAAACGGAATCAAAGTACCTGTCGAGTCCGATGAGCAGGTTTTGAATGACCTGGCTGCGGCCATTGAACGGCTCTACTACAATCCTGTTGAGCGGCTGGAGATGGGCCGCCGGGCGTATGCTTTTGCCAAACGGCAGGTATGGGATGAAAAGATAAACAGGTTCACCGACCGGCTTTATCCCTCGCTTATAAGGCAGAAGCCGCTGGTCAGCGCGGCCGAATAGCCTGTTGGTCAGGTTAAAATAAACGGCCGACAGGAGTTTTTATCCGGTTTGTCCTGTTGATAAGTCAACCTCAACAATATGAAACTATATTCATCTGAAACGACTCCCCTGCCGCGCGCACGGGTGGTCAGTATAGGCGTTACGCCCGGAACGTTTTCAGACGTGAAGGAAGCCATCATTGCGTCGGCGCATCAGGGAGAGTCGCAAACTGTCTGTTTCCCTAATGCCCACATGGTGGTTGAAGCTCAACAAAAACCTGAACTGGCTCAGGCGGTGAACAGTGCTGACTGGGTGCTGGCCGATGGTGTCCCCCTTCTCTGGGCGGTGAATCGGATGTACGGCTACAACCAGGAGCGGGTAGCGGGTATGGACATGATGCCCGCGCTGCTTGAACGGGCTGCCGAGGAGCATATTCCCGTGCTTTTTTACGGGTCAACGACCGAACGCCTGCAGGAGGCGGCGGCCGTTTGCCATACGCGTTTCCCCGGCCTTCAGATTGCCGGGTTGATCTCACCACCCTTTCGTCCGTTAACGCCGGCTGAAGAAGAAGCCGAGGTAGCGCAGATTGTGCAGTCGGGTGCCCGGTTAATTTTTGTGGCGCTGGGTTGTCCTAAACAGGAGCTCTGGATGGGCCGTATGCGCGGGCGAATCCCGGCTGTGATGCTTGGCATCGGCGGTGCCCTTCCTATTCTGACAGGCGAACACAAACGGGCGCCGGCCTGGGTACGTAGCATGGGGCTGGAGTGGGTATTTCGCCTGGCTCTTGAACCACGTCGGCTGTTCCGTCGCTACGCTACCACCAACGCCCTGTATGTCTGGCATCTGGGTCGCCAGTTGATGGGCGGCCAGCGAACGGCTCTGTCGGGAAGCAACCCGTTATAATCGATCGATATCTACCCATTCGTAACGTACCTGGCCACAGCCCTTTACTGGGTTGCCGTGCAGGTACGCTGGTTTACAACTCCTCAACACGATGAACGCACCGGTCATTCTTTTTGCCTACAAACGGCCCGATGAACTCCGCCAGACGATTAAAGCGCTGGAAGCAAATTACCTGGCTCCCGAAAGCGAGTTATACGTCTTTGTTGACGCCCCCAAAAAACCGGCCGACGAAGCTGGTGTCAACGAAGTAAAGGCGCTGATTGCCCGGATCAGCGGGTTCAAAACCATTCACCGGAATTATGCGGAGTCGAATATTGGCTGTGCCGACTCCATCATTCAGGGCATTACAACGGTGCTGAAGCAGCACCCGTCGGCGATCATTGTGGAAGATGATCTGATTACGGCGCCCAATTTCCTGGACTATATGAATCAGGCGCTGCAACACTATGCGAAAAATAAGCGTGTTTACTCTGTAGCCGGCTACACATTCCCGTTTGCCAAACCACCGGGCTATACCGACGATGCCTACTTTGTTCCCCGGCATAGTCCCTGGGGATGGGCAACGTGGGCCGATCGCTGGCAATCGATCGACTGGACTGTAGCTGATTATGACCAGTTTAAAAACGATTCGGTGCGGCAAAAGGCATTCAACAGCGGTGGATCTGATCTGAGTCGTATGCTCCGGCACCAGATGGAAGGCGCCATCGACGCCTGGGATATCCGGTTCTGCTATAGCCGTTTCAAAGCGGGTGGCCTCACCGTTTACCCAACTAGCTCTAAAGTGCAAAACATTGGTTTTGGGCCAGGTGCTACCCATACCGACATTTTTAATCGGTACAAAACCCAGCTTGATGCTGGCCAGCAGCGAACGTTCACATTTCCCGAAGTGGCCCAGCCCACCGACTATTATCACCGTAAAACAATACAACGGTATAGCCCCATTACCCGGATTTATAACCGGTTGAAAACGTATGCAGGCATTCGATGATTAATGTCCCATGAAGGCAGCGTAAGGCCAAAGACTCCGTCAGGAACCGTATCGCAACCCGACGAAGGCATTACTTCTTAGGTAGCCTCCATTGGACATTCTTTCTCAACTCACTTATGAAATCGATACAATTAATCACCGCCAGTGCCTTTATGCTGGCGATAATACTAGTCAACTGTAAGCAGGTTGAAGTAGATCCAGATACGTTTATTCGGCAAACAGCCACTGATTCGCTTACACTGGCCCAGGTACGTGCCTTCAACCGGGCCGACATCCCAGCCAATATTTACCTTACCGACCCGGGTATGGAAGGGCTTTTTGTACTTGATCGGGCCGACAGGACCACCGCAGACAACACAGGCATTGTGCTGGTCACGTCTACGGGTCGCCGGTTCAAGCGGCAGTTTACTGGCGCCGCCAATGCCCGCTGGTTCAATATTCTCCCCGCCGACGATGATATCGGTCCCGAATTGCAGGTTGCCATTAACGCAACGACTGGCGACGTGTTCATCCCGGATGGTCAGTACACACAACGGACGGAAGTACGCATGCGCAGCAACCTGGGTCTGCGTGGTACACCGGGGAAAGTGACCATTACCCTGCCCAAGAGCTACGTTTCGCTCTTCAACCCGATTGATACGAAACCCGATCTGGACAACGTAACCCTCGACGGGATCAACTGGGTGGTGACGGCTACGGGCGAAGGCAGTTACGGTGTCATATCCATCGATGGGCCAACAGTAAATAACTTCACGATCCAGAACTGCCGCAGTAGCGATGCGGCGGCCCAGGCCAGCACGAACTTCCTGACGCTGAAAGTACAGGCGGGTAAAACGGCTAAGAATATTGTGCTTCGCCAGAATGACATTCGAGCAAAACGGATGGCGTTCGAGGTGTTTAACCACGACAACTTCAATGTCTACGCGGGCCAGAACATCACGGTAAGTGGTAACACCATTCACGAATGTACGTTTGGTATCTCGCTGTCGGGACCTCTGGATGGCCTGACAGTGTCTGAAAACTACATCAAGAATTGCAGCCTGTACGGGATCGAAATTGCAGGTGCGTCGAAAAACGTAAACATTCTGAATAATAAGTTTGAAGGCACCTTCGACAAATTCATTGAAGGCTCGAACGACGGAAGCGGCAACGGACTGGTTGTTGGGGGCCTGGTCATTGTGGGAAACCAGACCGTTGGTACGGTTACGGGTGGCATTCAGCTGTTCAATGCCGGCGCTGCGCAGTTTAACCACAACACGCTGATGATGACCGGCCGCTTGGAATTGCTCACTATATCGAGCACGGGTGGCGTGTATGAGAGCAACGTCATTGTCAGTGGTGCTACGCATGCCATTATCTGTGACAACGCACCGAACAATATCTTTCGTGACAACACCATTTCCAACAAACCGGCGACCGAGAATGTCGCTACATTCAGGGCGTATGGCGAAAAAGCGACCGGCGTGATCGTGGCCAACAATCGCTTCAGTAAAGGAACGGGCGGCGTCTATTTCGATGCGGTCTCCGGCGCAGCCTATTCGCTCACCGCAAACATTGACGAAGCTGGCAAACCCATTCAATAACTATGCTGACTATCAACCGGCTGAGTGCAGCAATGCTGCTGACCCTAACCGGCAGTCTGATTGTATCGTTATTCTTTAAGGATCAACATCTTTGGATGGATGAGGTACTGAGTTACCTCCTCCTGTCTGATCCGTCGCTGGCGCATGCCAATCGCGCCATAGTGAGCGGTATGGATGCCAATCCGCCGCTGTTCATCAATTTGTACTGGCTGATCGGGCATGCCGTCAGCTTGAACTCCATTTTTTTAAAGAGTCTTTCCATCCTTTTGTTTGCGGGAACGGTGGTCTGGTTTTTCCGGTACACCACCCGCCTGCTCGATCAGAATTCATCGGTGCAGCAGACTACAGGTACGTTGCGGAGCCGAACAGCCGTGATCAATTTTCTGGTCATTCTGATTGCCCTTAGCTTAACGTACCTGAACTACACGCTCTCGACCCAGATTCGGACTTATAGTCTGTACCTGCTACTCGGCTGGGGGTATATTGTTACCCTGCATCAACTGATGCTTCACCCGCACAACAGGCGCTGGCTGGTTGCGCTGGCGGTTGTTGGCATACTGTTCCTCTACACGCACAATGTGGCCCTGTTCTATATAGCCGGGGCCGGCTCCTTTTTTGGGCTACTGTGGCTGACCGACTGGTTTCGCCGTAGAGAGATGCGTTACTTCCCCGTCGTGGGCGTTCATCTGCTGATGGCGCTTGTCTGGCTGATCACCTGGTTTCCGTCGTTCAGCATTCAGGCCCAATCGGGGGTGCCACACTCCTGGATTCCGGTCCCTACGTTTCTGACGTTTTTTAAAACCATCGGCGACTTAATCCCTAATGTATCTGCCCACCTGGAAGTAGCACACCCCCTGTTGATGGTGGCGCGCGTACTGGTGGTCACGGTTCTTTTCGGCTGGATTGTGGGTGCGCAGTTGCGGACGCATGGGCGGGCTGCCCTGGCTAATCCAGCGTTTGCTTTTTATGTTCTCGCTGGCTTTCTGATCGGGTTCACGTTCTCTCTCGGCCTTGCGGTGTCGCTGGTGCATACGTCGGTGTTCCTGAATCGGTACTTCTGGCCGTCGAGCCTGTTGCTGCTTTACCAGCTCATTTATGCAGGCTGGTGGTTACGTGACCGGGTCTTTCCACAAGCCTGGTCTACCAGTCGTATAAAGCTCCCTGCCTTTTCTCCCCTGCTGAGGTCACTTGTCCTGGGGAGCTTTCTGGCCTTGATAGGCCTTTTCATTGCGTATCAGAATCGGAAAATCCCTTTGTTTTCCGGCGCTATCAGCCATGATATTGCCAAGCTGAAACCTGGTCAACCGGTTCTGCTCGAATCGGCCTATTATTTTTTACCCATCCGATTCTATCAGTCACGTCAACCCATTTATTACCTGCTCGACTGGCCAACGGCACTCGATACTCGCAATGTGCTGGAGTCGACTACCGATTATAAAATTCTGGAAGGCGTAGCCGACAATTATCGGCTAAGTGGGCTGATCCGGCCCAGGCAGTTCAATCCGGCTCACTTTAATCACCACTTCTATGTGGTCGACGAAGCCAGTCGTTACCAGATAGAAGCCTTTATTGCCCGTGGTCAGGTTAAAGTACACCAGATCATTCCGACTGGCGTAGCGGGACACAAAATTCTGGACTGCTCGTTTTAAGCGGTCATGCCCGATCGGTTGTGGACGTTTACCGAAGGGTATCGGTTAAGCGCCGGCCTGACTCAGCAAGGCGAGTACGCCGCGTTCAACTTCGTCGATCGAAACGTCGATATCAGCGTCGAGGAAGGTGTAATGACTGTCTGCGGGTGGGCCTAAACAGTAGGCAGCGTGCCGCAGGCCCAGCACCTGTGACATATAACGGAAGTATTCGGGGCGGTAGTTCGGGGCAAATAGCTCAAACAGCTGCGTACCTGGCCTACACCAGAGAATATTGGAGAAAGAAGCCCCATGCGGACCGATGATGAACGAGGCGGACCTATACAGCGCTATCTGCTCACGTACAGACCGGGGTTTATCGTCAATGATGTCAAAATCGTGCCGACGGAGCATCGTGGTCAGTGCTTCTTCATTGTTCACTTTCCGCCGCGCCTTCCGGCTGATGTAAATCCGTCGGGTGGTATTTGTACTTGTAAAGGGGATCTGTTTGTCAATTAGGCTTCTTAAAGCCAGGAGATCAGCGGCAGCCGGATAGAACCAACTACTGTTGTTGGCCAGTATACACCGCTCAAACTGGATTATGTACAGGCGGCTGTCGATCAACCGATCGGCCCCAACGCCAAGTATACCTAACAGCTCTGCTTCATACGGTGTGTTAGACAGTGGATAAGCAACAACAGCTTTATCGAACTGTGCGGGTGTCAAAACGGTTTTAATACGGGCTAGTTTAGCTACAACAAATAGCAGAAAATCAGAATACGTACCCCAATAGTGGCTCCAGGGCGCAATAACGACGGGATAAGTAACGGTAGTGCGTTTGTCTGGTTTCAGGAGATCGGTCACTATGGCCTGATTGCCGAAATCTGTATCCAGAAACGCTTTACTGATGGCCAGATTACCACTGCGGAGCAAGGAAGCACGGCCGGTGTTGTTTGGGTAATCCCAAACGAAATCCGGGTCTGTCTCGATTACTTTAGTATGAAACAATTCTTTTTCAGGAGTAGCAGCATCAACCACCCGCTTCAATGTGATGGGTGATTTAATTGACTTACTAACCTGAAAAGGACGCAACAAGGCTTCCGTTTGCGCCTTCGTCAGCAATTTTAACCCGACCAGTTGTAGTAAGGCGGGTGAAAAATGTTTGAGGCGATCTTTAAGTCGTCTGGAAATGACGGTTATTGTGGGCATCCTTCTTGTGTTGATATCTAGTTAACCTACGTACTTAGAACTACTTTGACTATCTTTTTCGATTCAAAATGAGGATTTGGTATAAAAACAGTAAAATGGCCCGTTGCCTCACTTCCGGCCGATCCTCAGACCATCAACCATTAACACACGTAGATAAGCGATGAATAATCCCCGTGCTTTGCCCAAAGACATAGCCAGCCACTCAACAGAAGCGGGCTTACCCAGCTCAGGGTCAAGATTACAGGTGAGCAGTTCAGCCTTGACTTTCGACCATACCGAATTAGGCGATGAGAGTTATTTAACGTTGAAGATAACGCCTCCCCAGCCCAATACGCTCATTGTCGTTTCCGTTGATGAGTCATCCATGTTTCAGGTGGCAGCAGGCGTAGAACGATTGGCCTATAAACAAGCCATGACCTTCAAACCAGAGCCAACCGGCTCTTATATACACCTGCGTTACACACCTGAGCGGGCAGGTCGGCACCAAGCCATCTTAACGGTAGAATCGCCGGCAACGGCCGAAACGATCAGCATTCCAATGGCTGGTCGTACACTTGGCATAGCCTTGCCCGCCGTTAACCTGCTGCCGGCTGGCGAACAGCTGGTTGGGCGTTCTACCCGTTCGTTGGCAACTTCGGTGTTGATCGGCAGTCTGGCTATCGGTATAAGTTGCGCTGGGTACATCTATCGCTGTGACCTCTGGCCTGGCCTGTGTGCTGCATCTTCCCCTTCATCTGCCTCTGAACCAGCCAAGGATGCACTTACAAACGAACCGGTCACCAACGCAGCCACCCTGTCACCTCCAACCGAAGTCAAATCGAACAAACCCGTTACCCGACCAGTGGCGACACCGGTAAAAAGGCCAGTCGTAGCCAGCAAACCCGACGAACCGGTCAAGCAGACAACGGCAAAGGCTACTCGCACCAACCGTGAGGCAATAGGGAGGGAAACGGCAAACGTACCTGCGCGACCAGCGAAGTCACAAGAGACACCGGCCACCACACTCCGCAAGGAAACCGTCATCACCAAACCGGCCGCGCCACAACGTACCCAGCCGCCAACCGTTGCACCACCCAAACCAGCAGCAAAGCCAAATCCGGCCGAAGAATCAGAACTGGAACGGGTGCTAAACCGGGGTACCAACTAGCTTAAACAGGACTGCCCGTTATACAATACAGAAAGGCCCCGCTGACGTGCTTGTCAGCGGGGCCTTTCTGTATTGATCTGTAGCTTCTCTATTTCAGTTCAGCGAGTCGGGCACGTTGAACTGAGCCTGACACCAGAATACTTACTTCGTACAGAATCACTAATGGGAACGCAACCAGCAGCTGACTGTAGATATCGGGCGATGGCGTAATAATACCGGCAACCACCAGAATAACGATCCAGGCATGCTTGCGGAAGGTACGCATGAAGGCCGGTGTCAGTACACCCACTTTCGACAGCACAAACGCAATCATCGGCATCTGGAACATCAACGCGCAACCCAGCGATAGCGTAGCCAGGATACCGATGTATGAGGTAATATCGTACTGATTTTTGATCTGTGGCGACAATTGCCAGTTGGCCAGGAAGTTAATGGCCAGCGGCGAGGCTACGTAATACCCGAACATCAGGCCCATCAAGAAGAGCATTGAGACAAAGAATACAGCTCCACGGGCTGCTTTCTTCTCTGTAATGCGTAGGCCTGGCTTAATAAAACGCCAAACTTCCCAGAAAGCATACGGAAACGCAAAGGCCAGCCCGATGATGAACGAGATCGTAATACCCATCGTGAAGTTGTCTGACATGCCCAACGCCTGCAATTGAAAGTCGAGCTTATCAACGCATAGATCAGGCACGTTCAGTGCGGCCGACAGTTTGCACAACTGTCTATACGCCCAGAAATCAGGGCGCGATGGCGCTAGAATAACTAAGTCAAATATTTCGTGGATATACACGAAAGCGATTAACGCGAAGACAAAAATCGATGCGAACGCGCGTAGTAGGTGCCAACGAAGTGCTTCCAGGTGCTCCAGAAAGCTCATTTCGGTACCATCGCCCGGTTCTATTTCGTCGGTGTCGTCGCCGTCGTCGTACCCTCGCATGTCAAATGCCTGATCTAGTGCCATTGTTAATGAGTGAATGAGTGAATGAACGAATGAGTGAGTAGACCTTGCTTAACTAGACACGTGCCAGAGCAGCGCGTATTCACTCATTTGCTCACTCACTCATTCATAATTGTTATGCGTATAACGGAAATGCCTTCATCCAGGCGTTAATTTTCTCCCGAACGGCATTAATCGTCTGATCGTTGTCGTGGTTCATCAACACCTCGTCGATGTACGCCACGATAACTTCCATATCAGCTTCCTGCATACCGCGCGTGGTCATGGCGGCCGTTCCAACCCGCATCCCCGACGTGACCATCGGCGATTTGTCATCAAACGGAACCATGTTCTTGTTAATCGTAATATCAGCCTTGATCAGCGTGTTCTCGGCCAGTTTACCGGTCAGGCTGGTTGCTGCGCCGCCTTTCGTGCGCAGGTCGATTAACATCAGGTGATTGTCTGTTCCACCCGAGATGATGCGGTAACCGCGCTCGGTAAAGGCTTTGGCCATCGCCTGCGCGTTGGCTTTTACCTGCACGGCGTAATCATAAAACTCATCGGTCAGCGCCTCGCCAAACGCCACGGCCTTGGCCGCAATGATATGCTCCAGCGGGCCGCCCTGCGTACCGGGAAATACACCCGAATCGAGTAGCGACGACATCATGCGCAGTTCCCCTTTTGGCGTTTTCAGACCAAACGGGTTCTCAAAGTCATTCCGCATCATGATCAGACCACCGCGCGTTCCCCGTAGCGTTTTGTGCGTCGTTGTGGTAACGATATGCGCGTGCGCCAGCGGATCGTTCAACAGACCTTTAGCAATCAACCCGGCCGGGTGCGATACGTCGGCCAGCATCAGCGCACCAACCGAATCAGCAATGGCACGCAGGCGGGCATAATCCCAGTCGCGGCTATAGGCAGATGCACCGCAGATCAACACCTTTGGCTTTTCACGGTGTGCGGTTTCTTCAACCACATCGTAGTTGATCACGCCGGTTTCCTGTTCTACACCGTAGAACGTTGGCCGGAAGTATTTACCCGAAATGTTCACCGGCGAACCGTGCGTCAGGTGCCCGCCGTGGCTCAGGTCGAAGCCCAGGATCGTGTCGCCGGGCTTCAGCGTGGCCAGGAACACGGCCGTGTTGGCGTTGGCTCCTGAGTGCGGCTGAACGTTGGCCCAGGTCGCACCGAACAATTCTTTCACCCGATCAATGGCAATCTGCTCAACCTGATCGACTACTTCACATCCTCCGTAATAGCGTTTACCGGGCAGGCCCTCAGCATATTTGTTGGTCAGCACACTACCGGCGGCTTCCATCACCTGCGGTGATACAAAGTTTTCGGAAGCGATGAGTTCAATGCCCGACTCCTGCCGGTGTTGCTCTTTGGCAATCAGATCAAAAATCTGCGTGTCGCGGGTACGGGTGGTCGTAGTTGTGGTCATTTTTTGAAATTCGTTTCAGGTTTCAGGTTTCAAGTTCCAAGTGGCGCTGCTAGTATCTACAGGATAGTGTGTTAGCAGCGCCACTTGGAACTTGAAACCTGAAACCTGAAACTCGTTTTTGTACCCTTCAAAGGTACGGTGTTTCGGTCAGATGCGATTTATCAGCCATTAAAAAAGCCCCTCCAGACGAAGGGGCTTTTCTGTATCTCGAAGCCTATACAGTTCACCAGGAAATTGTACAGGATAAGCGACCCCGATCTAGAACCGGAAGTGTGAGAACGCTTTGTTGGCTTCGGCCATGCGGTGGGTGTCGTCCTTCTTCTTAACGGCGGCACCTTCACCTTTAGCAGCAGCAATGATTTCACCGGCCAAACGGTCTACCATTGTTTTTTCACCGCGTGAACGGGCAAAGCGGATAAGCCATTTCATGCCTACCGAGACTTTCCGATCTGCGCGTACTTCAGTGGGCACCTGGAAGGTAGCTCCACCGACGCGGCGGCTTTTAACCTCAACAGAAGGCATCACGTTGTTCAACGCCTTTTTCCAGGTATCAATGCCGCTTTCGTTGGTGCGCTTGGCAACCAGGTCAATGGCATCATAGAAAATGGCGTACGACAGTGACTTCTTGCCTTCGTACATCAAATTGTTCACAAACTTGGTCACCAGAACCTCTTTGTATTTAGGGTCAGGCAACACGTACCGCTTGGGTGGTTTCGACTTTCTCATTGTGTCTTCAGATTGCTCTTACTCTGCCGTAGTCTTTCAACGGGCAGTCTGAGTTAACTAATTACTTTTTCTTTTTAGCTGGGGCACCTTTGCCTTTTGCGGCAACAACCTGACCTGGCTTCGGACGCTTGGCGCCGTATTTTGACCGACTTTGCAGACGGCCGCTTACGCCAGCCGTATCGAGCGCACCGCGCACGATGTGGTAACGCACACCCGGAAGGTCTTTCACCCGGCCACCACGAATCAGTACGATTGAGTGCTCTTGCAGGTTGTGACCTTCGCCCGGAATGTAGGCGTTAACTTCTTTCCCGTTCGACAAACGAACACGGGCTACTTTGCGAAGCGCCGAGTTGGGCTTCTTGGGAGTGGTCGTGTACACACGCGTACATACACCCCGACGCTGAGGACATGCATCCAAAGCTGGTGACTTCGATTTGAAGTTCAGCTTCTCGCGGCCTTTGCGGACTAACTGTTGTATGGTAGGCATTAACTAATTGGTTTTTTGCTATGGCTATCCCAAAAAAATGGGAGTGCAAAGGTAAGAAAAAATAGGCAACAAGCAACCTTATCGCTTGGAAACTCGCGTCAATGTAGCTAACTGTCGGCTGCGCACTGGGTACGTTAATATAGGGGCCGCAGCCGGGCCAGTGGTCCGGGGCTTTGCTTCGGCAAAAAAGAGGGCGAAACCAATCCGATCTGGCTCAGTCAGAAACGTGTAGGTCGTTGTGATCAGGTTAGTACCCACCGCGAACTGACTGGTTAGCTGATCGCCAATCTTGGTGGCGTCGAGTACGATGCCATCTTTCTCATCGATCTGGTATTTTCCGTTCGCCGCATCGACCACCACCAGCTCGTACTCCCGTACTGCCTGCTGTCCGTACTGAATCTGAAACGCATATCGGCCCGGCTGCCCTCGCAGCGAATCAATGGTGAGGCGCATGGTTTGTGTTTGCGGTAGCCGGTTCCCCGGATTGGTTATCTGAAGCGTTCCCTCCCAGGCCCCCAGATGGCTTTGTGGAAAACGTTTGGGCGGTTGCGGTGTCTCGGCCACAGGTACGTTCTCTTTGGCGTTCTTCTTCGCTTTTCGCTGCGCCCGGGCCAATGTTGTCAGGCTAAGTAGGACAATCAGAAATAGATAACGCATGGTGTATTGCGAGCATAAAGGGTGGAAATTCTTGGTTAAATTTGGTGATTAATTATGTCTCAACTTCATCCTCTTATGAAAAAACAGTGCCTTGTGGTGGCTGCTGCGCTGCTGGTAGCAGGCGGCACCACACTTGCCGGCAACCCGCCCAAAAAGCTGACGCCCCCTGATCAGCGCAAATTCATCGACCCAAAGAACATGGACGCCTCCGTGAAGCCGGGCGATGACTTTTACCGCTATGCCAACGGGACCTGGCTGAAAAACAACGCGATACCCGCCTCGAAAACATCCTGGGGCAGTTTCAACGAGCTTCGCGAAAAGAGCGTGGAAGCCATGCGGAGTCTGCTTGCCGACGCAGCAAAGAATCCGAAGAAAGGTCGCTTACAGCAAATGGTTGGTGATTTCTATGCCAGTGGCATGGATAGCGTTACGATTGAGAAACGCGGATGGGACCCACTAAAGCCTGACTTTGCCCGCGTCGATAAACTTCAGAACATGACCGACGTTTTGAACGAGCTGGCCTACCAGCGTCGGCAGAGCAACGGCATGCTGCACGGTTTCTCTGTCTCGCAGGACCGCAAGAACGTGAGCAAGTACCTGCCGCAGTTCGGCCAGGGCGGCACAACGCTCCCCGACCGCGATTATTACCTGAAAAACGACGCACGCAGCACCAAGATCCGGGATGCCTACCGCGATCACCTGACTAAGATGTTTGGCCTGATTGGCGAGGCAAACCCTGCCCAAAGCGCCGACAAGGTGATTAAGCTCGAAACAGCACTGGCTCAGGCGCAGATGGCCCGCGTGGAGATGCGCGATCCGTACAAGACGTATAATAAACTGACGGTCAAAGAGTTCGACAAACTGACGCCACACATTAACTGGGTTGACCAGATGAAGCGGTTTGGCGTAATGGAACAGGATACGGTGCTGGTCAGCAATCCGAAGTTCTTCAAGTCGATGGACAGCCTGCTGGTGGCCACACCCGTAGGCGACCTGAAGACCTATATGCGCTGGAATCTCCTGCGTGGTGCGGCTCCTTACCTAAGCACGCCCTTCGTCAATCAGAATTTTGCGTTCTCGAAGGTATTGACCGGTCAGAAAGAGCAGACACCCCGCTGGCAACGCGTAAGCAGCCTGATCGACGGAACGCTGGGCGATCTGCTGGGGCAGCTCTACGTACAGAACTACTTTAAACCCGAAGCGAAACAGCGGATGATGACGCTGGTCGACAACCTGGAAGCGTCGTTCAAAGAGCACATCAACGGTCTGGAGTGGATGACGCCCGAAACCAAGAAAAAGGCGGTGAATAAACTGGTCTCGTTTAAACGGAAGATTGGCTACCCGGACAAGTGGAAGAACTACGATGGGGTAACCATTAAACGCAATGACTTCTACGGCAACGTGGATGCGGCTGGTAAATGGTCGTACAATTACATGATCAACCGCCTTGGCAAACCAGTCGACAAGACCGAATGGGGCATGACGCCGCCAACGGTGAACGCCTATTACAGCCCGGTAAACAACGAAATCGCCTTCCCGGCGGCTATTCTACAGTTCCCCTTCTTCGACGCCAACGCCGACGACGCCATTAATTACGGTGGTATCGGTGCCGTAATTGGTCACGAGATGACGCATGGTTTCGATGATTCGGGCCGCCAATACGACGCCGATGGTACCCTCCGCGACTGGTGGACAAAATCCGATGCCGACAAGTTCAAAGAGCGGGCCGGTAAAGTAGAAGCGCAGTTCTTCGGGTACAAAGTGCTCGATACGCTGGCCGTCAATGGTAAGCTCACGCTGGGCGAGAACCTGGCTGATCTTGGTGGCCTGGCCATTGCCTACGATGCCTTCAAGAAAACGAAGCAAGGGCAGGGCAACGCGGCCGTTGATGGTTTCACGCCTGATCAGCGCTTCTTTCTGTCATGGGCCCAAGTGTGGCGTATCAACGTGCTACCCGAACAACAGGCACAGCTGATCCTGACGGACCCGCATGCGCCTGGTCAATATCGGTGCAATGGTCCGTTGAGCAACATCGATGCCTGGTATAACGCCTTCAATGTGAAAGCTGGCGACAAACTCTACAAAGCACCCGATCAGCGAATCCGGGTCTGGTAGAGAGAAGTTTCAGGTTTCAGGTGCTCCGCTAACCAACCGGATAGGTATCTTAGCGGCGCTACTTGAAACCTGAAACTTGAAACCCGAAACCTTTTTTATGGCTTCCATACAGCGATTCGAAGATCTGCTTTGCTGGCAGAAGAGCCGCGAATTATACTCCCTCATTTACACGATGACTAAAGCGCCACAATTTGCTAGCGACTTTAGCCTTGTTGATCAGATTCGACGCGCTAGTGGCTCAGTAATGGATAATATTGCTGAAGGCTATGAACGAGATGGCGCTAAAGAACTTGTTCATTTTCTAAGTATTGCTAAGGGGTCACTAGGCGAAGTAAGATCTCAGTTATACCGAGCCCTCGACCAGCAATACATTAGTCAGGAAGAATTTGAAGTAGCTTATAACCTTGCCTTAGAAACCATTCGAATTACCAGTGGTTTCATGACATATATGCGTACCGCTGGGTATAAAGGCACAAAATTTAAAGTAGAAGAACCCCCAATAGGCTATGGCCTAATCTAAGTTTCAAGGGCTCCGCTGATCAACCGTTCGGCAAATAGGCGAAGCACTTGAAACTTGAAACTTGAAGCTTGAAGCTCAAAACTTGAAACCTGAAGCTTGAAACCTGAAACTCAAAAAAATGAAACTCACTGCCGGTTGTGAACTTCAATTCGATGTTCAGGACGACACCCCGCTGATGTTAATGCTTCGCCCACGATCTGGGGCTGGCCAATGGATTGTTAGCGAAACCTACGAGATGGAGCCAGAAGTGCCCGTCACCGAGTTTACAGACCTCTATGGCAATCTTTGCCAGCGACTCATTGCACCCACCGGCAAATTTCGCATACGTACTCAGGCAGTAGTGCAAACCGATGACGTCATTGCCACCGACCCAGGCGCTCCCCTGACGGTTGTGCAGGATCTACCCGACGATGTATTGCACTTTCTGCTACCCAGCCGCTATTGCCCATCCGATTACCTGGTGATCATCAATGAAGCGGTAAAGATCGTGGCTAACGCAGCACCCGGCTATGATCAGGCAGAAGCGATCCGAGCCTGGATCAACAAGAATATTCGCTACGAGTATGGCACCAGCGACTCAACCACTTCGGGCGCTGACACGCTCTACAACAAAGTGGGCGTCTGCCGAGACTTCACACACCTGGGCATTTCATTGTGTCGCAGCCTGAGCATTCCGGCCCGTATGGTGGTTGGCTATCTGCATGAGTTGAAACCCATGGATCTCCACGCCTGGTTCGAGGCGTATATAGGCGGTATCTGGTACACCTTCGACGCCACGCAGACCGAGCCGAAAGGCAATCGTATTACTGTAGCTTACGGTCGCGATGCTGCCGATGTGGCCTTTATGACGCAGTTTGGCCCAATGACCATGACCACTATGGAAGTATGGGTAAATGCCGATGAAACCGTTGCAGCTTAGTATCATCGGCCTTGGTTGGCTGGGGACACCGCTGGCTGAGCGTTTGCAAAAGGTAGGTATGTCGGTGCGGGGCAGTACCACTACGCCCGAGAAAGTACCCCAACTTCGCCATAAAGGTATCGACACGTACCTGCTTCAACTGGACCCAGCGCCGGCAGGTGACCTATCGGCTTTGCTTGCTGTCGATTATCTGGTCGTGAACGTACCGCCCAAAGCAGGGAAACAGGGCGATGCCTTCCACCCGGAACAGATGCGTCTGCTGGCCGATCAGGTGTGTTCCTCGCCTGTCAAACACATCCTGTATGTCAGTTCAACATCGGTTTACCCGGAACTGAACCGCGAGGTGATCGAGTCTGACGTGGTGACGCCTGACCAATCGACGGCACCTGCGCTGGTTGAAGCCGAACAAACCTGGCTGTCGCTGGCTAATGAACGGGCCATCACTATCGTGCGCTGCGCCGGGCTCATGGGTGGTCAGCGAATCCCCGGCAAGTACGTAGCTGGCCGAACTGTTGACAGTGGCAACGTACCTGTCAATTACCTGCACCAGACTGATGCTGTTGGTCTGATCGCCTCCGTTATTTCACAAGGGTTGGCAGGTACGTTCAATGCGGTGGCGCCGCAGCACCCCACCCGCGAAGCCATCTACCGAAAAAGCTGCGCCGATTTTGGGTACGCGTTGCCCACGTTCGTGGAGCCAGCGGAACCGGTTTCATTCAAAGCCATCAACGGCGACAAGCTAACCCAGGCAACCGGGTACGTCTTCACCTACCCCGATCCGCTGGCGTTTCCGTATAACGGGTAATTGGCGTGCATGCATGTATTGCTGACGCGCGCGTAGGGCGGAGGCGAGCCCCGCCCCTACAATCAACGCCGCGAACGTGGACCGTGAATATGTAGGGGCGGGGCTCGCCTCCGCCCTACGCGCGCGTCAGCAATACATCCACGCCCTACGCGCGCGTCAGCAATACATGCATGCACGCCCCACGCTCACGTCAGCAATACATGCATGCTACAGATCAGCCATTTATGAATAATATTGCTGTATAAACACAAACAGCATGTCAGGCAAACACCGACGGTCAATTCGGCTGGAGGGCTACGATTACTCGCGGGAAGGGTTATATTTTATCACGATCTGTACGCAGGACAGACGGCATTGGTTTGGCCATATTCTCGGTGAGACTATGCAGTTAAGCTCGTTTGGTCAAATTGCTTACGACCAATGGTTGCTGCTGCCCGAACGGTTTCCTGGCCTGGCTCTTGATGCGTATCAACTAATGCCAAATCATCTGCATGGCATTTTAGAGATTGTGCACCCCACTTCCCAGACGATGAACGACATAGTTTGTGCTTATAAATCGCTGGTGGCGTTGGCTTGCTTAGACTTATTCAAGGCGGAAAAGCCAGGCCTACGAATGGGAAAGCTTTGGCAACGTAATTATTACGAGCACATCATTCGCAGTGACCAATCGTACAAAAACATTGCCGATTACATCGTAAACAACCCCGCCAACTGGCCATCCGACAAATTTTACGATACGTAGGGGCGGGGCTCGCCCGGACGCGGGACCGCTCCGCCCCTACGTTCGCGTCAGCAATACACCAGCCCCCGCCCTACCCACGTCAGCAATCCCTACGACCATCCACACAAGATGCACCAGCCAACACCCGTCAGTCAATCCGCGTCAATTATGCGCTCGCCTGCTCTCATGACCCTTCGCCGTACAATCTACCGCGTCATAGAAACCTCAGCGGGTAAACGCCGGGGCCTTAGCCTTGTGTTCAACATTGTGTTGATCACCATCATTACACTGAATGCCATGGCTATTGTGCTGCATACGGTGCCAGCGTACAGCCAGAAATACGATCGACTGTTCTACGATTTCGAGCTCTTTTCGGTCATGTTCTTCACCGTTGAATACGCCCTTCGCGTGTGGATCTGCGTGGAGAATGACCGGTATAGCCATTGGTTCTACGGTCGGTTCAGGTACGTTCTGTCGGCATCGGCTATCATTGATCTGCTCGCTATTCTTCCCTTCTACGTTAGCCTGTTTGCGACGGATCTGGCCATCGTCCGAATTCTACGCCTGTTTCGAATCTTCCGGTTATTCCGTATATCCAAATATTCGCACGCGTACCGGATGATCCTGAACGTCATTCAAGATAAAAAAGAAGAACTGGTGCTGAGCCTGACCATGGTCATCTTCATGCTCATTATTATCTCCAGCGTCATGTATTACGTTGAACACACTGCCCAACCGCAGGCCTTTTCGAGCATTCCGGCTACGATGTGGTGGGGTATCAACGCCATGGCTACGGTTGGCTACGGTGATATTCACCCGATCACCCCGCTTGGCAAACTATTGGGGGGCATTTCAGCGATTCTGGGCATTGCGCTGTTTGCTTTACCAACCGGTATTCTGGTGTCGGGCTTCACTGAACACATCCGGTACCAGAAAGCCCCCCGCCGCTGCCCCCACTGCGGACAGGAATTGTAGGGAATGACATTTTTTCACCCTTCCCCCGCAAGTTTACCTTACTAATGGGCCCTAATGCTAAAAGAACGCTGATGTGCAGAACGAACAACCCGACGAAATAGCCCGGCTCGACCGCCTGCAACAAGGCGACGAATCGGCTTTTCGGTGGCTTGTCGAAACGTACCAGACGCGGGTCTTTCGCACAGCCCTTGCCATTGTGCCAACGCCCGAAGATGCTGAGGATGTGGCGCAGGAGGTGTTTATGGAGGTGTACAAGACCGTTGGGCGTTTTCGCGGCGAAGCCAGTCTGGCCACCTGGCTGTATCGACTGACGACCTCGCGGGCATTGAGAAAAGAACGTGACCGTAAACGCAAAAAACGATTCGCCTTTCTGACCAGCCTTTTTGGCGATGACGGACCCGAGCGATTTGACCCACCCGATTTTCAGACTCCAGAAACAGTGCTCCAAGCCAACGAACGTACCCAGCTCATTAACCAGGCCGTGCAGAAACTGGCCGAGTCGCAGAAGGTGGCCTTTACACTGCATTACCAGGAAGAACTATCGTACCAGGAAATTGCCGACGTGATGCAAACGTCGGTGTCGGCCGTAGAATCACTGTTGTTCCGGGCCCGACAAACGCTACGTAAACGACTAACACCGTACATCATACCATGAACGAATCAACGCAGGAACCGAACGAAGATCAGTGGGAAGCCGATTTTCAACGGTGGGGGAAACGCCCACAACCCGAGCTACGGCCCTTTTTTTACACCCGTTTGCAGGCCCGCCTGGCCAAATCCGTTGAGCAGACCGACTGGCTGCCGTGGTGGCTTCGCAAACCCGTTTATGCCTATTCGGCCCTGCTTCTGCTGGTGCTGCTGAACATAGGCGCTGCCTGGTGGACAACGACCCGTAGCCAGCCCACGCCTGACCAGATGGCAACCACAACCACCCATTCATTAGTCGACGATTACGACGTAGACCCGGTTATTTTAGCGTATGAATGAGCAGCGGCGCATCCGTTTTTTTCTGGGAATCATTGTGGCGCTGGTAGCCCTAAACATCGGATTGCTCACCTGGATCTGGGTACGTCCGGCAGCCACAGCAGAGCATCGGCGCAACCGGTCGTCTACGGCCGGTACGTTCCTGGCCGATACGCTCCAGTTTACTCAGGAGCAGCGCCAGCAACTGGCTGGCTGGCAGAAGGCTTATTTTCAACAGGTAGAACCACGTCGAAAAAGGCTAAAGCAAGCCAGAAAAGCCTATTTTCACTTGCTCGACTCGTCACTGACCGACACACACCGACGCGAACTGGTCACGGCTTTTCATCGGCAAGCCGCCGACATAGACCTGATTACGCTTACCCACTTCGACCGGGTAGCGGCTATCTGCACGCCTGAGCAACGTACACTCCTGAACAAACTCCTGGGCGAACTACCCAGCCGCGCCTTCCGTATGCCCCGCTCGAGGCGTGCGGCGGCCGATTCGGCGCGATGAGGTGTAGGTTGCTTCGCGCTCTAGGTAGGTTGTCGCTTGCCTGTGGCGAGTGACAACCTACCTAGAGCGCGAAGCAACCAACGTACCTGACCCAAAAAGAGGAACGCTCACACGAGTGTTCCTCTTTTTTTATACCCCACCGCAAGTTCCGTTCGGGTTCGGGGCCTAAGCCTGTGAAGGACACCAAACAAACTAGTCATGTTTGGTATTCATGCTTTATCCAACTCCCTTTTTATCAGGCGCTTTTCGCCTATCACTCAACGTTATGAACCTATCCCTGCCTCAACGATTCAGCCGATCAGCACTCGGTCTGCTGTTCATCTTACTGACTGTTACCGTCGGGTTTAGCCAGCAAACCGGCTCAATTAGTGGTAACATCACCGGTGCCAAAGGCGATACGCTGATTGGCGTTACCGTCCGGGCCAACAGCCTGACCGACAGCACGATTCGGCGCGGTATGGTAACCGGGCTCGACGGGCGTTTTCAGTTCGACAACCTACCTGCCGGTAGCTATAAGCTGATCGCCTCCTTCGTAGGCTACAACAACACCGAACAAACCGTACAGCTCGATTCGGGAGAGGTGAACGTACCTACGATCATTCTGCTGGAAACGGCCCGGCAACTGAACGAAGTCGTGATCAAAGGCAAAACACCCACCGCCGAGCAGAAGGGTGATACGCTTCAGTTCAACGCCAACGCCTTCAAAGTGAATCGCGACGCGCAGGCCGAAGACCTCATTAAGAAGATGCCCGGTGTGGATATGAGTGGCGGAGGCATAAAGGTGCAGGGCGAAACGGTGCAGGAAATCCTGGTGGATGGCAAGCCTTTCTTCGGCGATGACCCGACCATTGCCCTGCGGAATTTACCCGCCGAAGTGATCGACAAAATTGAGGTATTCGACCGGCAAAGCGACCAGTCGCAGTTTACGGGCGTGAACGACGGCAACACCATTAAAACCATCAACATTACCACCCGGCCCGACAAACGAAACGGACAGTTTGGGAAGGTGTATGGCGGTGTAGGAACAGCCGTCGCCGGCACCGATGCCACCTTTGCCGCTGGTGGAAGTGTAAACCTGTTCAAAGGCGACCGACGCATTTCGATTATCGGACAAAGCAATAACATCAACCAGCAGAATTTCGCGAGCCAGGATCTGTTGGGCGTACTGGGCGGCGGAGGCGGTGGTAATCAGCGTCAGGGTGGCGGTGGGCGAGGCGGGCGGGGAGGCGGTGGTGGCGCACCGGGCGGTGGTAACGGCGGCGGAGGTACCGACAATTTTCTGGTCGGTCAGCAGAGCGGCATTAACACGACCAATTCACTGGGTATCAACTACAGTGATTCGTGGGGCAAGAAAATGACCATCCGGGGTAGCTATTTCCTGAACCAGAGCAACAACCGGAATGAGCAATCACTGCTGCGGGAATATTACCAGAAAACCGGTGATTCGACCCAGACGTACCGCGAACAGACCGCCAACAACAGCACAAACCTTAATCACCGGCTGAACTTCCGGCTCGATTACACCATCAACAAGAACAACTCGATCTTGTTGACGCCCCGCCTGAGCTTTCAGACCAACGGATCTAACTCGCTGACAAACAGTGAAACCCGGCTTGGTAACAGCTTACTGAATCGATCAGACAACTCGTTTTCGTCCACTAATCAGGGATTATCCTTCAGCAACAACCTGCTGTTTCGCCATCGCTTCGAGAAACGGGGCCGTACGATGTCGCTAAATCTGGGTACGTCGGTCAACGATCGGAATGGGATGAGTACGCTGGCATCGGTCAATGAGTTTGTGGGCGTTGATACAACCACCCGGCAGCTCATTAACCAGCGGACCACCAACCTATCGAATAGCTACCAATTGTCGGCCAACCTGAATTACACGGAGCCGCTGGGTAAAGGTATGCTGCAGTTATCGTACAGCGCGGGGATCAACCACAGTAATTCTGACCGACTCACCTACAAACTCAATCCCGCCTCAGACCGCTACGATCTGCTCGATTCGCTGTTGAGTAACCGCTTCGACAATGACTACCTGACACAGCGGGCGGGTGTTGGTTATAACGTAAACTCGAAAAAAGTACGCCTGTCGGCTTCCGTCGACCTGCAACGAGCTGACCTACAGAGCGACCAGCTATTCCCCCGCACCGGCATGGTGAATCGCGCGTTTACGAACCTGCTGCCCACCGTCACGGCCGATTATCGCTTCACGGAAGATTTGCGGCTTCGGTTCACCTACCGCACCAACACGCAGGCACCGAGCATCAACCAGTTACAAAATGTGCTGAACAACACTAATCCACTCCTGCAAACCATCGGTAATCCCGATCTGCAGCAGAGTTACAGCCACAACATATCGGCCCGGTTTACCAAAACGGCGGTGCAAAAGGCCAGCAGTCTGGTAGCGCTTATCAGTGCCAATTACACGCAGGACCCTATCGGTTCGTCACTGTTCATTGCCGACAGCGCCATGCGGGTTCCGGGCGTTGTTTCATCGACAGGAGAAGGTATCTTTCTGCAAAAGGGCACTCAGCTAACTCGCCCGGTGAACACTGAGGATGCCGTGAATCTGCGGCTATTCGGTTCGTACGGCACACCGCTGACGTTCATGAAAAGCAACCTGAACCTGAACACCAGCCTGAATTACAGCAGTGCGCCGAGCCTGATCAACTACCAGGTGAACCGGGCCAACACCTACGCCATCAGCCAGGGTGTGGTACTCAGCAGTAACATCAGTGAAAAGATCGACTTCACGGTGTCGTACAACTACGCCTACAACCGGGCCATCAATACGCTGCAACCGAAGCTGAACAACTCGTTCAACACCCAAACCGCCGGAGCCAACGTGGTCTGGAATATCTGGAAAGGCATGGTGCTGCGCTCCGATATCAACTACCAGCAGTATGCGGGCTTGTCGGGCGGTTTCAATCAGACGTTCACGTTGTGGAACGCCAGTTTCGCGCAACGGCTGTTCAAGAACCAGAACGGCGAGCTGAAATTGTCGGTCTTCGACTTGCTGAATCAGAACAACAGCATCAGCCGGACGTTCTCGGAGACGTACCTGGAAGACAGCCGCTCGCTGGTGCTGAACCGCTATTTCATGATGACGTTTACGTACAATCTCCGCCAGTTCAGGTCGTAGGTTGTTACGTGATTACAGAAGTTGAACATGGAGAAGTGGCCAGTATAGCTGCATAGTCCCGCGAGGGGTGGTATGTCAATAGCCAGAGTCGGAACAGCCATCGACCGAGCCCCGTTAGGGGCGACATGTAATCGAGGTAGCGTTTTTAACATGTTGCCCCTAATGGGGCTGGTAGAGAATGGGTTGCCGTCTTTCCATTGCCATATTGCCCCTCGCGGGGCTATGCGAATGAAATTGCTAAGACAGTCAGTTATCCAACACTCACGTTACTTTATCAATCATGGAAGAAGCCACGAATCTGAATCGTTTTGTCGACGCGCAAGCCAGCAACTATACGCAGGCCCTGGCCGAGATCAGGAATGGACAGAAAAGAAGCCACTGGATGTGGTATGTTTTTCCGCAGATAGCTGGCCTGGGGTTCAGCCGTACAGCCGCTTTTTACGCCGTCAGCAATCTTCAGGAAGCAAGCGATTACCTAAACCACCCCGTCCTCGGCCCACGCCTTGTTGAGATTGCCACGGCCATGCTGAATGTGGAAGGAAAAACGGCCACGCAGATCCTGGGTTCGCCCGACGATGTAAAGCTGCGCTCCAGCATGACCCTGTTTAGTTTAGTACCTAATGCAGCCCCCATTTTCCAGGCCGTTCTAGACAAATATTACGGCGGGGTGCAGGACTCGAAAACGATGGACCTTTTATAGAAATCTCAATAGTATTATAGGGTAGCTTGTGATTGAAAGAAGCGCTCAATCAATAACTTTCACCAAAGATTGTAGAGTGGTTTTGAAACCGTATAGCTAAGTTATAATTTCTATTTTGCCTCTGAATAGATGCTACTTATGGAATGTAAAGTTGTACAGGAAGGTATACATCTTTAAGGTTTTCAAAGTCCCCGTCAGTAGTTACGAGTGTTGCTCCGATTAGTTGGGCGGTGGCAGCAATCCACAAATCGTTCTTCCCCATTTTCCGAGCAGATCTGCCTACCGGAAGTGAGCGAGCAGGTAATTGATTCTGCGAGTAACAGTCTATTTCAGCGTATGTATCAAATAGAATTTGGTCAGCAGCTGAAATATCAAGAAGAATAATCTGATTAAGTAAACGATTCAGTTTGTCAAGCCTGTTTTGTCCCCAACGATTACGGATTGCTAGAGCTATTAACTCACCTTTAGAAACAGCCGATACAAAAAGCATGGTGGTAGGATTTGTAAGTCCTAATTCAGCTTCAATCTGGTCATACAGCTTACCACCACGCAGGCAAATTAATAGTATGTTCGTGTCAAGTAAATAGCGCATCAATCTACCAATTGAGATAAGAGTTCATCAAGTGGTTCGTCACCGGGCCATTCACCAACGATGTCTGCTAGACGATTAATAGACTTTCCACCTTTCAATTGCAATTCTATTTGTTGGTTTAATAAATGACTATGTGGTGGTCGAACAAATAAAGCGTCAGTTTGACTTGCCTCCATGACTCGGCTAACTTCAATAAAAGAAAGATTTCCACCTGGTTTATAATGCCCTTTACCCGCTAAGGTCACTTGTCTACCCCAAAAACTGCTAATATGCTCAGGTTTTACGGTGTCCTTAAGCACCCCATTTACTACACCTTTTGCGGTTTCGACTCTAACGCGATAGTGATTGTATTTGAGTTCATCTAACCGTCCTGTAACCATCACTTCGCGCGATTCAGGAGTAAGGTCTTCTAGGGTACTTATGCGCTGGAAATCATCAGTATGTAGTACTAAATCAGGCACGGATCCCCGATTAGCAAACTGAATCGTTTCTGATTCATCTAGAAAGAGTTTACGAAAGTTTTTTAGATCAGTCAACAATGGTCTATCCAACCAATCATACGCATATCCAGGTAAGTCAGTGCGTACTGCTTCCCGAAACGCTTCCATAAATAATGAAACTGGAGTCAAGGTTGGTAAGGTTGCTAATATAGCTGGGTTAAACAAGTCCCCTTGAATCCCATTCATAGTCTCTCCAAATGGGTCACAGCGTACACGCAGTATAGTCGAATCCTGCTCTTGGATAGCCACCAACTGGATTTTTAGGGCACGTTGAAGCCTATTTGACATTTGCCCTTTACTACGACTAAAGCCATTCAAGCGGATTTGCAGAGCACCCCGAGCTATCGATTTGATACTATTCGCTAACTGAGTCAGTCGGTCAAACTCTATCGTCCCATTGTCCTCCTCTGCTCCGCTTAATCTGATGTCATATTCCATATCGGACAGTTTTATACGTGAGTTATGATAATAGAACAGAAAAACGACCACAATTACTCAAGACCCGGTGATAGTTATTGATATTCAGACATAATAATTTATTCTCTTATACTCAGCGCTTCAAAATGTATCCTTTCATACACCCTACCGCGTTATGCGGTATAGCAGTAACGCCGTGCGTTGGATGAGTAGCGGGTATTCCTTGAGGTTGATCGTTTCTTCGATGCTGTGCGCACCTTTGCCGGAGGCACCCAGCCCATCCAGGCAGGGTAGGTATTGCGCCACGAAGGATACGTCGCCCGCGCCGCGCGAACCAGGATCACCCGCCGCTACCGGACCTAAACCCATGTCGCGGCTTAGTTGATCGACCTGCTTGCGGAGGGCGTCGTTGGCGGCGGTGGGTTCCATAGACGGGATGCCGTCGGAGAAGGTGATGGTTGCTTTGGTCAGCGGCAGGCTCTTGTCGACAATCTCCCGCATTTTAGTACGAGCATTTTCTTTCTGGGCCTCGCCCAGGAAACGTAGATCCCCTTTTACGAGTGCCGATTCAGCAATGATGTTGGTTTTGCCGACGGTCTCAGCCTTCGCCGTTTTATCATCGTACCGCACACTCGAGCCGCCAACCATCAGACCGGGGTTGAAGGTCAGGTTAGGCTCCTGCCCCAGCGCCCGCCGGAATTCGGTCAGGATGCGGGACGCTTCGTAGATGGCACCGTAGCCCAGATCGCTGAAGATGCGCGATGAGTGACCGGTGCGGGCTTTTACGTTCAGCGTCCAGCTGCTCGATCCCCGCCGGCCGGTCGTGACATTGTGTAGTCCCTGAGCCGTTTCGAAGGCCAACGCCACATCGCAGCGTTTGGCCCGTTCAATGAAATCGCGCCGACTTTCCGGGCCGCCCGAGCTTTCTTCGTCGCCGGTGAAATAGACCGTGATCGAGGTATCATCGAGCAGGCCCTGCGTGTGCAGGGCTTTCAGCGCAGCCATCACCAGCACGTCGCCGCCTTTGATGTCGTTCACGCCCTGACCCGACGCGGTTGAATCGTTCTCGCGTTTGAACGGCTCCATCGGCAGGCTTTTTTCAAAAACGGTGTCTAGGTGGCCGATCAGGAAGAGTTTCTTACCGCGTTTTCCCTGCCGTGTCGCCACCAGGTGCCCGGCGCGGTTGAGCGAGTCGGGTAACGTCACCCAGTCGGTTTTGAAACCGAGCTTCTCGAATTCGTCGGCCATTAGTTTGCCCACCGTTCTGACGCCTTCTTTATTGAGCGTCCCGCTGTTGATGTTCACGACCTTTTCCAGAAAGGCTTCCGTTTCGGATTGCTGTTTCCGCACGGTGGCTAGAATGGCCTTCTCCGCAGTCGATAAGGTTTGCGCAAAAGCGCTGGAACTGAGCAAGAAAATAAGAAGGATAGCTTGTTTCATAGTGGACTTTATAGTGGTTGTGTTTGATCTTTTTTTGTCATCCCGACGCAAGGAGGGATCGTGGCGTTCTTGTCAAAAGTGCCAGTCGCTATTAGAGGTAACGCCACGATTCCTCCTTGCGTCGGGATGACAAAAAAAGCTTCGGAATGACGAATCAACGATTTGAAATAGTGGCTAAAATGGATTTCACGAACGCCGATCGGTTGAAATCGGCCTCGTTTGGCGTGCAGCCGAGGCGAACAATGACCAGTTGTTTCGACGGGATGATGGTGACCGACTGCCCTTCGAAGCCCAGCGCCATGAAGGCGTCCGGCGGAAAGGATTTGTCGGCATGATCGATCCAGAACTGAGCAGCGTATAGTCCACCCGAGTGCGGCGTCTCGGTGGATGAGTATTTGACCCAGCCTTCGGGCAATAGCCGTTCGCCCTGCCAGACGCCATCCTGCAAATACAGCTGGCCGAACGTGGCCCAATCGCGGGCAGTAGCGTACATGAACGACGATCCCACATACGTACCTGATGCGTCGGGTTCAAGCACGGCGCTGGTCATGCCAATTTTTTGAAACAAGCGCTGATGCGGAAACGCCCGATATTCGGCCAGATTGCCAAACTGTCGCCGCATCACTTCCTGCAAAATATTAGTCGTTCCGCTCGAATACGACCACACGGCGTTTGGCGCGGCAGCGACTTTACTGTTGATGGCATACGCGCCGGCCCCCTTAGCCCGGAAAAGCATGTAGGTAGCGTCGCCGGGTTTGGCGTAGTTTTCTTCGAAGGCCAATCCGCTACTCATCCGAAGCAAGTCGTCGAGGGTAATTTTCTGGCGCTCATCAGCCTTCCATTCGTCGATGGGCGCGGGCTGGCGGATGTCGAGCTTGCCGTCTTTCACCAGCATCCCGACCATCGCGTTGGTCACACTTTTCGTCATCGACCAGCCCAGCAGCGGCGTTTGGGCCGACAAGCCGGAAGCATACTTCTCGGCGATGAACTCCCCTTTATAAACGACCACTACAGCTCGCGTCCGGATAGGGTGCGCGGGATCTTTTTCAGCGAAAGCGGCCTCAATAGCCTGTTGAAGCGCGGGCTGATCGACTTCAGAAAACAGTGATTTGGGAAGCCGCGACGGCTCATCTGCCCCGCTTTTTAGGGGGATGCCCGGTTGCTGCCGCAGTTCCTCTGCGGTGGTTTCGTTGAGCAGCGTGCAGCCAAGCCCTTCACGGAAGATGGCCGTCACACGAGCCAGTCCGTACACCGTTGCGCTCACGGTTTTGGCGGTTCGGTCTACCGCTGTAGTGGCAAACGGAACGGCGTATAAATCCTGCGCCCGGATGCTGGCACTGTCCCGTTTCGAGACAAACTCGCAAGAACAAACGGTTTTAGCCGCATACGACGAACCGATGTAAGCGTAGTTCAAGCCAAAGTTCAGGCCATAGGCCAGTGCGGCCAGCAGGACAAACAAAATGCTGTAACCAATTATCTTTTTCCAAGACATGACAATGCGGGTGGGTTTAGAAAGGCATATTAGCGAAAAACGGCGGCAGAATTGCATGGGGGGGGGTACGTTGCGCAGGGATGCTTCGCGCTGTAGGTACGTTACCACGATGTAAGTGCGCCTTTATCAGGCCTCGAATGAATATCTTTGTTACTGACCTTCATCTTTCCGATATCCCATGAAAGCTACCCTTGCTTTCCTCGCGTCAACTGTGCTTCTGACTGCCTTCGCCCCAATGGCTGAACCGCCTACGCCCAACCCGTTTTTCAGTCCGTACAACACACCGTTTGGTGTGCCGGCCTTCGACAAAATCAAGCCTGAGCATTTTGAGCCGGCCATGGAGGAAGGCATGAAGCAGCAGGACGCCGAGATTGCCGCCATCGTGGCCAAAACCGGAGCGCCCACCTTCGCCAACACCATCGAAGCACTGGAGGCAAGCGGCGATCTACTGCGCCGGGTAAACACAGTCTTTGCCAACCTGAATAGCGCCAACACTAACGATGAACTCCAGAAAATTGCCCAGACAGTAGCACCCAAACTCTCAAAACATAGCGATGATATTTCGCTGAACCCGGCCCTGTTTGCGCGGGTAAAGGCCGTGTACGAGCAGCGAAGCAAGCTAAAGCTGACGGGTGATCAACAACGGCTGCTCGAAAAAACGTACAAAGATTTTGTGCGCGGAGGCGCAGGGCTTTCTGCCGAGAAACAGGATCGTTTACGGAAGATCAACGGCGAACTGTCGTTGTTGACGCTCAAATTCGGGCAGAACCTACTGGCCGAAAACAACGCCTATACGCTGGTGATCGACAAGGCCGACGATCTGAGTGGCCTGCCTGCTTCGATCGTTGCTGCTGCTGCCGATGAAGCGAAGAAACGTACTCAGCCGGGCAAGTGGCTCTTTACGCTGCAAAACCCGAGCATCATGCCGTTTTTGCAGTATGCCGACAACCGGGCCCTGCGCGAGAAAATATACCGGGCGTATCTGGAGCGGGGCAACCACAACGACGCCCGCGACAATAAGGCTATCATGGCCAGTATGGTAGCCCTGCGGGCCGAGCGGGCACAATTGCTGGGTTACGATAACCATGCCGCCTACATTCTGGAAGAAAGTATGGCCAAAACACCGGCCAAAGTCAATGAGCTGCTAAATCAGCTATGGACGGCTACGGTGCCCGTCGCCCGAAAAGAAGCCGACGAGCTACAGGCCCTGATGAACCGGGACGGCAAGAATGAGAAACTGGCCGGTTGGGACTGGCGCTATTATGCCGAGAAGCTGCGCAAAGAAAAGTTTGCCCTCGATGAGCAGGAACTCCGCCCCTATTTTTCGCTCGACAACGTGCGCGAGGGCATTTTCATGCTGACCAACAAGCTGTATGGCCTGCGCTTCGAGCGCCGCACCGACCTGCCCGTCTACCATGAAGACGCCATTGCGTACGAAGTGAAAGAGAGTGACGGCCGCCATATCGGCATTATCTACATGGATTTCTTCCCCCGCGCCAGCAAACGAGGTGGCGCCTGGATGACCAGCTACCGGCGGCAGGAAGTAGAAAACGGCAAGAAAATAACACCCGTCGTATCGATCGTCTGCAACTTCTCGAAGCCCACCGGCGATACGCCCGCCCTACTGAGCCTCGACGAAACCCGCACCTTTTTCCACGAGTTTGGTCACGCGCTGCATGGCCTGCTCTCCAACGTGACCTACGGTAGCCAGTCGGGTACGTCTGTTCCCCGCGATTTCGTAGAGTTGCCATCGCAGATCATGGAAAACTGGTCGCAGGAGGCGCAGATGATGAAATTGTATGCCAAGCATTACAAAACGGGTCAGGTCATTCCTGATGCGCTGATTGAGAAGATCGAGAAAAGCAGACTGTTCAATCAGGGATTTGCGACCAGCGAGTACCTGGCCGCTTCCCAACTCGACATGGCGTACCACACGCTCAAACCCGGCCAGACGCCGGGACTGAAAGACCCCGCCGAGGTATTGACGTTTGAGAAGCAGGCGATGGACAAGATCGGCCTGATCGACCAGATTCCACCGCGTTACCGGAGCACGTATTTCCAGCACGTATTCGCCGGTGGGTACTCAGCGGGGTACTACAGCTACATCTGGTCAGCGGTACTCGATGCGGATGCGTTTGAGGTGTTCAAACAGAAAGGCTTATTCGATCAGAAATCGGCGCAATCGTTCCGGAAAAACGTACTGGAACGCGGTGGCACCGACGAGCCGATGACGCTCTACCGCAACTTCCGCGGTGCCGAACCGGATATCAAACCGCTGCTTCGCCGCAGGGGACTACTAACGCAGAAGCCTTCGTAGGTTGGTATTTATGCTCCGTGCAGTAGTGTGTTGCTGTCGCGTAGTCGAAGGGCCACGCGACAGCAACACACTACTGCACGGAGCATAAAAAATAAAAAAGCTCTCCTTAAACCGCCGGTATGAAACATTATTTCTTACCCATCGTCCTTTCCCTTTTCACCACGTCACTCTTCGCGCAAAACCCCGCCTGGAAAGGTAAAAAGTGTGCGGTGGCACTGACCTACGACGATGGCTTGCAGGTTCACCTCGATAATGTAGTGCCCGCTTTGGATTCGCTGGGGTTCAAAGGCACATTCTACCTGTCGGGTAGTTTTCCGGGTGTTACAGCACGTGTTGCCGACTGGAAAAAAGCCGCTACGCATGGGCACGAATTGGCGAATCATACGCTGTTTCACCCCTGCACTGGCGGCCCCGGCCGTGAGTGGGTAAGCGCTAACCGCGACCTGCGGACCTATACCGTACCTCGTATTGTGGATGAGATTCGGATGACCAATACGTTCCTGGAAGCCCTCGACGGCAAAAAGCAGCGCACCTTCGCCTATCCCTGTGGCGACCGAACCGTTGCTGGCGAGAATTACTACGAAAAAGTAACCGGCGATTTTGTTGCCGCCCGAGGTACCACCAGCGAGATGAAGCAACCAACGGCAATCGACCTGGGCAATGTAGGGGCTTATGGTATCAACGGACAATCGGGTGAAGAGATGATTGCCCTGGTGAAGCAGGCCATGGCGACCAATTCAGTACTGGTTTTTCTGTTTCATGGCGTGGGCGGTGAACATAACCTGAACGTAGCCCTGCCGGAACACCGTAAACTGCTCCAATTCCTGAAACAGCACGAAAACGAAATCTGGATCGCTCCATTTATCGACGTGGCACAATCTGTTAAGCCAAAAAACGGTGGCAAATAAATAGCTATGTTCACGTACTCGCGAAGCGTGTTGGCTTCGCGAGTACGTGAACAAAAAATGGTGCTTAGGTTGATTATCCATAGCCCCCCAAACACCACTTTCTCCATTACAGTCCCGTAATCTTCTTCAAATTATCGGCCGGAATCCGGTCGGCGAGGTAGCTGAGGGGGTCGACACCTGCTTCGTAAGGCGCTTCCTTCACCACGAAGGAATACGTACCTGTTTTGGCTTTCATCCGGGTACGTTGCATGGCCAACAGTTTGCCGATTTTCTTACCGTCGGCTGGTTTGCCATACACACCAACGTCGATGAGGTCGTTAAGGGGAAGCGGTGTTTCCCGACCCAGCGAGTCGGCCAGGAGCTTGGCCGTTTGTACCGTTACCGACACATCATACTGGCCATCTTTACGCTTCCTGGCGCTGACGGCCGTGGCCCGATTGTCGTAAATCGTAATGTGCTCAAACAGGTCATGGATCGTCGATTTTAAGGAGTCAGGCGTATTGGCCCGCAGGCGATCAACCAGTTCGTAGGCGGTTGGATACGGTGGCTGCCGGTACGCAAAGGCCGATGTAAGGGCATGCAGGGCGTTGTTCACGGCCTTCTCGCCAATGAATTCTTTCATGTTGAACATGACCAGACTGCCCTTGTTGTAATGTACATACCCCTGATTTTCCACCTTTTCGAGCGGTACTTCTTTCTCCGATTCACTGCCCCGCGCCCCCAGATACCGGTCACTCTCATACCCCAGGAAGCGTTTCATCCGGTCGCGCCCATATCGTTGCTGCATCACCATCAGGGCCGAATATTGCGCCAACGTTTCCGACAGCAGCGTAGCTCCCTGCATGTCGGCCCCAACTACCTGATGCGCCCACCACTGGTGACCCATCTCGTGCGCTACCACATATTTCACCATGTCAATGTCCGTTTCAGGGTCAATCTTCGAGATAAACCCGATACTTTCTGAATAGGGCATCGTACCCGGAAAAGCCTGCGCAAAGCTGGCATAGCGCGGAAACTCGACGATACGCGCCTGCTTATGGCGATACGGACCAAAATTCGCCGTGTAATAAGCCAGCGCTCCCTTGATCGACTCGCTCATGTTTTTTACGTTATAGGGGTGTTTTTTGTCGTAATACACCTCTACATCAATCCCGTTCCACTTGCTGCGATTCACCTCGAACCGAGCCGAGATGAACGAATAGAAATTCAGCGATTCATGGTCAAGGGCATAGGTGAAGTATTTACGTGGGCGGCCCTGTGCATCGTTACCGGTCCACTCTTTTCGCAAGGAACCAGGGGCTACCGCCATCTGATCGGGCGCCGTGCTGATCGTGGTGCGCACATTCACCCAGTCAGAACTAGTACCGATATACGTGTTCATGCAGGCTTCGGTGCAGTTACGCTCGAGTTTAGGCATCCGGGCCCGCTCAGGCAGGTCATATTCCTTACGGTCGTTCCTGCTCCCTAACTCTCCATCTTTCTGATAACCAATCTGTGGCGAAATATCGATGTTATTGAAAAAAGACCCGTTCTGGTTCACCTGCTGAACAAACTCGACTTCATTCTCAACGCCTCTTGCTTCGCGATGGGCCGTCCAGGTTAGTAGCAGCGAATCACCGGGAGCCATTGGGCGAGCCAGTTTGTAAATCGTGTATTGCAGTATAGAGTCGTTCAGCACCCGCCTGGCACCAGCAATAGTCATGGTGTAGTTCAGTCGGTTTGGCAGTAACACATGCAATGAATCGATGGCAGAACCAGTTTTGTTGGTCAGTACGTATCGACCACGTACCTGAATGGCCCGCTCTTCAGGATACAGGTCGATGCTGTAGGTTACGTCGGTGATGCGGGGTTGCGGCCGATGCTCGAATTTCTTGTACGTTTTCTCATACGCCACCTGCCGCTTTTCCTGCACTTTGCTCGTCACAAAGGGATTAACAATAAAGGTGTTATAAGCCAGAAAACTGCCTACGATCAGCCAGCCAACCATTAGCCCGATGGTAACGCGCCGGTTCAGGCCATTGAACTGCCGGCTGGCCAGTTGCCAGCGGTTGGCCCAGGCGGTGTCTTTACCACGTACCCAGAACAATACAGCCACAACGCCCAACAAGGCGGTAAACAGCGACCAGTACATACGAAACCACACCAGCGAGGCCACATACGGCCCCCATCCGTTCATGTCGGAGTAGGTGTAATCGGGCGTTGCGTTGAACTGGACCAGATTACTCTGCACGTCGAGTGGCCCCCAGATATAGCCGTTAGTGATCAGAACCACGACCACGGCAAAGAAAGCCACGTACTTGTTGTTCACCAGCGTGTGCATCAGCATCGATAGCACGATGATCGGTATCAGCCGCGACAGGCCGATAAGGAAGAATTCGACCACATACTGCCTGAGGTCATAGACCGTGTAGCCCATCAGCGTCTGCGCCAGTATACCTGCCCCAACGCATACAACCTGAATCAGCGCTACCACGCCGATCATGGCCAGTAGTTTTCCCACAAATACCGACCAGTTCCGGTGGGGCATCGAGTCATAGATCTGAGCCAGATCGGCATCGCGTTCCTTCCAGATCAGGTCGCCGGAATAGAAGATGATGATGGCAAACAGGAAAATCCCCATCGTGCCCTGAATCGTCTGAATGACGTTGTACGTGACCGGATACGAATACAGCCCGTAAAAATCATCGGCAAAACGTAGCGAAAAGCCCATGTTGAGCAGTCCCGCCAGCAGAATGACGATAAACGCTACTCCCCGGATGGTACCATTGAAATCGGTTCTAGCCACGCGGAATAGCTGCGCTACCTGTGCCCCTGTGCCCGTCTGGCGCTGTACACGAGGCAGCGGCTGAGCAGTCCCGAATACGGCAACACCAGCCGCATCCGTAGGGAGCGCGTCTGTTTTTCGCCTGCGGCTGAACCAGCGGCCACCGCTTACCCGTTCGGCAAACGAAAAACGCAGGTAGGTGATACCCAGCCAGAGCAGCCCGATACCAAACCAGATAGCCCGGTTGATGCCCATATAGCCATCGAGAAGGCCGACCGACCGCGTATTCTTATCGGCAACCGTCCAATATTTGGTGGCTAGTTCAAACGGGCCGAAGCCCAGCGCATCGAAGTAGGCGACCAACGTTTCATTGTCCAGATCGCCCAGCAGGTTACCAGCTACGGCCTGCGCCACCAGCAATAATACCGCCCCCACAAACGCCACCACCGTTGACCGGCTTAGGGCGGCGAGCATAAAAATGAACGCCCCCGAAATGAAGGTGTTCCCCATGGCGAACGTCAGAAACGCATTGACGTGTGCCGACCAGACCACCGGCCCGTATCGCTCAGCCTCCACAGTCCCGGTAGCCTGCCCGATCAACGTACCCAGCAGTATACCGATAGAGATGCCAAAGAAGGGAATCAGCGCCACGACGTAAGACCCCAGAAACCGCCCCGCCAGGTAATCGACCTTCCGAATCGGTGACGAAAAAACGAGTTGATGGCTGTTATAGGTAAAGTCACGAAGTGCCGCATTTTGCACAAACGCGGTGGTCATCAGCAGCGCAAAGATGGTCCAGACGCCGTACTGATTTTGAATCACGTAGGGCGCATTCTTGAAGATATTACCAAACGATCCGCCAATACTAAGGTCATCAGATGCGGCCGCCCAGGCAAACATGACCGTATTGACGAGCATAAATATCCAGACCATCGGCTGCCTGAGCCAATACCGGATTTCGAAGGTGAAGAGGTGGGAAAACATAGAGGGGAACGCAGATTGGACGGGTTTAGCGGGTCGGCACGGATTTCTTACCTGATGGGTATACACAGGTGGCTGGTCAACGAGGCCGGCACCGCTTCAGAACAATAATAGACACAGCAATCGGTCTTGATCGGTACTACCGGCGTTATCCGCGTACCATTGGCGACGAGATGGCCGAAAAGAAGACATCTTCCAGGTCTGGTTCGGCGGCGGTGAAGCCGTCGCCGGGGTCAACATCGCTCAGGATGTGGATGAGGGGTTTGCCAGCCACGAGTTTGCTGGAGATCAGCGTGTGGGTTTGCTGATAAGTGGGCAGCTCGGCCTTGCTGATTGATTTGGCCCAGATCTGGCCCGACAGGCGGGCAACCGCTGCTGTGGGGGTGCCGCCATAGAGCACGCGACCCTGGTGAATGATGGCCATGTTGTTGCAGAGTTCCATCACGTCCTGCACAATATGGGTAGACAGAATCACGACAACGTTCTCGCCGATTTCGGATAACAGGTTGTAGAACCGATTACGCTCTCCGGGGTCAAGGCCGGCGGTAGGTTCATCCACGATAATCAGTTGAGGATCGCCAATCAGCGCCTGGGCAATGCCAAAGCGTTGTTTCATACCACCCGAGTAGCTACTCACCGCCTTTTTGCGGTGCTCGTATAAGTTGACCCGGTTCAATAAGGCGTCAACCAGTTGCGTCCGCTCGCGGCCATTGATCACGCCTTTCAGCAAGGCAAAATGATCGAGCAATTCCGAGGCCGACACGCGTGGATAAACGCCAAACTCCTGTGGCAAATAGCCCAGCGTACGGCGAACAGCTTCTTTTTGATTCAGCACGTCAAGGTCGCCAAGCATAGCCGTGCCGCTGTCAGCATCCTGCAAGGTGGCCAGCGTACGCATGAGCGTGCTTTTACCAGCCCCGTTCTGCCCCAGCAGTCCATACATCCCCGTCGGAATGGTCAGCGAAACAGCATCGAGGGCACGTACCCCATTTTTATACGTTTTAGATAGGTTGTCAATAACAAGCTGCATAGACAAGTTAGGCGTAAGGAGGTGGCGATTAGTGATCTATGTCGTAATCTACAGATTCACCACGTACCTGATGCTATTTCTGGGCTATCGGTTGTAATTGGGGATGAAGGGGGAGCAAGTTTCAAGTGCGCGGCGGCCGCCGCGCAGTTTCAGGTTTCAGTGGATCACCAGTTACCAGCAAGGCCTGCCAGCGGAGCCCTCGAAAAGCTGTTTGCGTCGGCCAACTCGTCGCGTAGCGACCTAATGTCTATAGAACGTTGAGTTGCCTGAGTCTCCTTCCGTCGCGTAGCGACCTAACAATTCAGCGTGGTCAGGTCGCTACGCGACG
>NZ_JBGGWE010000020.1:0-101442 GCF_041321095.1 Fibrella arboris | reverse complement strand
GCAATTGGCTAAATCGGTGATTGATCTGTTAGCTCAGTTGCGAGCTAATCCCAAACTCATTACTGCTTTCTTTCGCAAGAAGGAGGTAGGTTTCTTTACAGACTAATTCACGCATCAATAAGTGATGTTGTGCCTAATTTGTGGGCCAGTCCATGTCGTTTGCTTGCTAAACTTTCGAGTTTATCCGCAACACGTGTTAATAATGTTAATGAATCTGTAGCTGGACTGAGGCAGGCAACAATTCCCACATAAGCTTTACGATATGGGTTGCTTAAACCTATTCCATGCTGTTGTAGGTATGGAACCAGCCGACTGTCAGTTTGATTGAGCTTATCTAACCATAACTGATTATTGTCTGAATGGCCTAAGCCAATAACTCTACACGAATCTGTACTACCAATCAGTGATTCAGCTTTAATTTTAAACAGAGATTCATTTAGAGTAAAAGCTTTCCACAAAAACTCATTATACCGACCCTGCTTGCAACTAATTTTTGCTGATAAATAAAGGTCTGACAGCTTTGCTTCATCGGTAGTCAAATTTTTAGAGAACTCTGCCCAAAGGTTCTTGACCTTGTCTTCTTTGAGCAGAATATCTACGTTAGCTTTCAGTTGATTATGTTGTAAGCTTAGGCGACGGACAGCATACTGAGCAAGGTGACACACTAATTTATCCTGATAAAGAGTTTTATCAATGTACCCGAAGTCATAATCAGCCAAGTGCTTAAGTAATTTTTGTTTTTGAAGCACATTTACAAACCGGCGTGGAAAATCTAATTCCTGAACTTCTTTACCCTCAGCATTTTGCAAGTACACTACCCGCCCTTCAAACGTCTCTATAAGCCTTAAAGTCAATGCCTGATTAATCTGATCAATACCGCCTTGTGGGAAGAGATAAACTTTACTAACTTCATCGTCAGAAATTAATTCGTCCTTTATTTTACCGAACTCAGTATACTGAATAGCCATGTCAGCTACTGATTCATAACGTCCGAAGTGGTCAATGTAGGCTTCATTAAAATAGGTATCTTCCCGAACGAACCGCTCAATCATATCAGCAAAATAAACCGTATCGTTGTTGATGTACGATCGTTTTTTTACCCTGCCATCTATAAATGCTTGCTCCTGATCGGTGAAGACCAGCATGATAATGTCGATACCAATGCTTTTTGTTTTTAGGTATTCAAGGGCCGGACGAATAAGCGGGTAGTCGAGTATAGGCCTGAAAAGTGGCCATTTCTTGAGAATTATCTCTCCATCTATACGCGGGCTAATGGTAAAAAAATCGGGGAAATCATCAGAGCCACGCGCCGAAATTCGTAAAGTAGGTTGGCCAATCGGTTGAACATAAGTAAACGGAGTTTCCTTTCGAATCTCGGTAATTACCTCAAATCCGTTTGGCTCGATAGCCGATTTAAAAAGCTGTATTTCCCTTGTACCAAGCGTAATGACGAAGTAATTTTTCATCTACATTTATCAGTTTAATTCGTTCAACTCCTTTATTGTCAGTACCTGAATGCCGGTTCGTTGTTGCGGGCTGTCTCCGCCGTATACCAGCGTTGATTCTGTTTGTGGGGCTAGCTCGCCAAAATAGCGTAAGCCCTTAAAAAAATCGGGCTGGATAGTTTTGCCTGATTTGATTTCAATCGCTGTCAGTTTTGTGCCCTGGTCAATGAGTAGATCGATCTCGTGGGTCGATTGGTCAGACCAGAAATAAAAGGCAGGGCGTTTACCCTGATTCAGCCAGTTTTTGGTCAATTCATTAATTATCAGATTCTCGAATAGGGATCCCTTCGCAAAATGGACGCTTAGATCGGCCTCCGAACGGATGCCCAGCAGGTAGGCAGCCAAACCCGTATCGTAGAAATAAACCTTCGGTGTTTTCACAATCCGCTTGCTGAAATTCTGGTAATACGGTTGCAGTCGATAGGCGATAAACGACGTTTCGAGCACCGTCAGCCACGCGTTTACCGTCTTATTATCAACCCCCAGTTCAACGGCTAAACTTTGTTGATTAAACAACTGTCCGATGCGGCCAGCTAGCAGTTGAATAAACCGTTGGAACAGGCCCAGATTCAGGATATTCTTTACCTGCCGTACATCCCGCTCTACATAGGTTTGCAGGTAACTGTCATAAAAGCTCACGGCGTCGATATCCTGTACCAATTTACGCGGGTAACTACCGCCTACCAGATAGGCCTCCCAGGAAACGGGCGCGTAGGAAGTTTCACGCAGTTCGGACCAAGACAGGGGCAGCAGGTTAAACACGGCTACCCGCCCGGCCAATGATTGCGTAATCTGTTCCATCAACAGAAAATTCTGCGAACCAGTCAGAATATACTCACCCGTCCGTTGCCGCTCGTCGGTCACGACTTGTAGGTACGAAAACAACTCAGGTACGTACTGCACTTCATCCAGAATTACCCCGTTCCGGTAGGTTTCCAGAAAACCTTTGGGGTCTTGCCGGGCGAATTCCCGCTCGGTCAAACTTTCCAGACTAACGTATCTGAATGTCGGGCGAAGCAGCTTGGCCAGTGTCGTTTTCCCTGACTGTCTGGGTCCGGTAATGGTGATGATCGGGTATTTCCGGAGCATCTCTGATGCTCGCTCGGTTAACTGACGAGAAATCAAAATAGCCTTTTTTCTGACAATTTAGGAATTAAATTCCTAAATTGTCAGAAAAAAGGCTATTTCTTAGTCAGGTGCCTCACTCTCAATATTTTACCTTTTTCGATGACTAAGGCAACGCGGCAGGTGTATCCCTTTAGTTGTTGCGCTGAGTCTATCATCTCAAACTGTTTATCTTCGTAGCCAGCCACAAAGATTTTAACACGATTGGGTTTTGCGCTTATTACCACTTCGGCATCTACTTCCATTCCTTTAGTGACAGGGCCGGGGTGGACTTTTGGTTTACGGGCTTCTTCGGCAGCCAGTCGATCGTCTTCCAGTCGTTTTGCTTCGGCTTCAGCAGCCGCTTGTGCCTGTTGCAGCAAACCATATTGTCGCTGTTGGCGGGCGATTTTACTAGCTTCAGTTTGGCGGGTGAGCTTCAGAAATCCCATCAGCTCAAAGCGTGGTTTACCTTCGCGACGGTCAACAGCGAACTTGCGGGTCTTATGACGTATAGCGTTTTTGTCGGTGTTCCATTGGGCCGTGTGGTCGTTGAACTGCCAGTCGCCGGTGATGCTGTGGAAGCCTACACCCGCCCCTACCCGTAGCAGGCAGGCATCGGTATGGTTGTTTTCGGCTAATATTGCGTCGATATAATCTAGAATTGATTGACGGTCATTGAGATCTTTGTTGTCGAACTTCTCGAAATATTGCCGCTCACGCTCCAGAAAGCGTTTCGTATGCGCCCGGATGGTTTGCACCAGCCAGTCGCCCGGTTTACCATCGAGCAGTTTTTGGTAACCGGGTATGTTGGCCTCGGCGTATTGTTTCAACGCGTGGGGTAGTTGCTGCCCCAGCCGGATGGTCAGTTCCAATGGGTTAGCCTGTATTGAGTCAGGTATGGCCAATTCGTAGAAAGTCATAAACGCATCTTTTTCATAGCGTGGATTGGTATCATCAAACTTGGAGCTGTGTGAGCTCGTTCTGCCATGTTTCCACTCGCCACGCGTCTCTATATTATGCGCTTTGCTGTCGGCACTATAAATTTTAGTACCCCACACGGCCATCTGCGCGGCGGGTACGGCCATGTCGCCCACATGTACGAACCGCATCACACTCTTCTCGAACATACCCAGCAAATCATTCTCGCTGTTACGTTGTTGCCCCGGTTCGGTTTTGCGGGTTGCCAATAGCACTGACCGAAGCGCACCTTTGACTGATGTTCCTGGAATGGCATACTGCCCAAGCCCGGTTTGATACATCCGGCGGATTTCGGCGGGCTCGCCTTTGGCAAGTGGCAACTGAAGTCCCTTCATGGCAGGGTATTTGGGCAACAACTGCCTGATGGTCGGTTCGAGGCCCTCTGTTTTTCCCGCTGCCAGTTGGGCGGTCAGGTTGTTGCGCTCCTGAGGATTCATCGCCCGCAGCAGCGCATCGGCGTTGATGAGTTGCACTGTTTTGTCGTCGAGTAGGTAATCTAACCCTCTGACGTAGTGCTTCTCCTGTGCCATACCCACATGCAATGGGCTGACGATATCGACATCGAACCGATAGGTGGTGAGCACCGAGGCGAGTTCTATAGGCATGGCTATGCGATGTTTACGGGTAAAAGAATGGTCCGGCCATCGCGCCAGATGGGGTGGCTTTCGGGCAGCACCTCGGGGCGCAGATCGACCAATTTGCCGACAGGTTTATCTGCTCCGGCCTGATGCAACAAAGCCCCTTCGCGGAGCATCCAGACCGAGCGTTTGCGAAGGGTATTATAGGGTTCCGAGAGCCAACCCCCGCGCCGGACCAGATCATATCGGGTGCGTTCGTCGGCCAGCAGTGCTGTGAGTTGGGGATGGCTTTCGGGGCAGAATAGCGAGAGGTTTACAGCAAATGCACCCGCCGTGGGTACATCGATGTCGAGGGTGTGGTCGCATTCCGCCCGAAACTGCCCGTTGCCCACTGCTCGGTCGGTGCCGATACCGCTGTCGCCCAGCCATTCCACTGCCGCCCGCACACGTCGGCGCGCCTCGGCTGAGTCGTACCGAACAAGACACCAAAGTCCCGAATCGTGCCGAAAAAACACCCGTTCAACGTAATAGGGCGTGGGATCTTCGGTTTCGAGGCGAGGACGCATTAGGCGCGTCTGTACGCTACTAGTCAGAAAATTACGGCCATCTTCTGCTTGAATATCAGCTAATTGTGAGCTTTGGAAACTTCCGCAAATGGCCGACGTACCTACCGACGGGGTCTCCCGCTGATGCAGGTATGCCTCGAAGTGGGGTACGTCTAGGAACTGAAGTTTCTTGATTTTTTTAGCCTCACCGGGTTCGAGGGTAAACGTGTTGGTATGTTCGTTGCGGAAATAGGGTTTAGGCAGAAAGTAAATTGGCGTAGCCCCGCCACGAAACGGAAACAGGCTCGACACCGCAAAGCCCGGCGCATCGGTTTTAGTTTTAGGAATCCAGTTGGTTTGGCCAAGTGTAGCCCACGCCTGGAAGATCGCTGCTGTAAATGTATCGGAGTGAATGGTTCGTTCGCTGCTGCCGTAGTCGTCGGGGCGAGCGTTGCTCAGGTGCAATGGAGCCGTAAAATGTAGCCGGATGATGTCGAAGCGCATACCGTCAGGCGGGGTTCAGGTACGTTTCTGCTGTTTTTGAGGTTATAGCAGGAGCCGAAAACTGGACCTGCCCATACCCCCGTGACCCCGACCCGCCGAGGTAATCATCTTCGAGCAGCCGAATGCCCGCCTTGAGATAATCCATGTATGTTTGCTCTTTTCGCTGCAGTTCAGCAGCGGTCTCATCGGCACGTTCCTGCATGATGTTAATCACGAACTCGACCGTGAAAACCGCACCCGCCGGAATCCGCTCGACCTGCCGAATTGCCCCGTTGACGGTTACCCCCTTGATTCGGTCAATGGCATTCTCAAATTTAATTTCAGTATAGGGCATATCGGTGAACGTAGAAGCTTTCAATTTAGCGGCCCATTCATCTGTCAGATATGCATCGCGCACGATCAACCGCGAAGGGTTTCCCGTTTTTTGGTCTTTAATGCCAAACCAGCCAAACAGAGCGGCAATGGGTTCGCCTTCCGTGCTATACTGATTGAATTTGCTATTGGCATTTGACCCCGTGACAATCTCAAGTAGGCTACGAATTTTGCCTTTGATAGAACTACCTGGAATATAAGGCTGGTTGTTGTCCTTGCGCCGTACTACGGGCAAATCAACCCCACCGATATCTACGTTGTCTTTGCTGGCTCCAACCCGCAGACCAGTCTTTAGCTCCATGCTATAGCTGAGACGTACTTTTTTATAAAGTTTGATATAAGCCATTGTAAATGTGTGATTTAATCTTTGTTATTCTTTACCGCCTTCGGCTTTGTGGTACGCCACAACAGCCTCGGTGATTTGTACAAAACGGTTAAATTTTTCGGGATTGATATCAATTTTCTTAATGAGTGGCCCCAGGGTATCATACATGTGCTTCAAGCCTTCTTTCCCACCATCACCACCTTTTGCTTTTCCGTAGGCGTAGGCAAGGCGCGGCTCCAACAGAATGATTTCGCTTTTCAGGTTATCGAAATCGACCTGAATACGCTTCAAGGCCCCGAAAAACTTTCGGATTTGAGACGTTTTTACGTCCGTTTCTTTGAGTCGTATCCCCATCTGTTGCAAAGCATCCAACTCTTTAATGCCCTCATCAAGCATCTGTTCAATGGTTTGTGCCATAATCAATTATCGGTTTTAGGGTAATCGCGATGTGAAAGTTCAGCCCAACGCAGGGCCATAGCGAAAGCATCGAACCGCAGTCGGTTATCGTTGATCTCGATAAACAGCATGGTTTTTAATGCGTCGATAGCCGTAGCGTTTTTGTCGGTTCGGTGACGGGCCAGGCTGTAGGCGGCGTTCCACTTCCACGATAGGTCGTCGGGGTTTTGCCTGTGGATATCGTAATACTCAAACAGCTTTCGTAGTACGCCCATTGAGAGCTGACCTGTCTCCAGCCAGCTTACTATCTTGTCTTTCAAGCCTTTTATCTGCGGAAATTCGGTGTCCCAATTGGCGGTGAGACCAAATAGGCAAATGGCGTTTTTAGATTGCCCGTTTGCTGCCTCATACTCTTTCGCCCGGTCTTCGGCTTCTCCTGCCGCGAGGGCCGCTTTACCAATCGGATAGCGCGGGCGCATCAACTCGATACCCGCCGAGATAGTCAGGTCGGGGCGGCCCGTAAACTGCTTAAAATCTGTTTGTACGGTACTGGCAAAGGCGATAATGCGATCCCAGCGCCCTATAGCAAACACATCGTCGCCACCGGAATAGATAATATTGACCCAATCGCGGAAGGCATCCTGGTCGCGAATGGTATTGAGGTAGCCGCTAAAAAACCAGTCGAGTTGCCCCGACAGTGTGGCGTAGGCCGAAAACGTGGCACGGTCGGCCCGAAAGCCGTGCGTGAAGAGCTTGCCCAGCCCGTCAACGTCCATGCGTAGTACGGCCAACTGCCTGAATTTTCCTTCCGATTTATTGTCCAGTACGGGGCTCTCGTCCTTTTCAGGATTATCGCGCACAATACCTGCCAGTTCCTCAAAGGTTTTGGGCTTCCGGTCGTCGACGCAGGACTTGGCCTGTTGGCTTCCGCCAAAAAACCGAAAACTTCGCACCACGTTACGATGCGATGTACTTGCAACAAACGATGTAGGTTGACCGGGTTGTACCAACTGGCAATACTCAGCGTCAGGGGAAAAATTGGTGGTGTCGGCCAGACTGAACGTGCCGACAACGTTTGGCAAGAGGCTAAACGTGCCTGTACCAAATGTGATGTAGTGCGCTCCGTTGAGTTGCGCCCCAATCTCGATTTGCTGTAAAACGGCTGGATGTACTTTCGACTGTTTGTCTTTGGTCAAGACCAACTTTCCTTCCTGCCCCGTAACGACGCAGACATCAGCATCACCACCTTCGCCCGCTGCGGTAAACAGGTCTCCAAACTTGTTGGCATCGAGTAGCAACGCGCTATTCTTACGGACCTTTTGTTCGGCAGCCTTGTCAGCCACGGCCCGCCACAGGTCGCTGAGGTTACTGGCTTCGGGCTTTCCCTCCATAGATACCTGCTTGTTACCGGGTTGGTAATCGAAAGCTACCTGTCCGAAACATACAAAGAGTTGTCCGGCGTATTCGTCCCAAACGGTATCGGCAATCTCACGTTGCAACATACCCAACTTGCTGTTCAGAGTTGGTGTGTTAGGTAGGAGCATAAAAAACTTGCCACCGCTGCTATAAACGATATGCCCTGAATACGTACTCGTCTCCTGCCGGATACGGCGGGCGATGCTGTCAAGCAGCAGTTGTAGCGAAAACGATCTCCCTTTCAGGCTCCGTGCTGCATAGCGCGAACCGATATTGTAGATAAACGACTGAATACCCGACAAGTCGACGCAGAGCAATTGTACTGGATACGTGGTATCAAGGTTTTGCGCTGAAAAGCAATGGGCAAATGCCGCCGTGAGTTTAAGGTGGTGAAAGAGGCTGATTGATCGGAACGCAGGTGAACCCGACGCGGGCAGGCACCACGTATACCGCCTAAGTAGGTGCGTCAGCGACTCCGCAAATACGCCGACGCTACCTATAGGTAGTTTACCAAAATCGACTCTGAAGGCCTGCCGTAGTTCTTCTATGTCGCCTTTGGGATCGGTAAAGAGTGCCCGGTCGAGGCTAAGTTTATGCGCTCCGATTAGTTGAGAATCACCCAGATTCACCCCTATTTTATGGTCGATTTCTATGTCGGCAAACAGATTACGAAGCGGCTGGACAGCTAGCCCAGCACCGTCGCTTTGCGCGTCGATAGCTGTTGCCCAACTATCCGCCCTCTCCACAAATAGGGGTTCAATCTGCTGTAGATCGGCATATAGTGGATGGCTTTTCCAGAACGTGTCAAAATCGGGCAAAAACTTACCAATATCGTGCAGCAGCCCCGCCAGGTAGACAAGCTCGCGGGTGGTTGGCTCAGTATTCGTCGTCATCTGATAGACTGGTTTCGGGCTGTTCGTTGGGGTGGTTTTGTGGGTTAGGCCCGCCGGTTCGTTTCTGGTCCTGTCGTTCGCGCATGACCACGCCGAAGCCTACACTGACGCCCTTGCCCAGGCCGATCCAGTCGGGCAGAAAAACGTTGGTGGCGAAGTCGAGGTCGAAGCCTGCCAGTAGTTGCCCTTTGAAACGCAGCCACCGCAGGGGCGAGCAACGTAAAATTCGGACACGCACTTCGCGCTCGATACGCCAGTCGAGGCCTTTGGCCATACTGAGGATATTGCCCGTCAGAATCTTCTCGAGCAGTTCGAGCCGATCAAGGTCGTCGGATGTGCTCTGGTAGCGGGCGTAATTAGTTTCGTTGAGAGCCAGCCAGTTGTGAATCCTGACCCGGAATGTATGTTCCCAGGCCTGCAACGTATACTGATGCAGGCGGAGGTCCTTGACTGTCAGCGTGAGTGGACGTTCGCCGATGCGGATATCCCAGGTACGTTGCTGGAAAAAATGTTGAATATCATCGGTACCTTCTTCGAGGCAAACAATGGCCGGGTTGCAACCAATCTGCTTATACTGAATAACCGGATAGCGATACAGAAACTGACCTTCGGCCAGATGGTTATGAAAGCTGGTATAGGCTGTACCGATCTTATCGATGATTGCGCCCCGGAAGGCAGGAATCTCAATGTGCTGAATCGCTGCGTCGAAGCGAACGGTGAGGTAACGAATGCGTTTCAAAACGAATTAGGCTATTGGGTAGATTAGGGTGTGCAATTATCAATTTATTATGACTACTACCAAGCCAATTCCTGACCGTACAATAAATCGCCCTGTTCACCCAATCAGCGTTATCCTTCCTACTACTCACTCAACCTGGCAGCCTTTCGACAGGATTCCTGACAAAAGACTGGTAATAAACAGTCTAACGTATATACCTTACCGGTAGCCTCCAATCCTTATTCTGCTGAAAATGAGACTCTGAGCAGCGCCCATTGCCCACAGAAGAACACGTACTATCAGGTCTTAATCCTTATTCTGCTGGAAGTGAGACTCTGAGATTGGTAATTATGAATACTCGTAATGTTAGTTTTATTGGGTCTTAATCCTTATTCTGCTGGAAGTGAGACTCTGAGTAGGAGCGTTCTGATTGGATTGAATTGAGTACATATGTCTTAATCCTTATTCTGCTGGAAGTGAGACTCTGAGCTTTACGTTTGAAGGAATGCGTTGGAATATCACGTCTTAATCCTTATTCTGCTGGAAGTGAGACTCTGAGGCCCCTACTCATGCGTGAGAGGGGCTTTTACTTTAAAGTCTTAATCCTTATTCTGCTGGAAGTGAGACTCTGAGATAACTAATCCCAAATAATATGCGAGTCCTTATTGCCGTCTTAATCCTTATTCTGCTGGAAGTGAGACTCTGAGTTAAAGAGAAATTGAAAGAAAAATACGGTGCTGTATTAGTCTTAATCCTTATTCTGCTGGAAGTGAGACTCTGAGTTGGTAATGTTTTAGAAACAGTTACTTTTTCTATTCTAGTCTTAATCCTTATTCTGCTGGAAGTGAGACTCTGAGGGGCTACATCGGTGACAGACCTGTAAATCAAGAAGTAAAGAACGCGTTTATTGAAAAAGTTCAATCCAATCATGCTTATTTTAAAGCAAAAAAGGAGCGTATTTCAGATTAAGGCGTCAAATTAGTAATTCCTTTTCATGTTCAAAAGTGCATATTCTCAGGTACGTTGCCAGGCCATTGTTTCTTAACCTTTAAGTTAATTTATCCATCAGACCTACTGACAGCCTACTGTCGACCGGTACTCCCAGCCATTTGATAGATAGCAAGATAAATCGAAAACTGACCGTCCTTGAATAGGTTGGTTTATAGTAGACGTGACCATCCTGAAGGCTCAGTTGTGTGTCGAATAAGAGCAACACAACCATAGCCAGAACAAAGCATTATATCACTGATGTGCTAAAACAGAAAAACCGCCTAAAAACTAGTTTTAGGCGGTTTTTCACTCTTTGTGTGGTCGGGAAGGCGGGATTCGAACCCACGACCTCTTGCACCCCATGCAAGCACGCTACCGGACTGCGCTACATCCCGAATTGGATTGCAAAAGTAGCGAATAATGAATAATGTACAATAAATAATGGCGCTGCCGGGCTAAATTTTACCCGCAGCGCCATTATTTATTTCCCAGTTAGCGTCTATCCTTTCTTCGGATCCAGGGCATTTTGGATACGGGCCTGAATATCGGCCAGGTGGTATTTGCTCATGGTATCTGTTTGGCGCGGTATAGCCGAAGCGATGCTCCGTTGCAGACTAACCAGCTGACCCCGAACGACCGACATGATATCCGACTTGCGGACATCGGTAACCGGACCTGGATTGAACCGGAAGCCAGCACCAGCGAACGGCGCAGCGCCAGCTCCCGTCGACGCCGGTGTATTCAGAACGGCAATCAGCTTTTCCGCGTAGGCTTTCTGCAGGTTACGCCGATAAATATCAATTGCCTTACCGGTCGACAGCTCCTTGTAGATACCGTTCTGCAAATCAGCCATGAACTCGATGAGGGTGTAGCTTGGCACACCTGGCTTGGCCAACGAACCCGACCCCGTTTCGATCAGGCGCGACAACCGGCCTACATCGGTCAGGCTGTTGAGCGTCGTTTCCTGCAGCGTCCGAATATAATCGATACCCTGATCGGCGCGTACCAGCGGCATGATTTTCGGGTCAAGGATCCAGGTTGGTGTCTGGAACAGCTGCGTATTCAGGAAATCTACGGCTTCTTTCTGCAATGCTTTCGGCGTTGGTTCGTAGACCGTCAAACCAGTTTGATCGTAGGTACGTGGTGTTTCGTAGATACCGCCTACGTATTTGGTTACGTGACCCATATACCGGCGGAACTGACCAACCACTTCCCCGTACATTTCACGCAGCTTATCATAATCTTCCGCCTCTTCCTTCGTCCATTCGGTTAGGTTTGGCATGATCCGCTTCAGGTTCTTAATGCCATACGTACTGGCTTTCATGGCGTTATCCCCTAAATCTTCACTCTGCGACCGGGGGTCCATCGGGTTGATCTCCGTACCGAACCAGTAGCGGGGATCTTTCTCGTGGCTTTTCACCCAGGTATTCAGCACCAGCTTATCAGCCGTGGCATCTTTGGTATCGTAAACGGGTTTGTACCCCCATTCGATCGCCCAGATATCGTAGGTACCAATGCGGGGAAACAGGTCTGTGATGCCATCTTCAGGCTGCGCTACGTAGTTGAAACGGGCATAATCCATGATCGATGCGGTGTGGCCGTTCTGCTCAATGAATGCTTTGTCGCGTAGTTTTTCAACCGGTGTGGCGTGGCTCGATCCGAAGTTATGGCGTAGACCCAGCGTGTGACCTACCTCGTGGCTCGATACGAACCGAACCAACTGGCCCATCAGGTCATCATCGAATTTAGGCTTGCGGGCACGCGCATCGACGGCAGCTCCCTGCACTACATACCATTTCCGAAGTAAATTCATCACGTTATGATACCAGCCGATATGGCTCTCGATGATCTCACCCGACCGGGGGTCATTCACGTTTGGCCCGTAGGCATTTTCGATGTCGGACGCGAAGTAGCGAATCACCGAATAACGGGCATCTTCCAGACTCAGCGTCGTATCGGTACTGTTCCAGTCTTTGGCAATGATGGCGTTTTTCCAGCCTGCTTTTTCAAAAGCCTTCTGCCAGTCGGCTACACCTGCTTTCAGGAAAGGCCGCCATTTGGTTGGTGTGGCCGGATCGATGTAATACACGATCTGTTTCTTTGGCTCGATTAGTTCGCCTTTTTTCTGACGCTGGGCATCGGCATCATTTTTGGCTTCCAGCCGCCACCGGACGGCAAATGTTTCGTCTTCCGTCCGTTGCGAATTATCATCGTAAACGGTGTAGTTGTTGGCGAAGAAACCAACACGGCTATCGAACAGGCGTTTGCGCATGGGTTCTTTCGGCAGCAGAATCATCGACGTGTTGATCTCCATCGTGACAGCCCCGGCATCATTACCACCCGGCAGCGTCACGGTCTGTTGTGGTGATGGAATTGGCGAAGGTGGCGTTGGCGTGGTGTTCACGGTAAACGTCTTCGTCACCCGCACCTCCGTGTTGATCGGGTACGATTTGATGGTCTGGATAAATGACCGATCCGCCGCAGCGGTCAAGATCCGGTAGCGGGCTTTGGTGGCTGGTGTGAGCGACACAACCTGGTTGTCGTTTCGGAAGAAATCCGTTACGTCGATCACCGTTGACGAGTCCTTACGAATGGCCCGCACATCGAACGCGGCCGCAATCGGTTCTACGTTTGAGTTGCGCACCGCCTGCGAGATTGGCAATGTATCACCGCCAGCCATACCAACGTTGATGTAGCTGACCACCCGCAACAGCAACCGACGATCCGGGCCACGTTCCCAGCGCAACACCTGACGGTTGGCCAGCTCACCGCCATAACCGGCGCCAGTTGGGGCTTTGGCAATCCGGGTGATGGCCATAAACTCGCGACCCAGCAGCGAGTCGGCAATCTCGAAATAGTACTTGTCGTCGACCTGGTGCGATGTGAACAGACCCCGGCTGGTCTTGGCCGCTCTGGTGATCACTTCACGGTAAGGTTTGATGGCAACGCGAGGCGGCCCAGCGGCTGTTGGCGAAGCCGTGTTTGGTGTAACGGTAGCGGAGGTAGCTGACGTAGAGGTGGGTACGTCTGGCCGACGGTTCTGTGCCAGCGTAGGCACAGCAAGTCCCAGTAGCAGCACGCCACGCAGGACAGTCGATAGATGTTGATGCATGTAAAGAGATCTATTTACGAGATGGCGCATGAGCATGCGCTCTTAAAATTACTATATATGAAGCGACTATTTAGTGGTTGTTACCCGTATTTAGCCGCTACAGATATGAAATACCCCCGCCGGCTTTCATCAGGTGCCAATAACACGGTCATTGTGCTGTCAGACACAGAAGTAGCCAACTAATTTTCGGGTGATACCCGCTCAGACATCGGCCGTGACGACGAACCGCTCAGAAGCGGAGAAAAGGCGGTTTGCCAATGCCAGCCATGAACTGGTAGTCCGATTCAGCCGACTCGATTATAACGAGGCAGGGAAAGCCACGATGCTGATCATGGAGCGCATCTATCCGATCGATTATCGGGCTCATGAAGTGGAACGTCGGGGACTGTGGTTCGATGTATTTGCCGACAAACTGGCGCAGTTGCATACCAGTGGTTTCGTACACCGTGGCCTGAAACGCCCCTCCGATCTGGACGGTCTGGCCTTCGACAATATCCTCCTGACCAATCGCGGTTTACGCCTGATCGACGCGGGTATCTCGGCGGTAAAGCACCAGGTTGGCGACAAGATATTCGCCAGGTACGTGGCCCACGAACAAGAAGAGCTACTGCTCTTCCGGGATTACTCTCTGAACAGGTGATGTGCGCTGGGTACGTTGTTTTTCTTTACCTAACCTATGAGATACAAAAAGCTGCTGCTTCGTGCTGATGTGCATTGCTGACGCCTGGCCCTTCGACTAGGCGTCAGCAATGCACATCAGCGCGAAGGCAACACTCAAACCTGTGTCACCTTCTGAGGCACAAGAAGTCCCCTGACGAGCGGCCAGGGGACTTTTTGTGAAAGCGAACGTACCTACCGGCGTGGGCCAGTGCCTTGTTGGGCAGGAGGCGTACCGCTAGCTTGCCGTTGTTGCTGCATTGGGTTCGGGCCCTGTGCACCTGGGCCGAACCCACCGGGACGCTGCTTGAACAATTGCAGACGTGTTGGCTTCGACACACGCGGATACGAGTTGTTTTCCGTGTCGATATCAGCAATCTCCTGATATGGGTCCAGCGTCCACTGCGTTACCTTTTTGCTGGTGGCAAACACTTTGTTGATCTGGTTGGTATTGTACCGCCAGATTTCGGCTGGGAGGCGAGCTACCGAGTCAGTTCCATCTTCAAACTGCATGCGGATGATGACCGGCATCGGAATACCGCCTTTGTTTTTCAGCGTCAGCGTGTAAAAGTTCTGCTTCGATTCCAGCAGGGCGCGCTCATCGGGCGTCAGCGTGGCCAGATAATCCTGATATTTCTTTTTGTCGGCGTCGGTTACGGCAAACTGGTCGTAGCGGTTGTAGAAGTCCATCATGGTGGTATCCTGGGCAACCACGGTTTCTTTCTGCGTGGCGGCATCGCGCTGTTTGGCCACGGTATTCATCCGACGGTTGTACGCTTCCTTCGCTTCGGCTTTTACCACCTCCGGGTTCTGTGAGCTAGGCTGATACCAGTCTACTTCCACCAGATCCTGGTCAACGGCGTCGACACCGAAGAACCACCCCTTCCAGAACCAGTCGAGGTCAACGCCTGAGGCGTCTTCCAGGGTACGGAAGAAGTCGGCAGGCTCGGGTGATTTGAAGGCCCAGCGCCGCGCATATTCCTTGAAGGCGTAATCGAACAGTTCACGGCCCATCACGGTCTCGCGCAGGATGTTCAGGGCGGTAGCTGGCTTGGCGTAGGCGTTGGCTCCCAGGTTGATGACGTTATCGGACGAGGTCATGATCGGCGATAACACAGCCTTGTCGGCTTTCATGTAATCGACGATATACTGAGGCTCACCCCGGCGGCTTGGGAAGTTATAATCCCACTCTTTTTCGGCCAGATATTGACAGAACGTGTTCAGGCCTTCGTCCATCCAGGTCCACTGGCGTTCGTCGGAGTTCACGATCATGGGGAAGAAGTTGTGCCCTACTTCGTGAATGATTACCCCGATCATGCCCGCTTTGGTTTGCTCAGAATAGGTACCATCGGCTTCCGGGCGACCACCGTTGAACGAGATCATCGGATATTCCATACCGCCGCCGGCCGTGGCGTGGCACGAGATCGCGACCGGATACGGGTACTTGATGGTACGGTTGCCATACGATTTCAGCGTATGCTCAACCACGCGGGTCGAGTACTGACCCCACAGTGGGTTTCCCTCTTTCGCGTAGAATGACATGCTCCAGATCTTCTTGCCATCGCCATACACATCGGTTTGCATGGCATCCCAGATGAACCGGCGGCTGCTGGCGAATGCAAAGTCACGAACGTTATCGGCTTTGTAGACCCACGTTTTGGTCGATTTCACGTCTTCCGGCTTTGATTTGCTGGCTTCTTCCGCTTCGGCCTGGGTGACAATCACCACGGGCGCTTTGCTGGTAGCGGCCTTGGCCAGCCGCTGCTGCTGCGTAGCCGACAATACCTGCTTGTAATTCAGGCATTCGCCGGTTGAGCCAACCACGTGGTCGCTGGGTACGGTGATGGCCACTTTATAATTTCCGAAGATCAGCGTGAATTCGCCGGTGCCCAGGAACTGCTTGTTCTGCCAGCCATTTACATCGTTGTAGGCGCAAAGGCGGGGAAACCAGTGGGCGATGAAGTAGTTGCTGTTGCCGTCTTTAAATTTCTCCAGACCGCTCCGGCCGTAGTATTCCGTCACGAAGTAGTTCCAGTCGACGTTGAAGGCGAAGGACGTACCTGGCTTGAGGGGCGTAGGCAGGTCAATGCGCATCATGGTCTGGTTGATCGTGTAGGGTAATGTCTGCCCTGTTTTGGTCGTCACTTTCGTGATTCGGTACCCATACTTATCACTGGCCTGCTGCTGGCTGCGCTCCCGCACCGACGTCAGGTTCTGCAGTTGAGCAAACGTCATGCCCGTCTCCGGTACGCTTCCGGTGCGGGTGATGCTGCTGGTTGAGCCTTTGGCAAACAGGTTCTGATCGAGTTGTAGCCAGATGTAACGCAGCTCGTCGGTCGAGTTGTTGAAGTACGTGACCGTCTCGGTGCCAATGATTTTCTGCTGGGCATCGTCGAGCGTGACCTTGATGTCGTAGTCGGCGCGGTTCTGAAAGTAATCTTTACCGGGTGCACCGGCAGCTGTACGGAAGGTATTGGGCGTGGGCAGCACGGGGCCGAGCTGCTCAAACTTGTCATTGGCACTGAAACTGGACGGAGCCGATTGAGCTACAGCCCGTTCGCCAACCAGCAGAGCCAGGGCAATGGCCAACACTGACCCGATTGTGTGTCGCATAAAAGTAGGTTTGTTCATGAAATACAGCCTTAAAAATACAGAAAAAGCGGATAAAGCGCATTTAAACGCCTTAACCGCTCATCACAAATGAAAAAAGGCCAATTAATTAGTCGCCAAATCGCTTAATCGAAGTAAAAAATTGGGCAGCACATTGATCTATTTAGGTAGCAGTGCGCTACTTCGCAAGGAGCGGGTTAGTAATGATTAATGAAATGGCCATACCAGCCACCAGGCCCGAGACGATCAGCGTCCAGCGAAGGCGGCTGCTTTGTATAATGTTTAGCACCAGGTACGTCACGGTCAGCACCAGGCCGACGATGAGCAGCTGCCCCAGTTCAAGGCCAATATTAAATGCCAGCAACGGCTTCACAATGTCGGCCTCGCGCCCAAGCAGGCTCCGCAGGTAGTTTGAGAAACCCATGCCGTGAATCAGGCCGAAGGCCAGGGCCAGCCCGTAACGCCACGGCTGTTTCTGTTTCCGATTCATCATCAGCGAACGCGACTTTGGTTCCTGATAGAAAAAATTGGTAATGGCCGTGATCAGAATAGTGACCGGAATGAGCAGTTCGATCAGGGCCGTACTGTAGGTGATCAGGTTCAGCGTGGCCAGCGCCAGCGTGATCGAGTGGCCAATGGTGAAGGCCGTAATCAGGGTGAGCACCTGCCGCCATTGCCCGAGCGTATACACGGCGCAGAGCGCAATAACGAACAGAATATGATCGTAACCGTTCGGATCGGTGATGTGATCGAAACCGAGACGCAGGTAAATAAAGAAGTCGCTCATAAAAGCAAAGGTATACACGAGCGGCACAGGGCCAAACTGCCCCCAAAAGACCCGCGTTCCTGACTTATATTCGCCCTATGATTGCCTTTCCCGCCTGTAAAATCAATATTGGTCTGCAACTGACCGACCGTCGCCCCGACGGGTTTCATAACCTGCTGTCGGCCTTTTACCCCGTTGGCTGGTCCGATGCACTGGAAATCATACCGGCCTCCACGTTCAACTTCAGTACCAGCGGCCTGCCCATACCGGGCCGGGCCGGCGCTTCGGGCGATGATCCGGGGCGCAATTTGTGTGTTCGGGCCTACGAACTGCTTCGGACCGACTATGAGTTGCCGCCTGTGCAGATGCATCTGCACAAGGTTGTGCCTATCGGCGCGGGGCTGGGCGGGGGATCGGCCGATGCAGCGGCAACGATCAACCTGCTCAACACGCAGTTCAGCCTGGATCTGACGGTCGACCAACGCGAAGCCTACGCCCGAAAACTGGGTAGCGACTGTGCTTTTTTCATCCAGAACCGACCGCAATACTGCGTTGCGAAGGGGGATGTATTCGAAGAAATTGCGCTTGATCTGACGGGCTATTCGATTGTGCTTGTGTATCCGAATCTGGCTATCTCAACGGCAGAAGCCTACGCCGGTGTAACGCCACGCAAGCCGGAGATCCCGCTCCGCACCTTACTGGAAGCGCCCATTGACACGTGGCGACGCACGGTCCATAATGATTTTGAGGATAGCTTATTTCCAAAATACCCCGTACTGGCCGACATAAAGCAGCGTCTGTACGATACGGGGGCCATTTATGCCAGCATGAGCGGCAGCGGCTCAACAGTCTACGGGATTTTTTCGGCCCCACCGGAGAGAAGTACCCTTTTTTCGCGTTATACGGTCTGGAGTGATCAATTATAAATAGTTTACGGTTTGCTGTTTGCTGTTTTCCGTTGCTTTGCTAAAGACACAAGTGTTATATGGAGCCGAGCAACGGAAAACAGCAAACAGTAAACAGCAAACAGAGAATATGAGTCGACTGACACGACGGCGGGAGCCGTTCCGGTTTATGGTTTGGTTGGGTATCGGGGGTAGCGTATTGCTGTTCACGGTCCTGTTGGGCATATACATTGTTCGGCAAACTGGTCCCGGCTGGTCTGACGTGGCCCTGCCCAATGTTTTTGTGATGAGTACGCTGGTCATTCTGTTGAGCAGCCTCACATTACACAATGCCAACCGGGCTTTTAAGCATGAACAGTTTTCGGTGTATCGGATCAACATAGCCACTACGCTGGTGCTGGGTACGTTATTTATTCTGCTCCAGGGCTGGGGCTGGCGTCAGATGGTCAGGGCTGGTGTTGGCTTGGAAGGTAACCCCGCTGGCGGCTTCGTTTATATCATTTCGGGGCTTCACCTGCTGCATATTCTGGTTGGCCTGATCTTCATCACCATCACCCTGCTTGAAGCCCTGCGCCGACGCGCCTACGTTGAGTCGTTCGTCTACAGCGTTAACCCACCCAACCAGCTTAAAATCAGGCTTATTACGCTCTACTGGCATTTCGTCGATGTGCTGTGGGTCATCCTCTTCGTTTTCCTCCTCTTCCACCACCGCGTCGACTGGCGGCTGTGATGATTGGCTGTTGGTTGGCCCGATTGCAGCTGGTTGATGTGTAGGGGCAACCACGAGGGTGGTCCGGCCTTCCGGTTGCCCCTACACATCAACCAACGGCCAGCACATCAAACATACCTTATCTTTGCCGCATGAATTATATTCTCTTCGATGAGCCGACCGTTCGGATGGCTTTGTTGCCGTTTACGTTTACCCGGCCCGTTGCCGATATCCGTATGGGTATCTGGACAATCACCGAAAAGTGGCAACATTGGCTGGAAAATCCAGTTTCTCACCTGACTGAGCCCTATCTACAGCCGAAGTTTCCGCACCTTTCAGGCGTTGATAACCTATACATCAACGGGGCCGTTTGCCCGACCGACGCGCTCGTAGACGCTGTTCACCGCTTAGCCGACGGGCAAACCCTGGTAACGGCTGACCAAACCCTGATTGCTGTTCGAACCACTTATCGACTCGATAAAGCACCGGACGCCAGCGGCTTCTTTCCCGTTCAAACAACCGAAACGCCCGTCATCCTGCGGCAACTACCCGACATTTTCGCCTTGAACGGTGATCAGATTCGGGCCGATTTCACCAAAATCACCATCGGCCGCACGTCTGCCCCACTGACCGATCCGCATACGGCAGTTTACGGCGCCGAAAATCTGTTCATCGAAGAAGGAGCTACCATTCGGGCATCGGTCCTGAACGCCGAAGGGGGTCCGATCTACATCGGCAAAAACGCGACTATCAGCGAGGGGACCAGCATGATTGGCCCGTTTGCCCTGTGCGACAGTTCGACGGTGAACTGGGGCGGAAAAATGCGTAGCAACACCACCATTGGCCCGTTTTGCAAGGTGGGCGGCGAAGTGGGCAACTCCGTTTTCTTTGGCTACAGCAACAAAGCGCACGACGGTTTTCTGGGCAACTCAGTCATCGGCGAATGGTGCAACCTGGGGGCCAACGTGAACAATTCAAACCTGAAGAACGACTATACCAACGTGAAGCTGCACAGCTACGCTACCGGTCAATTGGAAGACACGGGACGGCTGTTTTGCGGGCTGATGATGGGCGATTTCACCAAAGCGGGCATCAGTACGCTGTTCAATACGGGTACGGTCGTAGGGGTCAACGTGAACGTGTTTGGCGCAGGGTTCCAGCCAAAGCATATTCCGTCGTTTTCGTGGGGCGGAGCGGCCGAAGGTTTTTCGGATTATCGGCTCGACAAAGCCCTGTACGTAGCCCGCGAAACCGTTGGCCGACGCGGGTTGCCCTTTGGACTACCGGAAGAAGCGCTGTTAACGGCGGTTCATGAAGCCACGCGCCGACCACAAACGGACCAGTAGCGCATTCAGGTCGGGGTAAAGGCGCAGCGCCAGCAACGTACCCAGGTAGAGCACCACGATCCCGGCCGATCGCAGGGCCATGTCCATAATGACCAGCAACGTACTGCCCGATACATAAGGCGGTAACGAAGCCAGTAGCCAAACCACGGCACCGAGCAACACAACGGCCCCATTACGCCAGCTAAACGGCTGTAGACCAAAGGAATACCAGACAAATCCCGTCCGGGCAGCGTTGAATAAAACCGTGGCGACAACCGCCCCGATGGCCGCGCCTTCAATGCCGTAGGTACGTATCAGCGCCGGTGTAATGGCAAGGGTGATGATCACCATGGCAATGTTGAACACCGAGTCCCAGGCATACCGGCGCGACGTACCCAGAATCTGCCCATTCACGCCCGTTGCCATGTCGACCAGTTTGCCGAAGCCAAGCCAGAGAATGACAAAATAGCCCGCTTCATAAGCCGGTTTCAGAAACTGGAAGATATTGGGCAGGTTGGCAGCAATGGCCACAAACGCCAGACAGCCAATGACCAGCTGGCTCAGGCAGCTTTTCTGATAAACCGACCGGATACTGTTCAGGTTATTTGCTTTCCACGCATCGGCAATGACCACGCCCGACACCTTGTACAGCATCGTGGCGGGCGCCGCAATGACCGACCCGAAGGCAGCACTGATACCGTATATGCCGGTGCTGCTAAGTCCCTGCATATCATTGATCAGGATTTTATCCACTTGCAGAATCAGTTGTGTGGATAACCCCGTCATCAGGGTGAGGCCGGCGTAGCGGAACAGCGACCGGCGCAGATCGGGCGGAAGATCAAGGTGGTGGAACGACAACGTGAAATGCCCGTCCCGGATCAGACTGGCCATCATGAGCAGCAACGAAACCATATACGAACTCAACCAGCCCGCCAACATCATGGGAAAGCTGATCAGCCCCTGCCAGTAGGCAATGACGACGCCCAGAAAGATAAACCGCTGCAAGAAATCTTTCAGGAACGTACCCGTCACGCTGTCATAGAGCAAACGGGCATAATTGTCGAACAGGTTGAAAAACAGGGTCGCGAACGTCAGCGGTAGTAGCAGCAGGTAATAGGCCGAAAACAGCGCCGACCTGGCCTGATTGGCCGCCTGTATCTGGTCTTTAAACGCTAGTACAGCTACGGTTGCTACGGAAAAGCCAATGATAGACAAACTCAGCGACAGCAGCAAAAAGCCACCGTGCCCGCGTTCGTAGTTTCGGAAATACGGAAAATACCGGCCACCCGCTCCGTTAATACCCAGGTTGGCAAACTGTGTCAGGATGATGGCATAGCTCATCAACACCTGAATAAGACCATTCTGGTCCGTTTCCAGCACATTGGGTAGCAACAGGCCGGTCGTTAAAAAGCCCACGAGGATACCCGCATAGGAGAATCCGGTTCCGAGTAAAGTCTGGCGTTGAATTGAGCCCATTAAAAGAGGGAGGAAAGGAGGAAGGGAGGGAGGAAGGGAGGAAGGGAGGAAGGGGAAGAAGGGAGGAAGGAAGGGAGAAGGGAGAAGGGAGGAGAGGGAGAATGCTCTGCCTGATGCGACTATATGATTATGCGAAGCATTTCCCCTTCCTCCATTCTTCCCTCCTCCCCTTCCTCCCTTTCCTCCATTTTCCTTTCCTCCATTCTCCTTTCCTCCCCTTCCTCCCTTTCCTCCTTTCCTTTCTGTAAATTAACGGCAAAACAACGTACCTACACCAATGGTCCACACCGACGGGTTTCCGATCGTTGCCATGCATAGCCGGGCCGAGTGGCGCAACTGGCTGATGGCAAACCACGCCAGCTCAAAAGGCGTATGGCTGATGAGCTACAAAGCCGCTACGGGCAAACCGACCATCTCGTATGCCGAAGGGGTGATGGAAGCGCTCTGTTTCGGCTGGATCGATAGCAAGGGAAACAAATTCGACAACGAACGCTCACTCCTCTACTACTGTCCCCGCAAACCCCGCAGTAACTGGAGTGGGCTGAACAAAACCCGCGTGTCGCAACTGATCGAACAGGGGCTGATGACGCCCGCCGGGCAGCGCATGATCGACCTGGCTAAAGCAACCGGCACCTGGACAGCCCTCGACGACGTAGAAGCGGTGGTCATTCCGGCCGATTTACAGGCAGTACTGGCCGCTACACCTTCCGCGGAAGCCTATTTCGCCGCGTTTCCGAAATCGATAAAACAGGGCATACTGCAATGGATCCTGAACGCCAAACGCCCCGAGACCCGCGCCAAACGCATCCTTGACACAGCCACGCTGGCGGCACAGAATATCCGCGCCAATCAGTTTCAGCCAAAGCAGTAAACGATACCATCCGATTGCCCGGGTGCGCGTTGAATCGCTTGGTGCTGTTGCTCAGCGTACCTTTGCTGCATGAACTACATCGAACTACAGCTTACCCTTTCGCCCGACTTTGCCGATATCCTCACCGCTGAGCTTGCCGAACTTGGTTTTGAGTCATTTACCGAGACCGATGAGGGCCTGAATGCCTATATACCTGAAGCCGATTTCGACGCGGATGAAGTAGCCCAATTGATTGCCCGTTATCAGGCGCAAACGGCAATAGCCTACACAGTTACTTCGTTAGAAAAGAAGAATTGGAACGCCGAATGGGAACAGAATTACCAGCCCATTGAGGTCGTTACCGAAGCAGCATCGGTTCGGGTTCGGGCGTCTTTCCACGAACCAGACAGCGCCTTTACCTACGACCTGCTGATTAACCCCAAAATGTCGTTTGGAACAGGGCATCACGAAACGACCCACATGATGATGCAACACCAGCTTGGCCTGACTCATTCGGGCAAAGCGGTACTCGATGTGGGGAGCGGAACGGGCATTCTGGCCATTCTGGCCGTGAAACTCGGGGCAACCGATGCGCTGGCGTTCGACATTGAGGAGTGGGCTGTGAACAACGCGATTGAGAACGCCGCGCTGAACAATTGCCCGCAGGTACGTGTCTTCGGCGGAACGATTGACGGTGTAGCAGCCGACGAACGGTTCAACATTGTGCTGGCCAATATTAACCGGAACGTACTGCTGGCCGAAATCCCGGCCTACGTGACGCACCTGCAACCAGACGGGCATTTGCTGGTGAGTGGTTTTTACGAATATGATGCCCCCGATATTATCCAGAAAGCCGACGAATCGGGCCTTTCGGTTGTTACCCAACTGACGCGCAACCAATGGGCGTCGGTGCTGTTTAAAAAGTAGTCATCAGGCTGCGTAGCGTGATGGCAATGACCTAGTTAACGAATAATGAAGCGTATAGCACTCATTACCTGTCTCTTCTTCTCAGTTCTAGTTCAGGCACAGAACGTAAAGCTGTCGGATAAAGCCGATCAGTTTCTACCTGATTTGCAGAAACTGATGGCCACGGGCGGCCCCGCAGCCATGCAGGTCGACAAAGAATTTGAATCGCTTTGGGGCGAACAGACGCTGACAGCCTCGCAGCGCGACCGGCTGATGGCGCTTTGTCGGCAGATGAACCAGAAACGATACCAGGCGGCCACGCATTTCGCGCCGCTTCTCGCGTCACTGTATCACATCGTTTACACGGCCAAACCCGCCGTGAACGCCCCCGACATTGATAACCTGATCACGGTCGCCGAAAAGCAGTTCGCCCTCAACGATCCCAAAGCCTTTGCCAGGGTCATGGATGCCGCCCGCGATTTTCTGCAGCACCGCTCCGCCTATACCGCTAAATTCAACCAGACCTATCTGCTTGGCGGCACGTTTGCCTTCCGCTTCATCGACAAGGCAGGCGCGACCTCGCCCGATGCTATCACAGGTACGTCGGCGGCAACCTCGGAAACGGCAACAGTAGCGGCCTCGTCGAATTTCGATGGCTGGGATGCACCTGTGGGCCTGGACACGACCAAACCACGTGAAATTGGCGTCATATACAGGCCTATCCAGAAGCGGCCCATTCCGGCCGTGACAGGTGCGGTAGTGACCCTGAACAACGCCTTTCTGGCCATTGTAGCCAATGGAGATTCGGCCCTGGTAAGCAATACATCGGGTGATTTCATGCTGAAAGATGGCGTCTGGGTCGGCAAAGGCGGTACGTTTACCTGGGCCTTGCAGAAGCGCGAAGACCGGTACGTGACCCTCACCACCTACAGCATGGTGGTGATGAATCCGCGCCTGATCGCCGATGAAGTAACCCTGACCATGGAAAAAGGGGCTAAACCCATTCTGGGTGTGTTTGAGTACCTCAGCAAGAAACGGTTTAGCAACATTCCTGACCAGTACCCGCGTTTTGCGTCCTATCGAAACAATGAAGTCATTCCCGGCCTCGGTTCGGGCATCACCTACAAGGGCGGGCTGGCGCTGGCTGGCTTGCAGCTCGTTGGTGCTTCGGCAGACGGCCAACCCGCCACACTAACGGTAGCCGATCGGGCGGGCAAGGTCGTTTTCAAAGCTGTCAGCCGTAAATTCGAGTTTCGCGATTCGCTCATCACCGCCCCGGTCGCACAGTTTACAGGCTACATTGATACCGCCGATTCGCTGACCCACCCAGCCATTCAGTTCAAATTCGATAAAACAATGCGCGTAGCTTCGCTCAGCCGCATCGACCGGACGGGCTATGGGCGGGTGCCGTTCTCCGATACGTACCACAAGTTTTTCATTCAGCCCGAAGTGGTTCGGTGGGACGTACCCAGGCAGAAAGTCGACTTCTACCAGATCGGGGCCAAGCGTGAAGTGCCCGTTCGGCTCGAATCGTTCGATTATTTCCAGCCACAGCGCTACGCCGACATTGCTACCGACTATGGGTTTCATCCGTTGCAGATCATTGGCAATTATATCACCAAAACCAAGCAGCAAACCTTTCTCGACGATGACATTACCCGGTCGGTGCCCAATGTAAATGCACTGGCGCTGCGTGGTGCACTGGGTCGAATGATTCTGGAAGGCTATCTGGAGCAGGACGATCGCACCAAAATGCTGCGCCTGAGTCGCAAAGGGGCGTTATACATTCTGGCCTACAACGAGAAAAAGGATTTTGACAACTTTGAAATCAAGTCGTTTTTCAACAGCAACGATTCCGCTCACAACGCAACTATCGATCTGGGTAGTAAAGAAAAATTCCTGACCGTGCGGGGCGTTGACCGGTTCACGATCAGCGATTCGCTGAAATTGTACGGTATGCCCAGCAACAAAACGATGCGCATTGGCAAAGGTCGGTCACTGGTCTTTACGGGGCAGATGAAGTCGGGCAATATGCGCTACAACGGCATCGACCTGGCTTTCGATTACGACAAGTTCGCCCTGAACATGAACAAGATCGAGTCGATCACCTTCACGCCGCAAAAACTGGCCGATCAGGGGCGAACCGACGAGATTGGCGGTGATATCAAGTACGAAAAACCCGGCTCCGTTTTCTTCGCCACGGCCGACAATAAGTCGGGGAAAGTGAAGGGCAAGAAGACCACGCAACGGCTGGTGATGCCCGAAGGCATGACCGTTTATTTCGACCAGGAAGATCGTGGCGACCGGCGCTACAACCGGAAGGTATTTTTCAAGATCCCGGCCATCGACAACGACAGCGTGGGTAAGGGCGATATTTCGTTTGTGGGTACGTTCCACTCCGACGGTATTTTCCCGCCATTCCAGACCGAGCTGAAAACCATGCCTGATCAGACCCTGGGCTTCACGCACAAGGCCATGACGTACCCACTCTATGGCGTACCGGCTTCGACCGTGAAACTAACCGGCGAGCTGGTAATGGACAAGAAAGGACTACACGCGCCGGGCGAGATTGCGCATCTTGCCGCGACGCTGTCGACCAAAGACATTCTCTTTATGCCCGATTCGCTGATTGCCACTGGCGAAACGGGGCAGATCGTGGAAGCGCAGGCAACAAAAGTAGCCGCTGTCAAACCCAAAAAAGGGCAGAAAGTAGTGCCCCAAACCGCACAGACGCAGACCTACTACCCCAACGTGGCACTCACCAACTTTGGCATGAAATGGTGGCCCAAAGCGGATAGCATGGTGATCACAACCCAGAAAAACAGCTTCACCTTCTTTGGCGGCACCACCAAACTGGAAGGCAATCTGCTGGTTCGGGCCACGGGCCTTTACGGGAATGGCCTACTCACCCGAACCGATTCGGAAGTACAGTCGGAAAGCATCAAATTCGGGAAAGATGGCTTCCTGGCCGACAATGCCCGGCTTAAAATCGAGTCTACTTCTGAGGTGAAAGGCATTGCGCCCAAGCCTATTCTGCTGGGGACCGGCGTAGATGTCGACTTCGACCAGGTGAAAGGCGTTGTTGACCTGGCCATTAACCGCGACAACCGCGCTGTTGACGACACGCTCAGTTCGAGCATGGAGTTTCCGTATGCTGCCTACCGCACCAACATCAGCAAGGCGCAGTGGAACATGAAAGGCAAAACGATTGCCATGAAAGGCGATCCCAAAACCTCGACGTTTACAGCCACCGGCGAGGAGCAGGAAGGGCTGACCTTCAACGCGGGCGCGGGCCTGTACGACGTCGACAAGATGACCCTCAACATCAGCGGTGTCTCGTATGTCAACTCGGCCGATGCCCGTATTTATCCCGAGAAAGGCCTGGTAACGGTTCGGCGCAACGGCGATATGCTGCCGTTCAAAAATGCCCGCCTGGAGCTCGATACCGTGTCGCGGTTCCACCGCCTGCGGAATGGCAATATCCAGATCGTGTCGCGCACTCGCTTCTCGGGCGATGCAACGTACCTGTTTGCCAACCGCAGCGGCGGACCGTTTAAAAGCGATACGTCGGCGATTAAAATGGGTAGCTTCGAATTCAAGGAGGCCGATAAAATGGCCTCAGCGCCAACCAGAGCATCGGCCAAAACGACCGGAAAGAAAAAGCCCACATCGGTCAGTTCACAGCCCCTTACTACGTATTATACCGTGGCTCGTGCCGACATTGACGAGACCGACAGGCTGATGCTGACCTCGAAAATGCAGTTCAAGGGCGATATCACGATGAAAGCCCCCGAAAAGGATTTGGGGCTGGATGGCTTCGTGAAACCGGTGCTGAAAAAACGCCTCGACCTCATCAGCGGCTGGATTCCGTTCAAAGCCAATGTGGTAGAAACGATCGACATTCCGGTTGATGATAAACTCAAAAACGAAGGTGGTCAGGTGCTGGTTGCCGGTATCCAGAGCCGTTTTGGCAGCCCCGGCATTTACCCGTCGTTCCTGTCGCCCAAAGAAGATAATCGCGACGACGATATTTTCCGGGCTACGGGTGTGATGCGCTACGACGAGAAAGAGAAAACCTTCGTGATTGGCCCCAAAGTGGGTACCGAGGGGTTGAATGACGATTTCGAGAGCAGTTTTCTGTTCAACGACGACAAAGGCATCATGACCTTCCGGGGCGCGATGAACCTGATGAGCAGCAAACCAAACACGTACCTGCTCGCCAGCGGATCGGCCCGGGTCAATGTGGACAGTGCCGCTTATCGGATCAATGCACTGCTGGCGCTGACCTTCGCCGTGCCCGAACAGATCAACGCGGCTATTGCCGGGAAGCTGGTAGAGGGCAATCTGGAAGAACAGAACAGCGATGCTGCCGACGACGACCTGAATCGATTATCTGACAAGCTACTGCCCCTGATCGGTCAGAAAGCCGTTGATGACTACCGGAACAAGGCGCAAAACCAGCATGTATCGCTGGCGCTGGCGTCGCCGAAGCTGAACTCAGCGCTGGTGCTGGCCAATACGAACCTGCGCTGGTCAGAGAAGTTCAACGCCTTCTATAGCATTGGCAAACTGGGCGTCTCGAACCTGCAAAACGTAGACATCAATGCGCAGATGGATGGGTACGTCGAAATCAGGAAGGGGGGTAATGGTGATGAGCTAAGCCTGTACGTGGCGGCTTCTGACGACGTCTGGGCGTTTTATGACTACCATCCTACTGGCAACGGCGGTGCCGGTCAACTGGCCATCATCACCTCCGACCAGGAAACGAACGATAAGTTGACGGCCCTGTTGAACAACAGCAAGGGCAAGTCACTGCTGTCTATTGTTCCGGCCACGGAAGACGAAAAAGCCCTGTTTGTGGAGCGGTACGAATCGCAGTACCGGGTTCGCTCGAAACCCGTAGCGAAGAAACCAGCCGCGAAACCGGCCACTAAACCAACGGCGGCAGAAACGGCCGTTGCCAAAGAAGCCGACGGTTTTGGCGCTGATGAAGACGCGGCTCCGGCGGCTAAACCAGCGAAAGGGGTAAAAGCAACAAAGCCAGCCTCAACCCGTGCAACCGCGAAAGCAACCGATCCGGCTAAAGACGTTAGCCCGGATGACGCCGAACCCGCCGCTAAAAAGCCGGTTGTAACCAAAGGCAAGGCCACCGCAAAAACCGACACGACCAAAAAAGCGCCGGTGGTCGCCAAAAAGGAGCCCGTGAAGAAGGAGCCGAAGAAAGATAAAGAAGACGAGAAGGAAGGTTTCTGAGTAGGCGATTTAAGGTCTGATGCTTCTACGCGTAAGGATATTTAACACAGAACCACAGAGGACACACAGCGAAAACAGCGTTTTATTTACTGGCCATAATTTTTGCCTCACAACAAGCTCTGTTTTCGCTGTGTGCCCTCTGTGGCTCTGTGTTAAACTTATCTTTCGACCACTTAATCATAAAAAACTCATCTCATGATCCGAATCGTCGTCGCTTTTCTTCTCTCGGGCTTGTTCCTGGCCATGGCGCCCGCCAAAAAAATAACCCTCTTCAACGGGAAAGACCTGACAGGCTGGAAAATCTACGGTACCGAAAAATGGTATGTCGCCGATGGTGAACTGATCTGTGAAAGCGGACCCGACAAGCAATACGGCTACCTGGCTACCGAACAGACCTATAAAGATTTTGACCTCTCGGTGCAGTTTAAGCAGGAAGCCAATGGGAACAGCGGCGTCTTTTTCCGGTCGTCTATTGAAGGCACCAAGATCAGCGGCTGGCAGGTTGAAGTAGCGCCTAAAGACCACGACACAGGCGGTATCTACGAATCGTACGGCCGGGGCTGGCTGGAGCAGATTCCCGCCGAAAAAGAAACGATTCTGAAACCCGGCGAGTGGAATACGCTCCGCATACGTGTGCAGGGAGATCACGTACAAACGTACCTGAATGGCCAGCCGATGGTTGACATGCACGATGCCAAGATCGGCGCTGCTAACGGATCCATTGCTTTGCAGATTCACGATGGGGGTGGTATCAAGGTGCGCTGGCGGAAACTGATGCTGAAACAGTTGTAACAGCAGCAAACCGATTACGCAGGTATCGAATCACCGTGCTGGTTAAGATTCAGGCCCGGATGAACCCCAAACCGCTGATGGTACAAGCGGGAGAAATATGACACCTTCTGAAAGCCAACGCGGTGCGCCACTTCCTTCACTGTTGTGTAGCGCGTCGATTCGATCCATTCGTGGGCCATTTGCAGCCGTACTTCCTGCACAAACTGAATGGGCGATAGCCCTGTCAGCGTTTTGACCCGGCGGTAGAAATGGCGCTGGCTCATATTCGTTGCTTCGGCCAGATCATTGACCTGAAACCGGCTGTCTGTCAGATTAGCTATAATCAACGCCTGAATCCGCTGCAACCAGTCATCGTCTACCGATGTAGCAGCAGATTCAGGCGTTTCCTCGTGTATACCACTGCCGGTAGCTGCCGGCATTATCCAGAAGGCCCGTTCACGAGCACGGTCGAGCAGGTTCTGAATGCGCGCTACCAGTTCTTCTTCATTAAACGGCTTGGTAAGATAGTCGGCAATACCCAGTTGTAACGCCTTGATCCGCACCTCCTGACTGAACCGAGCCGTGAGCATAATCACCGGAATAGGCCGAAAATCAGGCTGTTGCTGGAGCTTTTCCAGTAGCGTCATGCCATCCATTTCCGGCATCATCATATCCGTTACTATGAGATGAGGTAACTTATTAGCGGGCTGGCGAGAAAGCCACGCCAACGCTTCACGGCCATTACGACACCAGTGATGCGCATAATGCGGGGCAAGTACCAGCTGGATGTAGCCGGCCATATCCGGGTTATCCTCTACAATCAATATCGCTTCCCGATAGTCGGCTGTCAGCGTCGATTCTGAAACTGCCTCGGTTGTTGGCACCTGGTCATCAGAGCCGGAAGAACGTGCTTTTTCGGGGAGTGATATGGCTATTTTAGGGTACGTAAACGTAAACGTGCTACCCTCGCCCAGCGTACTCTCGATAAGCAACTCTCCCTGCCATAGCTGACAATATTCCTGACAAAGCGCCAGGCCAATACCCGTTCCTCCCTGCAAGGGCGTATCGGGCCTTTTAGACTGGTAATACCGCTCAACCACGTGCGGCAGATCGTCGGGATGAATGCCCCGCCCGGTATCCGCTATCGCTATACGTACCTGATCTGGCGTATCGGTCAGCTGGACATGTATGGTTCCGCCGCCAGGCGTGAACCGGAGCGCATTGGCAATCAGGTTGCGCAGTACTGTCTCGACTTTAGGTACGTCGAGCATCATACCGATGGGGCCATCCAGCCCCTGTGTTTCCAGACTGATATTGGCCAACGTAGCCTGTGTCGCAAAGGCAGCCACTGTTCGGGCAACCACGGCAAGCAGATCGGCCGGTTGCGAGTCGAGTTGCAGCTGTCCGGCTTCGAGCTTACCCAGGCCAAGCAGGTCATCAACCAGTTCCTGCAACTGGCGGGCGTTGCGCTCCATCGTACGCACCAACCGTTGCGCCGTTGCGTCGTCAGTGTGTTTGGCCAGGTACGTTATCGGGCCAAGCAACAGGGTCAGCGGTGTACGAAACTCGTGGGTCACGTTGGCAAAAAACCGGGACTTGAGCGTTGCATTTTCCCGTAATTCGGCCGCCTGCTGTTCAATGATGGCTTTATCTTCCTTGATACGATTCGTTCGATTAGCCACTTCCGCCTCCAGCCGAATCGTCTCCTGCACCAATCGGCTGTTGCGCCAGCGGAACACGGCAGCGGTAGCCCCCAAAAGGGTCAGTAAACCCAGCACCACGAACCACCACCGTTTATACACTGGCGGCTGCACCACCACCGGTATCGATAACGTATTGGAAATCCACTGCCCGCTAATGCTTTGCATGCGCACTTCCAGCTGGTAATCGCCAGATGGCAAGCCGTTAATGCGTAGGTCATTCTGTTTTTGAGTAGCCCAGGCATCCTGCCATCCACGAATACGATACCACAGTCTGGTCTGGCCCAAATAGCGGTAATCCAGCAAGGCAAAAGCCAGGAGAAAAGCCCGGCTCGACGAGGCGATCTGAAGAGGTTGCCCTAGCTGGTAATCGGTCAGATGATTTTCCATAATACCCGTCTGGCCATCGAGTTGCTGGAACTGGGTTAGCACAAGGGGGGCTTTCGTGGTGGCACCAGTCTGTATCTGCTTTGGCCAAAAAGCCGTTACGCCGTTCAGGCCACCCAGAAAGAGGCGACCGTCGGGGGCCTGATAGTGCGAGGTGAAGTTAAACTCTTCGTGGGTGAGCCCGTCTTTAGGCAGGTACGTCTGAACGTGTTCCGTTTTCTTGTCGAAGCTCACCAGACCATAGTCAGTGGTGAACCAGAGTCGATTTCTGTTGAACCGTTTTGCCGGGTCGGGATGGTCCGTATATACACAGTAAAGGGTCGCATTCAGTAACCCGTCGGCCTGGGTAAATTGCCGATACCGGCCCGTCTCCCGTTCCCAGCGGATCAGCCCACCGCCCCGGGTAGCCAGCCAGTAGCGGCCCGGCTGGTCAGGATCAGCATGCACGTAGGTGATGTGGTTGAAGGGTAAGTTTCGGGGTGCTGGCTGCTCTACACTGTAGCGGGCCACAATTCCCCGCAGGGTATCCAGCAAATACAACCCCGACGAAGCGGCTACCCACAACCCGCCTGCCCGCCGGTCCGGGAAAAAGCCATTGACCCGATTTTCGGCTAGCTCCGGCCAGTTATTGTAGCGGGTAAAGGGGATATTCCGCTTTAGGGCCACATCAAAATAACTGATTCCCTGGTCGTAGCCAATCCACAGATTCCCCCGCCCATCAGGCAGCAGCGCACTACACCGGCTCGCCGAACGAAGCAACGGATATTGCACCACCGTTTGTGTAGCCGGCCAGACAAGCGATAGTTTGGAATTAGCGGTCCATAGGGCACCATTCCCGGCGGGTGCTACCGGCATTTGCCCAAGAAAATCTGTTTGCTGTATGCGTGGCCGGGGTAAAGCCAGTTGGCGGGCGCCCGTTTTCAGATCGACCAGCCAGCTATCAAACGCGTTGACCCACAGCGAATTCCCGACCTGCGTCAGTCCACGGGTGGCCGCGTCCGAATAACCAGACGTACCTGGAAGCCAGTAGAGGTAGCGGACAAACTGGTTAGGAGTCAGTGTCAGCAGGAGCACCCCGTTACTGGATCCTACCCAAACGCCGCCAGTCCGGTCTACCCGCAAACTACTGAAGCCAGGAATTTGTGCTGCTGGCGAATCGGCGGCCATCAGGTCATACACAACACCCTTTTCGGGATGCCAGGCAAACAGCACATTCCTACCTAAAAACCAGAACAGATCATGGTAAGCATCATACACAACCCTGGTATGCATCAACACAGGAATCGTTGATGTCTGGCCGGCCAGGGCAGGAAACGGGCTACGCGCAAAGTGGATGGGTAAGCTCGTCAGTTTGCCATTGGCATCGAGCCGGTACAGAAAATCAGTAAGCTGATGCGCGGTCAGTTGGGGAAACGTCCCTGCGTTTTCCTGAACATTTACTTTCTGAGCGAGATAAATTCCTCCCTGGGCATCGGTACAAACAGGTAGCAGGTGTTTGGGGAGCGGCTGCTGCCGGCGCTGCCGACCCAACGAATCCAGCTCGACAAGTGAATAGCGGATGTCTGTAGTATCACTTACCGGTACTAACAGGTTGCCGCTTGCTGTAACGGCGACCGTACCCACCAGAGCAGATCCTGGCGAGGTATAAACGGAGGTCAGTCCGGTAGTGCTCCGGTAGCGATAGACCCGCCCGTTTTCCCGAAAAAAGACGAGCGAACTACCTGGCTTAGTGCGCCCCCCCCGTTGATCGATGGTCTCTGCCGCATAAAAATGATGTTTCGCGGCCAACGCATCTTCCGGGCGGACGGTATAAGCAACCGATCTCTGTTCATGGGGAAGCCACCGCTCAATCCATTGGTCGAAGCCTGACCGTATTTTAAAGAACCAGAGCGTACCCGCCTGATCCTGGCTGATTCGGTCCACATAAGCGGTCAACTGTCCCTTGCCGCTGCTGGCGTGATTGGGTAGTGCCATGAAACGGTTTCCGTCGAACCGATAGGCGTTGTTGAGCGTACCAATCCAGATAAAACCCTGCGCATCCTGCCCAATGTCGACTACCGACCGGTTGGGCAGCCCCTGCTCAATGGAAAAATGACGTACCTGAACAATGTAAGGCGGGTTTGTCGCTGTCAGGCCTGGCACTTTCTCCTGCCGGGGTTGAGCCATGCCAGCTGGTAAGCAGGCCATTACAAAGCCGACCATCAGGAACTGACGAAGAAAAATACAGGGGCGATTCAAGGTAACAAGGCTATTAGGCCTGTGAAAATACCTAATGTACAGAACTAACAAAGCATTTTGGCCGATTTGGGGCCTATGATGGCCAAAATGGGTACGTTGCCTGTATCGTTCTTTGTGTCACTGCAAGTGACATATAACAGGGCTTTATCCACTATTATTTTTTCTGCTGTATCACCCCACCCAACGTGCCATAAAAAGTACCACCGTTCGCTATACTTTATTTGTACCCTAGCATGCCTACCGTAACCGTACCTGTTCATCTCTCAGATCAGGAATTAATTAGCCATTACCTCCAGACCGGAGAACAACAGTATTTCACCCAGTTATATATACGCCATCGCCAACGGGTCCACCAGACGTGTATGGCCTATACGGGAAACACCGACGATTCGGAAGATTGTGTACAGGAAATTTTTCTCCGATTAATACATAAGCTAAAAGGATACCGGGGCGAGGCTCAGTTTACCACATGGCTTCGGTCAATCACGGCCAATTATTGCCTGGATCAGATCCGCAAGAAAAAGCGGGAGCAGGCCCTGTGGTGTAGCTATGAACTTGAGCTGACCAATGGGCCAAGCTGGATAACCAGCGCTGAAGAAGCGAACAGCCACACCTACGAGTTGATGCTCAAACAACTCCCGGTTATGCAGCGCGAGCTGTTGTACAGCAAATACGAAGCTGGTACGTCAATAAACGACATTGCCATTCGTCAGGGCCTGACGCCCAGTGCCGTTAAAATGCGCATAAAGCGGGCTAAAGAATTAGCCAGTAACCTCTACAAACGACTACAGGTTGACGAAGACCACCGCTGACTAGTTGATTAATTCAGATCGATGTACGACATGGTATGCACGTCATCGGCGTTTTTATTCACGAACTTCTTTTCCGGCTTGTCGTAGTTGCTGATATACAACCGCTTCCCCTTCAGCAAAACCTCGGCCGGCTGATCGAGCCGACCGTCATGACCGTCGGTATTGCCGTTCTGAGCCAGCGTCTTCACCGAGCCGTCGGCCAGCGCAACCGTCAGGATGGCGTTCTCGCGTGAATTACACAGATACATCGTATTGGTTGCCCGGTCAATGATGAGCCCATCTACGCAGGAGATGGGCTTACTTACTTTTAGCACCTCTTTACCGGCCAATGTGCCATCGGGTTTGAGCGTCACTTTATACAGCGTGCCATCGCCAAAACTGCCGGTATACAGATTACCCTGGCTATCGTAGTCCAGCCCGTCGGCCCCATTGTCCAGCCCTGTTTCGTTGATCGTGGTGGTAAACGTCGTGAGCACGTGCGGATCCATTGTTCTTGGCTTTACCATAATGGGCGTACCAGCCGCCGCTTTGGCCAGTTCAGCCAGTGTAAAGCGGAATATAGCACTGCCGGTTGTATCGGTCGGCATATCCCACTGGCTGTCGGTCATGTATAGCGTGTTTCCTTTCCAGACCACGGCATTGCCCAGCGACAGCCCCGTTACAACCGGTTTAATGGCCTGCACCTTACCCCCCTTCATGCTGATACACATCAGCCGCGATTTGTATTCTTTGCTGTTTTCATACTGGTTCTCGGCGTAATACAGGTTGCCATCTGGTCCAAACGCCAGATCCATAGGGCAGGCATGTTTCGTATCGGGCTGGGCAGGCAGGTCGCTGACAAACTGTACCGAGTCGCCCACGATCTTCATCAGCACACCTGGGTACGTGTTATCGGCCAGATTCGGCACCGACAGGTACACCGTACCATCGGGGGCCAGGGCCAGACCATCGGGCGTATTGTACTTATCGGGCAGGGTGGCCATCAGCACCGGGCTCCCAACAGTCGCCGTAGTCGTAGTATCGTCAGTGGTGGCCGCCGCTGTTGTAGCACTGTTGGCGGTCGAATCGGTCTTTTTCTGCTGGCAGCGGGCCATCAGGCCAATGCCAATACACAGTAAGAGAAAATAGCGGATCATGTTTACGCTGCGTTTATCAATCAGACCATAAACAGTGCCGGCGCTGCTTTGTTGAAAAGCATTACGTTATGTGTACTACGTTGGTCTGCACAGCTCATTCGTTATCGCTGGTAATGACACGAAACCCGTTACTCTCTTTACTGACCGTTGTGCTGTTCAGCCAGTAAACCAGGCAGATCGAGCGGATGCGTGTACATCTCAATCTGCCCGTCGGGACGTCGGGGCCATTGCTCGCGTGGGCGATCCCAGTACAATTCCACGCCGTTCTGATCCGGGTCATTCAGGTAAATAGCTTCCGACACGCCATGATCCGACGCCCCCGTAAGTGGGTAGTTCGCGTCGAGAAGGCGTTGCAGGGCTACGGCCAGATCGCGGCGGGTTGGGTACAGAATGGCCGTGTGAAACAGCCCGGCGGCGCGGGTCGGGGCGGGTGGGGCATCCTTGCTGTACCAGGTATTCAGACCGATATGATGGTGATAGCCACCGGCCGAAATGAATGCCGCCTGAGTGCCATACAGAGTGACCAGTTCGAAGCCCAGCAGGTCGCGGTAAAAAGCCAGCGCCCTGTCCAGGTCAGCCACTTTTAAATGAATGTGCCCAATACGCGTCTGGGCCGGGATTTTGTAGGGAGTCGTCATGACCCGGTAACCTTAGCCGGGTCATTTACGTTTCTATGAAAACTTTGGGGTGGGTGTTTCAGCCTGGGGTTGTTGCTGACGCACTGATCTACTTATGCGTCAGCAACAACCCCAGGCCGAAACGCGCCAGTCAAAATCATAGATAGATATGGACTTTATCGATTACTACAACGTATTGGGTGTACCGAAAACGGCCACGGAAGACGAAATCAAAAAAGCCTACCGTAAGCTGGCCCGAAAGCTACATCCAGACCTGAACCCCAACGATTCTGAGGCCAACAAAAAATTTCAGCAACTCAACGAAGCCAATGAGGTATTGAGTGACCCCGATAAACGTAAGAAATACGATCAGTACGGCCAAGACTGGCAACACGCTGAACAGTTTGAGCAGGCGCGCCAGCAGCAACGTACCCGGTATGGAGATACCCGGTATGGCGATACCCAGGCCGGTGGCAGCGGTGGTTACACCTATTCCGGCGATTTTGGCGACAGTGACTTCTCTGATTTCTTCGCCTCGATGTTCGGTTCTGAAGCCGGCGCACGGGGCAGTCGGCAGCAGGCACGTTACCGGGGTCAGGATTATGAAGCGGAGGTCCGTCTCAGCCTGCGCGATGCCTACACGACCCACAAGCAATCGCTCACCGTAACTGGCAAAAACATTGGCATCACCATTTACGCAGGCATCGAAAACGGGCAGAAGATCAAGCTGTCGGGGTATGGCGCACCGGGTGTGAACGGCGGCCCCAACGGCGACTTATACATTACGTTTACGGTTGAGGACGACCCGCGTTATAAACGGCAGGGTAATGACTTATACGTAACCGAAGAAATTGAACTGGCCACTGCGCTGCTGGGTGGCGATAAAATTGTGGAGACCCTCGCCGGCCAGGTGAAAGTACCGGTAAAGCCTGAAACACAACCCGGCACAAAAGTGCGGCTGAAGGGAAAAGGATTCCCCGTCTACCGGCAGGAAAATACGTTTGGCGACCTCTACGTACAATGGCAGGTAAAGCTTCCTGCCAATCTGACTGATCAACAAAAAGACTTGCTTCGGCAGGCGTTAATCCATTAATCGAACCGACTATGCTAACCGACGCACTTATTCCGGCCCACGATTTCTGTGTACACCATCAGATCGAGATTACAGTGCTGCATGAGCTGGCTCAACACGACCTGATTGATATTGTCAGGGTTGAACAGGCTATTTACGTACCGCCTCACCAGCTGGCCCGCCTGGAGAAACTTGTCCGCCTGCATCGTGACCTGGCCATTCACCCCGCCGACCTCGACATTGTCGCCAACTTACTGGAGCAGGTCGAACACTTGCAGGGGCAACTCACAACGCTCCAGAATCGCCTTCGCTTCTACGAATAGAAACGCCACGTCACCGTGTTGGCTGGTCATAAAATTAATACTCAACCAAGAAGCTATCTTGCTAAGGCCAGGTAATGGCTATCTGCCTTTCAGCTACTCATTCAACGCCTTCTACCCAAACAGGAACGCCAGACAGGGCAGCATTCCCCGTGAGGGTATCCGCAAAGGCATCGTCGGTGAGGTCGTTGATACTGGCTCCGGCATGCTGCCGGGCGATGTCGAGGCGTGTGCCGGGGCGGTTATGTCCGTAGCCGTGGGGCATGCACACAACGCCCGGCATAATAGCGGGCGTGACGTCGGCGGGCAGTTCGATCGTTCCCACGCGGGAACGTACCTGCACGCGCTGCCCCGTGGCAATGCCCAACCGATCGGCATCGTCGGGGTGCAGCAGCAGCGTGCAACGGTCGCGGCCTTTCACCAGCACACGCGCATTGTGCATCCACGAATTGTTGTCGCGCAAGTGCCGCCTGCTGATGAGCAGTAGTTGCCCGTCAGCCGGGGGAGCATAGGCGTCAAGCGCCTGCTGGGTACGTTCCAGATCAGCCAGGAACATAGGCGGGGCGCAATCAATACGTCCGTTGGGTGTTTGCAACCGGCCAGGCAGCTGCGATCGCAACGGCCCCAGGTCAACGCCGTGTGGGTGGTCTTGCAGATAAGTCAGGCTTAGGCCGGTGCTGCCGTAGGGGCCGGTGCGCAGGCCAAGATCAATCGTTTTGTTTGGGTCTTTCAGCGTCCATTCCGCGTTGGGTACGTTGCTTAGGCGCAAGCGGAGGTTTTCGAAGATTTCCCAGTCGTACATTGTACCGGCGGGTTTTGGCACCATTGGTTCGGAATAACGGGTCGTATTCCGAATGGCCAGCACATGGAATGTCAGGTCATAATTGGCCGTTTCAACCCCCGTCAGCGGTGGCAGAATGTAGTCGGCATGGCGCGTAGTTTCGTTCAAATAAATATCTACTGCCACCATGACTTCCAAACTGGCCAGGGCGTTGTCGAGGCGGCGCCCGTTGGGCGTTGATAGCACTGGATTCCCGCAGCTCGTTACCAATGCCCTCAACTGCCCCTCGCCGGGCGTGTCGATCTCTTCGGCCAGACAGGCAACCGGCAGTTCTCCCATAAATTCTGCCCTACTGCTTACCCGGCTCGTAAATCGGTTGTGTTTGGTGTAGGGCGGGCGCGGCACACCGGGTTTAGCTGCCAGCCCATCAACGGCCGGCGAGGTGAACATCATACCACCAGCTGTGTCTAGATGGCCGGTCAGCAGGTTAAGCACGTTGATCAGCCACAGGCACAGCCCACCAAACTCCTGCGTCGACACGCCAACGCGGCCATAGAGCACAGCACGGGGCGTTTGGGCAAACGTGCGCGCCAGCCTGCGCAACGTACCTGGCTCGATCCCCGTCAGGGCAGTTACCCGTTCGGGTGTGTAGGCGGCCACCGCATCGCGCAAAGCCGCCAGGTTGTCGATGTGGTTGGCCAGGTGACCCAGCCTGACCAGGTTTTCGGTAATGACCACCTGCGTCATGGCCAGCAGCAGAAACACGTCGGTACCGGGTCGGATGAACAGGTGCTCGTCGGCACGTTGAGCGGTTTCGGTGCGGCGGGGATCGATCACGACAACTTTGCCTCCACGCTGCTGAATGGCCCGTAGTCGGGTAGCTACGTCGGGCGAGGTCATGATGCTCCCGTTCGAGGCAATGGGATTTCCACCCATGATGAGCCAGAAATCGGTGTGGTCAATATCCGGCACGGGCATCAGCAACGGATGACCAAACAGTTGCCAGGCGGCAAAGTGATGCGGAAACTGATCGACCGACGAGGCCGAAAACATAGTATGGGTTCCCAGCGCCCTGATAAAGCCCGGCATGCTCAGAAAGGAGCCGGAGTTATGTACCGTTGGGTTGCCCGCATAGACGCCAATGGCGTTGGGGCCATGCACGTCACGTACCTGACGCAACCGGTCGGCCACTTCGTCGAATGCCTGCTCCCAGCCGATTTCCTGCCAGTGATCACCCACGCGTTTTATGGGCCGCCGCAGCCTGTCTGGGTCTTCGTATACGTCTTTGAGTGCCACCGCCTTGGGGCAAATATGCCCTCGGCTAAACGGATCGGCCGGGTCGCCGGCAATGCTGATGATCTCACCACCGCGGTGCGTAATGGTCAGGCCGCAAATGGCTTCACACAGGTTACAGGCGCGATAATGCGTTTGCAGTGATTCATCGGTACGATCAGCCATGGTTCAGGGTGGTTTGTTATGCCCGTAAAAGGTACAAAAAAAGACCCAGGTCAGCGCCCGTCATCCCATCGACCTTGTTGCCCTCGGCCAGGGAGAACAGGGCGTTGGCTCCGTCGGCCACTTCGCCGATGATGGGCACCAGCCCCGCTAGGGCCAGGGCGGTGTGGGTGAGCGTACTAAACAGACCTGGTTCACTGTCGGCCGTTGAGGGGGCGGCGTTCTGAACGGGTTCGTAAAACGGGTTTCGACTACTTCATTGATTGCACGTGCAGGTGCCCGGCGATCTGACCGTGAAGCAGGGCACCTGCACGTGCCCACGCTGTAAAAGCCGCAATCCTCGACGCTAAACCCGCCGTGTACGACGTGCTCGTTCATATCGAACCGGTTAAGGTGTAATTAATCGTATTCGTTGTTGCTTATCACAGGCAAGCGACAACGATAGTTGTGCTGTGTTTGCGCTAGCGCCACTCTTCGCGCAGCATAACTCTAGCCCGAAATAACTGTGCCCAACAACCGCGCAATCTCTACGTCGACGCGTTTGAAATGCATGTAGTCGGCCATGAGCTGGTCCGATTCGGCGGGGTCAGTTACTGTGCGAATCTTTTGCAGCAGATCGTGCATCCGCTCTTCGGCGATCAGCTTTTTTAGCCGGAGAATATTGCCGTACGCCGCTTCAGCCAGTACGCCGATGTCTTCTTCCGAGGGCACGAAAATGTGAAATTTATCCTGCCACTGGTTGCTGATTTCGTAGCGTTGGGTTGTCAGGCTAATAGCCTGGTATTGAAGCCCGTTCGATTGCTGACTGGTCATGGGGGCTTCGCTGACATTCGGCCGTTGATGCATAAAATCGTCGGCGGTCAGCGTTTCGCCCCGGCTGAACGCTTCGCGATACAGCGTCAGGATCAGGTCGTAGGGCGCATGCTGAAAATCGATGTCGCTTAGTTCACTCAGGATATAATGGCAGAGTGTGATGCCCGGCTCCAGTTCACGGGTGCCGTAGTTCATCAACAGCCGAATACATTCTTCTTCCTGATACGACAGCGGCGGACGAACTGAGTTTACAGGGTGCTGTTTGCCGGTCTCAGTTGCGCTGCCAGGGCCAGTTCCAGGTGCAGCTTGCCCTGCTCCAGGTACGTTGTCTTCCCTGGGTGCGGGCGAAATACCGGCTTCGTCGAGGAAATCGTTGAAGAAATCGTCCGGTGGGAGGTCGTTGGGGCCGGGGCGGTTGGGAACTGGTGCAGGGCTGCGCTGGGTTGCGTTGCCACCATCGCGGGCGGCGTTGCGGGCATCACGTTCCTGCTGGCGTTCGTAGTCTTTAACCTGCGTGTCGTGCTGTTTGCGGAGCAGCCGGTTACTTTCCGAAATCAACGTCTGCTCATCGACGTTCAACTGGCGGGCGGTACTTTGGAAAAAGACCTGCCGTTTGATCGGGTCAGGAATACGGGTGATGCTTCCGACAATTTCGGTGATCACCTCGGCCCGTTTGAACGGGTTATCGCCCGCGTCTTTCAGCAGGGCCGCCGTTTTAAACGCAATAAAGTCCTGCGTGTGCTGGCTCAGGTACGTTCTGAACGCCTCGGCGCCCACTTTCCGAACGTAGCTGTCGGGATCATCGCCATTGGGAAAGGTAGCCACGCTGACGTTCAGGCCCTCTTCCAGCACCATGTCCAATCCGCGCAGAGCTGCTTTCACGCCCGCCGCATCACCGTCGTAGAGAATGGTCACGTTCTGCGTGAACCGGCTGATGAGCCGGATCTGCTCGATGGTCAGCGACGTACCTGACGAGGCCACCACGTTTTTAATCCCCGCCTGATACAGCGAAATCACGTCGGTGTACCCTTCCGTCAGGTAACAGACGTCTTCCTGCCGGATCGTTTGCTTGGCCTGAAAGATGCCATACAGCACCTGACTTTTGTGGTAGGCCTCCGTTTCGGGTGAGTTGAGGTATTTCGGCGCTTTCGGATCAGGCTTCAGAATTCGGGCACCAAACGCAATGACCCGCCCCGATACGTTATGGATCGGGAACATGACCCGCCCCCGAAACCGGTCGAACACTTTTCCTGATTCTTCCCGCGTCACGGTCAGACCGGCTTTGCCCAGTAGTTCAGGATTGTAGCCCTTGGTCTGCGCATCGTTGAGCAGGGCGTCCCACTGGTCGGGGCTGTAGCCGAGGTCGAAGGCCGCAATGGTGGGGTCAGAAAAGCCCCGTTCGCGGAAATAGCTCAGGCCGATGCCACGCCCTTCTTCCGATTTCAGCAGGTGCTCCTGAAAGAACGTCTTGGCGTAGTTGAGCACGATATACAGGCTTTCGCGCTCGGTATGCTTGAGTTGCTCTTCGGGCGTGACCTCCTGTTCTTCTATCTCGATATTGTACTTCTTGGCCAGATACCGCAGCGCCTCGCCATAGCCCAGGTTCTCCACGTCCATCACAAACCGGACGGAGTCGCCCGCTTTTCCGCAGCCGAAACACTTGTAAATCTGCCGCGCCGGATTGACGTTGAACGAGGGTGATTTCTCGTTGTGAAACGGGCAACAGGCAATGTAGTTACTCCCACGCCGCTTCAATGACACAAAATCGCCCACCACTTCCAATATATCGGCAGCCTGCCGAATTCGCTCGACGGTCTCTTCAGGAATACGCATAGACGAAGATAATTGGATTCACCTCACCCCTGCCCCTCTCCTTGAAATAAGGTGGTCCGGCATTCCGGGAGGGGTGCCGCTTGAGCATAGCTCTGCTAATTGGCGAAGCTATTGTAGAGTAGCTCCCCTCCCGGAATGCCGGACCACCTTATTTCAAGGCGAGGGGTTGGGGGTGAGGTGAATCCAATTATCTTCCCACCTTGTTACCGTATTGCCTAACCTATACAGTTATTCATGTGTACTATCTCTCTCCGTATAACTCGTGTTGCTCTAATTTGGCTAACGTTACAAACAGGCGTACTCCTGGCCCAACCGGCAGGCGTTCCGTTTTACGAAGACCCGAAAGTCTTTAGTCAGCACACAGAAACGCCCCATACCACAATCTGGCCGTTCGCGACGGAACAGCAGGCCATCGCCAACGATCGGGGGACATCGCCGCGTATTCAGTCGCTGAACGGGGTTTGGAAATTCAAATGGGTCAAGCATCCGAAGCTCGTTACGGCCGATTTCAGCGCGCCCACTACCCGCGACCAGGATTGGGATAACCTGCCGGTGCCGTCGAACTGGCAGGTGGTGGGCGCCCGCGAGGGACGCGCTTACGACCGTCCCATTTTCACCAACATCATTCATCCCTTTCCGGCCAAACCGCCGCTCATTCAGGCCGACACAAACGCCGTGGGCCTCTACCGGAAACGCTTTACCATGCCTGCTGATTGGGCCGATCGCGAAACGTTTTTACACTTTGCGGGCGTGCAGTCTACCTGCCGGGTCTTTCTGAACGGTAGGTACGTTGGCTACCATGAAGACAGCATGACGCCCGCCGAATTCAGGATTACCGATGCCCTTCAGGCTGGCGAGAACACGCTGGCGGTAGAGGTCATCAATTGGTCGGACGGGAGTTATCTGGAAGATCAGGACTTCTGGCGGCTGTCGGGCATTTTCCGGGATGTGCTGCTCATCAGTCGGCCCAAATTGCACCTGCGCGATGTGCAATTGATCACCGACCTTGACGAGCCCGCCTATAAAAGCGGTACGCTGAAAATGACGGCCTACGTGCGCAATCTGGTGAGTCAGCAGCCGCCCCGTTACCGGCTGAAAACCACGTTATACGACCCCAAACAGCGGATTGTCTTCACCGAAACGCTACCGTCGGAAACGGCGGTTGGTTCTGAGCAGGAAGGTGTCTTTCGGTTCAGCAAACCCGTAACGGAACCCCTGTTATGGTCGGCTGAGCAACCGAACCTCTACACGATGACGCTGCAACTGCTGAATCCCGATGGGCAGACACTGGAAGCAGTCAGCCAGCGAATCGGGTTTCGCGAAATGGTCATCCGGGGTGGGCAATTACTTGTAAACGGACAGCCAGTGACGTTCAAAGGCGTGAACCGGCACGAGTTCGATCCGACAACAGGCCGGGCCATCAGCCGCGAGAGCATGATCCGCGATATCAAGCTGATGAAGCAATACAATATCAACGCCGTTCGGACGAGCCATTACCCCAACGTGACCGACTGGTATGATCTCTGCGACGAATATGGCCTGTATGTGATCGACGAAGCCAATATTGAAAGCCACGATCTCTGGCAGAAAGGCTACGACATCGCCAGCCGGCCGGAATGGCGCGACGCCTTTGTGGCACGCGGCCGGGCTATGGTCGAGCGCGATAAGAACCACGCATCGATCGTGATCTGGTCGTTGGGCAATGAAACGGGGATGGGCCAGAATTTTTCCGATATGGCCACGATCATTAAACTCGTTGACCCAACCCGCCCCATTCACTACGAAGGGCGCAAACCCTACAACCAGGCTACGCTTAGCCAGTTCGACATCATTGCCACGATGTATCCGTCAGTTGATGAGTTGGTGAAGCTGATGGAAAAAGACCCGACGCGCCCCGTGATCGTCTGCGAGTACGCCCATGCGATGGGCAACAGTGTGGGTAACCTGAAAGATTACTGGAACGCCATCGACAAATACCCGCGCCTACAGGGCGGTTTCATCTGGGACTGGGCTGACCAGGGGTTGACCCTTCGCGACAAAAACGGACAGTTCTACGTCGATCACATCAACTACATCGACGGGGCAAACGCCTGCGATGGCCTGGTAAACCCCGACCGGACGCCGCAGCCTGAACTGAACGAGGTAAAACGGGCCTACAGCTACGTGAAGTTCATCTTACCCGAACCGCTAACGGCTACGCAGACCAAAGTCAATCTAAAGAACACGTATGATTTCCAGACGCTCGACAACCTGAAACTGGTTTGCAAACTGATGCGCAATGGCGAAGTGGTCCAGCAGGGAACCGTGCCCACGCTTTCCGCCCGCGCCGGACAAACCATTCAGGTGACGGTGCCCTACAGCATTCCGACCCTTCGCGAGCCGGGCAGCGAGTATTTTCTGGTGCTGAGCCTGCAACTCAAAGAGGCAACACCCTGGGCGGCGGCCGGGCACGAAGTAGCCACCGAGCAATTTCCCATTCAGACCGATATTCCAATGCCGCCCGTGGTAGGTATCTCACGAATTCCAGCGTTGAAGTCGGCTCCCACCGCTACCGGGCTGGCGCTGGTCGGTACTGATTTCAGTCTCACATTTAACCGGTCTACTGGTGGCCTCAGCCAATGGCTTTATAAAGGGAAAGACCTGCTGGAAGGTCAGAAAGAGGCTTTAGGCGGGCTACTGACCACTAGTTTTTACCGCGTACCGACCGATAATGATGAAGGCGGGGGTGCCAGCTCGTTTGCCAGTCGCTGGCGGAAAGCCGGTATTGACCACCCTATAGTGACGCCGGTGGATATGCGCGTCGAAAAAGTGGGTACGCAACGGGTGCGGGTTACCTGCGTGAATGACCTGATGATGACCGGTGGCACCATTCGTCAAACAACCGACTATTTGATTTATGGCACGGGCGATGTGCTGGTCTCGACCACCTGCACGCCAGGTACGTCGACGGCCGATGCAGGCCTGCCACCATTGGCTCGTGTGGGCATGCAACTTAGCCTGCCGGCCAGCATGACATCGCTGACCTGGTATGGACGGGGACCATTCGAAAGCTACCAGGACCGGAAAGACGCGGCCTTCGTGGGACAGTATGCGGGCACTGTGGCCGACCAGTTCTTTCCCTACACAATGGCGCAGGAAAACGGCAATAAAACAGATGTTCGCTGGGCGCACCTGACCGACGGGGCCAATCCGGCAATGGGCCTGCTGATCATAGCCGAACCCGGCGGCTCCGGCCTGTTGAACGTCAACGCCCGCGACTACACAGACGCAGCCCTATTGGCCGCCAAAAACCCACACGCACAAACCGTAGCGCGCGGCAACACAACCGTGGTCAACATCGATTATCAGCAGATGGGGCTCGGCGGCGACGATAGCTGGTCGCCACGTACCCATGCCGACTATCAACTGCCAGCCGGCCGAACCTACAGCTACAGTTTCCGCCTCCGCCCTACCGACTCGCGCACTGAGCGTAAATCGATAGTCAACATGATCTTACCACGATAGAAACTGTTTTCTGTCTTCTGTTGCGCTGCTTGATAACGCAACATAGATTAGCGAAGCAACAGAAGACAGTAAACAGTAAACAGTTCCTATGACTTCTTCCGAATACCGTCAACACGATGCACTGGGCCTGGCCGATCTGGTTCGCCGGGGCGCCGTTACCCCACTTGATCTGCTCGATGCCGCCATTGCGCAGGCCGAAGCCCACAATCCGGCCCTGAATGCCATTGTGACGCCCTTGTATGAGCAGGGCCGACGGATGCTCGATCAGTTACCGGAAGGAGCCACCGCCGATGCAATGCCATTTCGAGGCGTGCCGTTTCTGCTGAAAGACCTGGAACTGGAATGGGCCGGTACGCCTATGAAATCTGGTTGCCGGGGCTACGCTGGGTACGTCTCTACGGCCGACAGCTTTGCGGTAACGAAGTACAAACAGGCAGGCTTGATTTTCTTCGGAAAAACCAACACGCCCGAATTTGGCCTGTCGCCCTACACCGAATCGCAGCTGTATGGTCCGGCCCGTAATCCCTGGAATCTGGCTTATTCGCCGGGTGGTAGCAGTGGCGGGTCAGCGGCGGCGGTGGCGGCGGGCATTGTCCCGGCGGCATCGGCCAGCGATGGCGGGGGCAGCATCCGTATTCCGGCGTCGTGCTGCGGTTTGTTTGGCTTGATGCCGTCGCGGGGCCGGGCGTCGCTGGGGCCGGGTTTTGGCGAGATGTGGCAGGGAGCCGTGCGCAGTCATGTGGTATCGCGCACCGTTCGCGACAGTGCGGCTTTTCTGGATGTGATTGCCGGCACGTCGCCGGGCGACCCGTATACGATGGGGCAGTCGGGCGAACCGTTCCTGGATCAGGTTGGCAAAGCACCGGGAAAACTTCGTGTTGCGCTAACGACCCAACATCCGTTTCCGGGGATGCAAACGCACGCCGACTGTGTGGCGGCCGTGCAGAAAACGGCCAAACTGCTCGAGGGTCTGGGGCACACGGTCGATGAGATTGCTCTGCCCTACGATCATACCGTCTTGAGCGAGATGTATCTGACCATGGTGCTGGGTGAGACCGGCGCAACCATCCGCGAGCTGTCGGACTACCTGAAACGCCCCGCACGCCGCGACGACATGGAACTGAATACCTGGGCCTTAGCCCGCATTTCGGAAGCCTATTCGGCCGCTGACTTTTCGTACCAGAAGCGGCACTGGAACACGCTGGCCCGGCGCATGGGGCAGTTGCACGAAACCTATGATCTGCTGCTGATGCCCACGCTTTCCCGTCCGCCTATCCGGATTGGCGAGTTGCAGAACACCCCCGCCGAAAACCAACTGATTAAAGTGATCGACACTGTAGGCGGATTGAAGCTGTTGAAAGGCAGCAAACAGATTGATCAACTGGCCGAGAAGTCGTTTGGTTACATTCCCTTCCCGCCTATTGCCAACATGACCGGCCAGCCGTCAATGTCAGTGCCGCTGCACCAGTCGGCCGACGGGTTGCCTGTCGGGTCTATGGTTACCGCTGCACTAGGCAACGAAGCGCTGCTGTTCCGGGTGGCGGCGCAGTTGGAGGAGGCCCAGCCGTGGGCTGGTAGCTGGCCAACGGGCCTAGCGTAAGCTCTTCAGATACAGCCCTTCTACCCGCTGACGAGCCCAGTCGGTCCTGCGCAGGAACGTCAGACTGGATTTGATACTGGGGTTAGTCTTGAAGCAGTTGATTGGAATCCGTTCGGCCAGTTCATCCCAGCCATATCGGTCAACAAGATGCTCCAGCATAGTGGCCAGCGTCAAGCCGTGAAGCGGATTATTGGGTTGTGATTCGGGCATAAGCATAGAATTGATTAACGGGTGTGTTGCCTGGCGGGGTAGGTTGCTAACGCATGGCCCGCCAGGCAACTTCACAGCAAAGTAATAACAAAGAAACGGCCCGCAACGTATAGCTGCGGGCCGTTTCTTTGGGGTACAGTTCCCAGGTACGTTACACGTCGCAAAGCGTGACGGCTTCGCGCAGGCTGGTGATCGGGTCGCGTTTGGGAATGAACTCCTGGGCCACATAGCCTTTGAAGCCAGTGGCCACAATAGCTTTCATCACGGCCGGGTAGTAAATCTCCTGCGTTTCGTCGATCTCGTTCCGGCCCGGATTGCCGCCCGTGTGGTAGTGGCCAATGTACTGATGCGAATCACGGATAGTACGAATGATGTCGCCCTCCATGATCTGCATGTGGTAGATATCGTACAGCAACTTGAACCGGTCTGACCCTACTTTTTTGCAGAGTTGCACACCCCAGGCTGTATGATCGCACATATAGTCTTTGTGATCGACCTTGCTGTTGAGCAGTTCCATGATCATGGTAATGCCGTATTTTTCAGCGCTTGGCATCAGGCGTTTCAGCCCCACGGCACAATTCTCCAGCCCCTGTTCGTTCGACATACCGCGCCGGTTACCCGAGAAGCAGATGACGGTACTCAGGCCAGCTGCCTGTAGTTTCGGGAAGATCGCCTCGTAGCTCGCCACCAGCTCATCGTGAAACTTAGGGTCGTTGAAGCCATCATTGATGCCTTTACCAGCGCCCCAGGGCAAGGCAGAGGTAAGGCCGTACTTTTTCAGGACCGGCCATTCATCAGGACCAACCAGTTCAATGGATTTGATGCCAATGGATTTGGCCGATTGGCAAAGCTCTTCAAGTGGAATTTTGCTGTAGCACCACCGGCACACCGAATGGTTGATATTGCCTTTCAGAGCAGCTACAGCTACTGCTTTAGGAGCAGTAGGTTCATGGTCTTTCATGAGTTGGGCGAACGATGGTACGGCGCTCAGCGAGAGGGCAGTACCGGTTAGGTTTCGGAGGGCGCGGCGGCGGTGCATTAGTGAAAGAGTGAAAGAATGAATGAGTGAATGAGCGGGTGAGTGACTGTTTGGAAAGAGAAGAATGCATCCAGGCATTCGCTCATTCACTGATCCACGCATTATAATTCGCGAATACGGATGTTACGGTACCAGACCTGGTTACCGTGGTCCTGAAGGGCGATCTTACCCGTCTGGTATTTGCCGAAGCCCTCCCAGGTCTTGAACTTGCTTTCCGACACCATCTTGTCCCATTCCGGGCCAGAAGTAGGGTATTCGGCGGTTTTCTTCCCGTTCAGGTACTGTTCGGCCTTGCCGTCTTTGATCACCAGTTTGGCCTTGTTCCATTCACCGGCAGGTTTAGCGGCATTTGGTGTAACAGGCTTTTGCAGATCGTAGAGCGAGCCTGCGGTGCGGTTGCCATCGCGGCCCTGCTTGGCATCGGGGTGGCGTTCGTTGTCGAGCACCTGCATTTCGGGACCAGTCTGGTAGGTGGCGTGGTACTTGGGATCTTCAAAGACGTGGAAAATGATGCCACTGTTCCCACCCTCGGCAATCTTCCACTCAACTTCCAGCTCAAAATCGCCGTAGGCTTTATCGGTCACCAGGTCGCCCGCTCCGCCCGATGCCAGGTGAATGGCGCCATCCTGCACCACCCACTTGTCGGCTACGGGTTGGCCAGGTTTCAGGTAAATGTGCCAGCCCGACAGGGTTTTCCCATCGAACAGACTCTCCCATTTCCCTTTGAGCGGATTGCCTGTAAGCCAATTAATCGTGCGGGGCATAGCTGCCTTCCGACCGCCAGGAGTATGGTCAGCGACTGAAGCGGATACATTGAAAAGCAGGGCCAGGGCAACGGCCCCTCCGGCAGTGACTTGTTTACTATTCATTGAAGAAAAGACGTTGGTTTCACGTGTTTCGATACGTCTACTACAAAAGTGGCGATTCCCATGCTTTTACCCACAGCAAAGCGGCGGCGCTACCGAGATTCTGCGTGAATGCCCGGTAGCGCCGCCGCCTTGCTGTGGTCAGTCCGTTGAGCCTACTGCTCTTTTCCGGGCTTATTATCGTATCCGGCATTATGCGGATCATACTGACGCGTAGGGTCATCACCCTGTTCCAGGTACGTTGCATCGCCCCGGTGCAGCAACGCCTCATCCGATGGATTGTCGGGAAGGCTTTCCAGATGATTCGCTTCTTCGTCACTCATCCCCTTTGGCGTTATATTATTCGGGTTCAACAAGGTTGGGTCGATGTTCCACTCCTGATACGTACCCAGGCTTTCCCCACCGGGAGCGTCGGGATTGCTGTCGCTGAACTTTTCAGCGCGTGTCGTCGCCACGTAGTCTCGGTTCTGGTCATCCATATCGGCCCCAGACGTGCTGTCTTTATACACATTGGTACCTACCCCTTCTGATTCATGACCATAATCAGATTGAGCCTGCTGGCTTGGGTCTTTTGAATAATACTCAGGATCGACGTTATCGGGGTCGAAAGGCGATTTGGTTGCCATAGCGTTGAGGGATTTGTTTTCTCTTATAACCCGGCCGCTTAGCCACTTGTTTTCAGGCGTCGAAATCGCTGGTTCGCCCGGTTTTCCGGCTACACTATATTACAAGTAAAACAGTATAAGGAAGATGGGGTTCCGCGGCCCGCGTCACCGAGTCACTTTATGCCTTGCTGCGAGCGCTAAGGCACTTTCAAGGAAGAATAAGGGGGCAAAACGAAGGGGGGTACCGATGCCGTGTTTGCGTTCTTTGTAGGCGATAAAAAACGGACACTATATTTTTCTATTTGAGTATCTATGCGTATCTTTAAACCAGTAAACAACACCCCTATAAAAGGCAAAAGGGGTCTCAACCGGACCCCCTGCTCGAACAGTAAACAACAAATACTAATGAACACGCAAAACAAGAACACAATCGAGACATTTCAAAACGCTCAGGTGGTTAAACCGTATCAAATGATACATGAAGGTACGGGCGAAGTGGTCAGTCGGTACAAGTATCTGGAAGGGCATCCGCGTCAATACCGGTTCGATGCCAAGGAAGGTGTGTTCAATATCAACGGCACGGAGAAGTTGGGCCGTACGCTTACGTTCCAGCCTATTGCCTGGCGCATTTTCACGGATAACATCCTGAATATGGGCACCAAAAACTGGGCCGAGCTCTTTTTCATCGACGAAAAGAACTGCGTGTCGGCCGTTCTTTTTCATGGCTATTCCGTCGATAATATTTTCCGGCTTATCGAGCCGTTGTATTACGACGATCTCACACTCGCCGACGTAGTGATCACGGCCGTAGCCGAGAAAAAAGAGAATAATAAAATTCAGCCGAAGGGGGTTTATTACATCGCTAATTTCTCCTACAAAATGGCTAGCCCCGAGAAGTCGGCCGAACTCAAGCAGTTTGCGCAGGATTACAAGGTGTTCCGGCAGGAAACGCTGACCGACATTGCCAACATAAAAACGGCCTTCAACTACTACAATCCGTTTGCGCACGCCATCGACGAGCCAACACCGGGTTTACTGGCCGCTGGCGTGTAAATAAACTACACCTCACCCCCAGCCCCTCTCCTGAAAACCAGGAGAGGGGGCCGCTCTACAGCAGCTTCGCCACTTAGCAGAGCTACGCTAAAGCTACTCCCCTCTCCTGGTTTTCAGGAGAGGGGCCGGGGGTGAGGTGAAACCCCTCACTCACCTATGACTCCATCCATGCTGGCTCCAGTGGCTCTGCCGACCGGACGGGTATTGGCAGCCCACGACCTTGGCCTTGATTATCGCGTTCTGCCGCGTATTTCCAATTCAGACCTGACCCGGATTAAAGAAGAGCAGTCAGGCTACCAGTTTTCAGACACGCGCCGGACCAGCTCGTTCGGTAAGTCGTTTCATCAGCACCTGCTGGAGCCTGAAACGATAGGCACCGTGCTGGAACAACTCCTGCCCGACCTGACCAACGATCGCCTGACAAGCGGTCAATTCGATAAACTCGATGGCGGCCCTACGTCCGGGCTGATGAATGCCATACGGCACGATCCGTTCTGCCGCCGTTACCTGCGTATGGCCGAACAAGGCGATTCAGGACGCTCAACGGGCCAGGAAAGAGCCAGTGCCGCCCAGGAACGAATTGTGCTTTTTACCGACCCGGTAACGCAACTGGCCTGCAAATCGCGGCTCGATCTGGTGTATACCAGCCCGAAACGGCAGAATGCCCTGATTTTCGACTTCAAGACCACGTCGGCACGTACCCAGGCGCAGTTCCTTCAAAGCTGCTACGATTACGACTACGACCGGCAAGCCGCGTTCTACCTCGACAGCCTTCGTTATGCCGATGGCCACGAGTGGGCTACCACCAAACAGTTCCGGTTTGTGTTCGTTGGCGTGATGAAAGAGAAGCCTCACCGCCTCTTCGCCGTTGAGGCTACGTCGCTGCCAGGATTCGTTGAGTACGGCCGGAAAAAGTACCGTTTCTGGCTTAAAAAGTGGCAGGAAACCAGCGGATTAACGGACTAATCGGCATGGTTTTTTGTTCTATAGAAACAACAGACTATGAACGAACTAACACCGCCAACCAACCCGTCGACGGCCCAGTTGACCGATACGGCCGCGCTCACCGCGTTGCTGTTGTCGGTTCGGCCGTCGCCCCTCCAATTCGATTGGGGAACGGATAATCTGGTGCTCTGGATCGAGGATCTGAGCGTCACAGGTACGTTGCTTGATCAAATGCCGGAGGTGATCAATCGTGTGGGGTTTGCTATTGAGCTAGAAACCGGCTGGGACCACCGCACCGACGAAGCGATGTATCATCCCCTTTACGGCTACCGTATTTTACTACGCGACGCCGTTGGTCGCTGGCATGGCGTTCGGGTCGATACCACCGGCGCTTTCCTTGATACGCTTCCGCTCGAAGAGATCGACTACGAAATCGCTTATGATAAGGTGATGTGGATTGATTGAATCCTGCTGAACACAGAGAAACAGAGGGCACACAGAGCAAACAGAAAATATAACTCTGTTTGCTCTGTGTGCCCTCTGTTTCTCTGTGTTCAAACTTCTTCTACTGCCCCGAGATGACGCAGACGGGAGCGGGGATTTTCAGTTCCTGACCGGTGGCCGTTAACATACCGGTACTGGCATTGCGCCGGAAAACCACCAGGTTATCTGTCTCCTGATTCGCCACGATCACGAACTGGCCCCGCGGGTCGAGCCAGAAATTACGGGGCGTTTTACCGCCCGTGGGTACGTGGCCAACCAGCGTAGGCACACCATTGGCTCCGATTTTCAGCACGGCCAACGCGTTATGCCCCCGATTCGACTGGTAGAGAAATTTTCCAGTGGCATCGATGTGAATATCGGCCGAGGTGTTGTTGCCCGTGAAAGCGGCGGGTAGCGTGGCTATCCCGTCTTTGATCAGTGTCAGCACGCCCGTTTTGGGGTCGCGGGCAAACACCGCCACCGAAGAGGTCAGTTCTTCGACCACATAGGCAAACCGGCCATTCGGATGAATCGCCATGTGCCGCGGGCCCGACCCTTTTTTCACCGTTACAAACGGCGTTGCGTTTGCCGTTGGCTTGGCTCCGCCAATGTTATAGATATACACTCGGTCATTTCCCAGATCGGCTACATATACCTCTTTCCCATCGGGCGATACCGTAGCCGAATGAGCATGGGGAGCGTCTTGCCGGGGATTGGCCGGGTTGTTGCCCTGGTACTGCACCCGCTCCACCAACGCCCCTAGTTTCCCATCAGCAGCAACCGGCAGGGCCGAAAAAACGCCGCCGCCATAGGCCGACACAAAGGCCATTTTGCCGGCTTTGTCAACGCTGATATGGCAGGGGCCTGCCCCCTCCGTTCCCTGCTGGTTCAACAACTGCAACGTACCTGTAGCCTTGTCAATCGTATAGGCATTGGCGGCCGCTCCACCACTACTCGCTTCATTCACCGCGTAGAGGTATTTCTTTGAGGGATGTAGCGCCAGAAACGACGGGTTCTCTTTGTTTCTGGCCGTTCCGGTAGCCGATAAAGCGCCGGTTCGCCGGTCGAGCTGAACAATGTAAATTCCTTCACTACCCCGCGTTGAGTACGTACCTACGTAGAGCCGGTCGGTCGTTGATGGAGATTGTGCCTGCAAACCCGATACCATACCAATGGCTAAGAGGCCGGCAAAAAAAGCGACGCATTTCATGTGATAAGTCGTTACTAAAAAGTACGTTAAAAGTCTTTACTCCGGTTGGTTTTGTCGAAACAGATCGGCAACCTTGCCATCTCTACCAAATACAGTATGACACACAACCTATTTACGCGGCCTAAACTACTACTTGCCTGCCTGTTTTTGAGCACGGCAAGCGCCTTTGCTCAATTTGGCACACTGCCCAAAGCGACCCCGGCAACAACTACACCGGCTTCGGTCGTGCCTTCGGCCGCCGATTCCGTTGCCCACAAGCTTGATCAGGCCGTGATGGCCAGCACCAACGGCGATAAAACTGCGGCAGTGGCTGGGATCAACGATGGCATTGCTGCTGCCGAAGCACAGGCAGCTACCAGCAAAGGCGATTTCAAAGAGAAGTTAATGAGCCAGGTCGGTAATCTGAAGCAACTGATTCCGGGTGTGGCGAGCGGCGCTGTATCGGGTAATGTATTGACGAAAGCCGTTTCGCTCGTAAAAATGGCATTAGGCGCTAACCAGATCAGCAGCCTGCTGGGCGGCGGCGGTAGCTTGCTGGGCTCTGCCGGAGCGCTCACTGGCGGCCTGAATCTGTTGAAGGGAGGTTTACCCTCGCTGGGTGGACAAGCGGCCAGCACAGGCGGTTCGCTGATCAGCAACGCGCTATCTGGCGTCAGTAAGCTGGGTGGTATGGGTGGCGCTGCTGCCGAACCAGCCGTAAAACAACAACTCGGTGGCGTGCTGAACTTCGCGAAGGGGATTTTATAGAAATCAGTTTCAGGTTTAGGGTTTCAGGTTTCAAGTGCTCCGCTAATCAACTAGATGCTGATTAGCGGAGCACTTGAAACCTGAAACCCTAAACCTGAAACTGATCTATTCCACTGGCGAATCAACGATGCTGATGATTTTCCAGATGCCGCGCAGGTCCTTATGGCCCACGGTAACGCTTCCACCCAGCGGATTGTCGGAATGAAGCGTGAGGTACCGTTTGGTCATCAACTCGTTGTCGCGGATACGCTTCACCACAAAAAAGTCGCGGTACATCACCGCATAAATGCCGCCCGACTGGTATTCCCAGTTGCTTTGATCCACTTGCTCGGCCAGCACCTTTGCGCCGTTGCCAAGTTGGGGGGTCATACTGTTCCCCGATATTTCAATAACCACCGCCGGCCTGTTCGACCGAATGGATGAGCTACGTACCCGGTAGGTATCCATGTCCATTTTCCGGAAACCCTCGGTGTATGTTTCTACGAAACTGGCGTAGAACTTAATGGGCACGAAGGGTACTTCTACCAGGTTTTCGTCGGCAACAATGAACTTGCTATTGCCCGCTTCTGCCCCATCGGCCAACACAGGCTGGATGCCCCGCAGGAGGAAGTCAGCCCGGATTTGCGGATAGCAGGCCAGCAAACTCATGATCGTATCATATGAGGGTTTTGCCCGACCACTCAGGATATTGTAAAATTTCGAAGGGTTCTCGCCCAAATCCTTGGAAATCTGATAGATGGTCATTCCCAGCGCATCAAATACCTGCTTGAGCCGATCCTGAATCGTTTCCACTGCCTCGATGTTTATGGCACAGTCTTCCATTTTTATGTTATAAAATTTGGATAGTGTGTTATAAGTAAAATATATTGCGCCTGTACTATGCAAGTTTACAACAAATTACTATCAAAAGGAAAGCATACCCTATGAGTTTTAGCTGATATTTCATGAATGACAACCGCCTGCGTACCCATCTTGAGCCAACGGTGCTTTTTGTCGATATGAACAGCTTTTTCGCCAGTTGCGAACAGCAGGATAATTACTGGTTGCGCGGGCGACCTGTAGCTGTTTGCGTGCATACCGGCGCTCACGGGTGCATTATTGCGCCTTCTGTTGAGGCAAAGATACTGGGCATAAAAACAGGCATGCGACTCAACGAAGCCATGCTGGTCTGTCCCAACTTAATTCCGGTTGCCACAAGCCCTGACCGGTATCGGTCGTATCACGTTAAGCTCATCAATGTTTTCAAACGCTTCTCCGACGATGTGCTGCCCAAAAGCATCGATGAGGCCGTAATCGACCTGACTCGCTACCAGTTGGCCTATAAAAGCATGCCCGACGTGGCGCAGCGCATCAAGCAGGCGATCCGCGCCGAAGTGGGCGATCACCTCCGCTGTTCGATCGGTATTGCGCCCAATGCCTTTCTGGCAAAACTGGCATCGAACCTTCAGAAGCCCGACGGGCTGGTCACGATCTCACCCGCCAACATTGACGAGGTGCTGAGTAAGCTCACCCTCACCGATTTGCCCGGCATTGGCATTAACATGGCCGCCCGCCTGTCTGCGGGTGGTATCAACTCGCCGCTCGAACTACGCTATGCCTCGCCCGACCGCCTGAAGCTTGTCTGCAAAAGCATTATTGGCTGGCATTGGCACCTCCGCCTCAATTTTGGGGGCGAAGTTGATCTGGCCACCCATGCCTACAAACAAATGCAGGCGATCCGGTCGGTGTCGGCGGAACAACGGCAATCGGTCGATCGGCTGGAAACGATCCTTCGCACGCTTTGCCTGACGCTGGAACGGCGGATGGTACATCAGAAGGTCTTCTGCCGGCGGCTACAGGGCTGGGTACGTTACTACACTGGCAAACGATACGAAGATGAGCTGACCTTCAGCATTCCTGTGCAGGATGGGATTGAGTTATTTCAGGTATTGGGCAATCGCATGAAACGTTACCAGGACGCGCATCAGGGGCGCCCGCTGCTTAACGGTGATGTAAGGCAGATTGGCGTAGGGGTCACCGATCTCATTCCGGCCGACAGTGTGCAGTACACCCTATTTGAAGACAATACACGCAAAGATAAATTCAGGCAAACGATGCATGCCATCAACGAACGGTTTGGCAAAAACAGCCTTATCCGTGCCACTGAACTCCGCGATGACATCCCGGTCGATCTCATCGGTTTTGGCTCAATAAAAGATCTGCACGAGTGGTAGTGCGCCAAGCAGCAAAACCTTGGCTACCTGCCACAGCAGAGTTAACCAACTACACTCAAACCCGAACAAGCCGAGAAACCGAAGCTGTCAGACAAGGCGAATATGCGCTCCCACTTAATTACCGTCTTTTGTCCCACTAAAACGAGGGACAGCTCTGTTAATACAGCCGCGGTAACTCCTTAACAGTAAAACCTACGGGAGCCAGCAATGGACCGCAATCATACATATTGATGTATATCAGCCTGATCTCATTACTATCGGCTACTTTCACTTCATAAACGTCCAGCATACCACTACCCGCCAAGGCAAGAGGATTATCGGTTTTAAATGCACAACAGTTCTGCTTGCGACGCCACTTCACAATCTCTCCGTTAGGACCAGCCAAAGCGGCTAAAAACCGTTGTTCGTTACGAACACCTTCATTGGCTTCTGTGCAGCCTATTTTGATGGGCTTGTCTGGGAAGAACCCATACTGTTTGTCAGTAGCTACTCCATTGAGTGTGAAGTTAGTACCAATAGAAATTTTGGGCTTTTCGGTCGGAGTGACTTTGGCGGTTTTACAGGCGACGACTCCAAGCCCTAAGATGAGAAGTGAACGTAAGAGCATAAGATCAAGGCGATTAAAGATGTAACTACGTAACGAAAAGATCTCCGTAGTAGTACTCAACCATTTTGCCGTTCTATCCACGGATGATTTCTATGTCCAACCAGACGTGATAAGCCAGAAAAACGCGCTGTCGAACGGGAATTGACTTATCAACAGGTATGTAAAAAACCTGCCATCGTATGTAGGCCCCTCAACAACATGTTGATACTCAGTAAGGTCCGATTAGGTAAGCATATCCACCAACTAGGTGTGTCGTGCTACGAACGTACCTGAATTTGGCAGCGAACAGGCTCAGTTGACGGTTATTTGATGGCCAGGACCTTAAATTCGGTGCGGCGGTTGCGCTGGTGCTCGTTTTCGGTGCAGATCACACCGTCGGTGCAGTTATTGACCAGCATGGATTCGCCATAGCCTATGGCCAGCATCCGGTTGCGGCTGATGCCTTTCGACGCCAGATAATCCGCTACGGCTTTGGCCCGGCGCGTCGATAGTTCCTTGTTCACGGCAGCGTCGCCCCGGCTATCGGTGTGCGACCGAATCTCGATCACCAGCGAAGGGTAGCGGCGCATGGTCGCCAGCATTTTGTTCAATTCACGGGCGGCGTCCGGGCGAATGTTGGAGTTACCCAGATCATAATAGATCTTATCGGTTGTCACAACGTCGCCCACATGCAGCATCCTGACCATAGCCACCAATTCTTTGGGCTTCGACTTCTTCGCTACTTTCTTCACCTTGCTGGTGCTGGTGCCATAGGTCGGCTTACTGGCCGTCAGCGTGTAATCGCATCCCTCTATGATGTCGAACTCATACATCCCGTTCGCATCGGTAACGGCAGTCTCTATACGGCCATTGCAGTCGTTGCGCAGCTGCATCACGACTCCCTCGATCGGCGACCCGTCGCGTTCGCCCAGTACAGTCCCCCGCACCCTGGAGTTGGTCAGGGGGCGCGAGGGCTTCACGGCTTCCGTAAAGATGGTATCCACAATGACCGTGGGCTTCATCATCGACATTTCAAGCCGCGAGGGTTGATCGTCGGTCAGGTCGCGGGTCGACAATCCGATGGTGCTGTTGATGTAGCCATCGCGCGATGCCGTGAAGATGTAGTCGCTTTCTGCTTCAACACATAACTTCACGATGCCATATTTATCGGCCACCAATACCTGATCTGTTTGCCCAACGCGCTTGCCACGGGCCGTAACCACGGCGCTGTCTATCGGCATATCGGTAGTTACGTCGAATACCCGCACGGTCAGGTCACGGCAGCCGAACAGCGAACTCTCGCGGGTGAACCGGAACAGATCGTCGGAGCCATTTCGATTGCTGCTGAAATAGCCCGTGTGGCGGGTTCCATCCGTAATGAGGCCAAAATCGTCGCCCGATGAGTTGACGGGTGCATCGATCGTTTCCACAGCCCGAGCCAGGGGCCCATCCATTGTCGCATAGAAAATATCCAGTCCACCCATACCCCGCCGCCCGTCGGTAGAGAAGTAAAGGTTTCCGTTCTCGTCGGCGAACGGGAACAGCTCGTTGCTTTTTGTATTCACCGTTGGGCCCAGATTCACGGGTTCGCTCCAGCGGTTGTTCAGCCAGCGCGATACATACAGATCCGTGCCGCCGAGGCCCCCAGGCATGTCAGAGGCAAAATAGAGCAGTTGGTCGGGGGTTCCATCGCGGCCTTTGCACAGCGCCGGATGCCCTACTGAATAATCGTCGCTATTGAACGGCAGCTCCGTAATGTCTGACCAGGTTCCGTTCACCTGTCGGGCGGTATACAGCTTCAGCTTGTTGACGTTCTCTTCGCTGGTTTTCGCTTTGCCGTTGTTGTAGTTGTTCCGGGTGAAAATAATCTGAGAGCCATCGGCCGAGAAGGTAGCCGGGCCTTCGTGGTATTTGGTATTGAGCGACTGGGCAAACTGTTTGCCCGGGTTCACCGGCCGCTTGTCGTAACCAAGCCCCTGCGCCACATTGATTCCTCCCTGAAACGTAGCCGATGTTCGCGAGTCGTTGGCGGTCGGGGCGGTGTATTGATCGCTGCCAACGGGCCGTGGACCGGCCGAAACACGCGCCGCCACCGGCTCCTTTTTAGGGTCTGCCACCTCCCCATCAGCGTTAATACGCCGTTTGGCCGTCAGCAGCGTCCGGTTAGGTACGTAGATCAGGTCGAGGTAACCGGCTCCGCCTCCACTTCCGCTTGTTTCGATCGTTGACCCACCTTTGCTACCCGACACATAAACCAACCCATCGCGGTAAAACATGGGGCTGAACTCTTCATTGGCCGTATTCAAACTAAGGTCTTCAATCTGATACCGCACGGGTTCGCCCCTGGCGCCGGCGGGCCGTCCGCTGCCCGACGATGCCGTAGCGGCCAACCGGCGGGTACGCTGCTGTTCGTATAGCGCCTGGTATTTTTCGTACTGCTCCTGTGCCTCTGCAAATTTGCCGTTACTCGCCAGCGTCTGGGCAAATGCCAGTACGGCAGCAGGCGGCTCCATACCGGGTGCCATGGCCGCCTGCCACTCCCGAAACATTCGCTCAGCTTTGACATTATCCCCTACTGCCCGGTAGGCCTGCGCCAACGATGCCTGCACAGTGCTGCGTTGCGCAGAAGGTATTTTAGGGTCGTTCAGCAACTGCGTATATAGATCAATAGCACGCCCGTACGCCTTATAACTCAGCATTCGATCAGCCTGAATCAGCAGGGAGTCGGGCTGTTGCGCCGAATGGGCAACAACCCGGCTACTGCCGAGCAAGAGCAAGCAAAAAAATACGTAATAAAGCCGTCTCATAAGTACTAATTCAGGGTTATTCTCGCCTCAAAGAGGCCTTTACTGGACCACCATTTGACATAACGAGTTTGTCTAAAGGTTTAGTCGGATATGAGGCTGTCTATCTGGCTATGGTTAAAAATCGGACGTATTCGCGGCCATCACTGATGCGCACCACGTAGAAGTAGGTTCCGTCGGGCAGACCCTGATTCGTGGTGGCGTATGTTCCCTGATTTGCCTGTCCTCCCCAATCATTCCTGTAGTTTGTATCAGCGTATACCCGATGGCCCCACCGGTTAAAAATTTCGAGATCAACGGTAGCCGAACCAGCTACCCCCTGAATGACGAAGTAGTCATTTATCCCATCACCGTTAGGCGAAAAACCCTCGGGTATAAATATACTTACAGCATCAGGTATATCGGGTAGCTTACCGATCAGATTTGTACTATCGGCACTAGGCTGCGTACTGGTCTGCGATAAGGTAACCGCTAATCTGGCGGCAGCGGGCACACAGGGGCCAGCGCCATCCGGGTCGGGCGTGGTGATGGCAAACGTTACAGTGCCCGCCTGCCGATCTGACTCAGAAGCCACATAACGGGGCTGCAGCGTTTGCTGGCCAGTGAACAAACCCGTCCCCGAGCAGGTCCAGGCCGAATCGAGCTTGATTCCGTCAGCACTGACAAGGCCCCGAAGCCGTGCTTTCAGGCAAACGACACCCCGCTTCTGATCCAGCGAGTCGAGCAACAGGCTGAGGGCGGGTGGGTTGCTCAAACAGGGAGCTATTCCGTTGGCACAGGCTGTAATCAGGGCCGAAACCGCTACTGGTGTGCTCAGACATCCTTCCCGGTTACGCGCCGACACGTAGTAAACACCTGCCAGCACGGCACCGGGCGACGTCACCTCGGGCGAATCGGCCGCTGGACCGGTTCGGAAGCTGTAGGCCAACGATGGCTGAAACGACGCACCAATGGCTCCGGCAAGATCAGCCGTTAAAAATGGGCAGCTATTCTGCACCGTATACCCGGCCAGGATCGTTTGGCGGGCAGGCTGTACCAGCAGGGTTACTACCGCCGAACTATCGCTTTGGCACGTACCTACCTGACATACAGCCCGCAGCCGCAGGGTCTGGCTGGGGGTAAGCGTACGCTCGGCCCCAACGCCTCCGTCTGACCAACGTACCTGGCCAGCGCAATAACCAGCGCTCAGTTGAACCGACTGGCCCAGGCATAAGGCGCCATCGCCCGATAACCGCACTACTGCAGGTACATTGGGCGTGGCAACCTGTACTACCAGTGGGCCGGATGGCGAACTGGCACAACCTTCCTGAAGGCAAGTGGCCTGATAGGTCGTTGTTTGCCTGACCCGAACGGTGGGCGTAGCGCCCGTCAGCGTTGAATCCGACCAGCGAATGGTACCTGCGCAGTTGGCGGCGACCAGTTGAACAGCATCACCAGCACAAACAACAGGGGTATCAGTCGTTAATCGAGGTGCTTCGGGCGTACCGACGGTGACGGTGTAGGCCTCGGCAAAGCAACTAAGGCAGCCCTCCGGCAGCCGACACACGGCCGTATAGCGCGTGGTCTGGTAGGGCGTTACCCGAATGCCAGCTCCTTGCTCACCGGTTGACCAGATAACGGTACCCAGACAACCCGACGCTGTTAGCTGAACGGTTTGTCCCCGGCATATTCGGCTATGCTCCCCCTTCACGATGGGAGGCCCCGGCGGCTGGCACGTCAGCGCGGTAGGTGCCGTGTCTGTTGGCGGTATGGCAGCCCACGCTGATAGTGTCAGGAACAACCAGCCAATTATCGTACATCCAATAACGTTTAATGTATACCTTTTCACTAAGCAACTCATGATTTATACTCACGTTTGCTTATGTGACGAAATTTCATGCCAAGCTTCTTCACAATCCGTGTATCCGTTTTTTACAAGGCCAGGAGCCTTTTTGCCTTTCTTTTCTTACCTAAATATACCTGTAGAAACCAATCTATTTTAGGCGGGCCTGAACATCACAAATCATGCCAGATAGACCCTGTTTAAGCCTTGTAAATCAATAGACTATTACCTTTTAAGACAGCATAAAGACCATAAGTCACACTGGTTACAGACCAAAAAACGGGAAAATTAGCTGACGCGCCCAGTCAACACCGCGTCGGTATCGGCACCCAGCCCCGGTGCTGCCCAGGCCGGTGTAGCTGGCGTTGCCGAAAACTTGATCGGTACGCCTATCCCAGGCACCCCACCTGCTTCCGAATGCGGCACAATCATCTGCCGGACCTGCATGTGTGGGTCATCAGCGAGTTGGTCCAGCGTTAGCACCGGTGTAATCAGCAGATCATGCTCGGTACCCAGTTGCACCCAATCGGCCTGGGTACGTTGCTGCATCAACGCCTGCAGTTGGGTACGCCACTGATCGGCCTGTTCGGGAGACTGCGGCAGCAGGAAGCCCAGCCAGCCGGGCCGGTTCACGACGGCGCAGAATTTCTGCCAGAACTTCGGTTCCAGTGTACCCAGCGCTACGTACCTGACCACCGGTTTGCCCGTCACTTCCTCTGCCTCATCACGACACCGGTACACGCCGTAATTGGGCTGGCCGCCCGACAGGGGCATTCGGCCAGGCTCAGGTACGTTGCCCGTACCGGCAAATAGGGCGTACGCCACCGACAGCAACGGCATCACGCAGTCGGTCATCGAGACATCGACGTGTTGGCCCTCGCCAGTTTGCTGCCGGGCATATACGGCTGCCAATGTAGCCATAACGCATCCGTAGGAGCCTCCGGCAATGTCGGCCAGCTGTACGCCGGGGATCACGGGTGGCTGGCCGGGCGCCCCCGTCAGGCTCAGCACACCCGATACGCTCAGGTAATTGAGATCATGACCGGCCAGGTGGGCATACGGCCCCGTTTGGCCGTAACCGGTCACCGACACGTAGATGATTCTGGGATTACGAGCCCGAGCCACTGCGTAGCCTAACCCAAGCCGGTCGAGTTGGCCGGGACGGAACTGTTCAACCAGCACATCGGCGGTTTCGATCAGCTCCAGCAATCGTTCGCGGCCTGCCTCGGTCGTGTATTCCAGCAGTACACTCTTTTTTGAGCGATTAAACGCCAGGTAATTGACCGACTCTCCGTTGATGTGGGGCGGGAACATACGTACATAGTCGGGGCTCCCAGGGTGCTCTATCTTAATCACCTCGGCGCCCATGTCGGCCATCAGCATAGTGCCAAGGGGGCCAGGCAGCAGCCGTGTCAGATCAAGAATTCGTAAGCCGCGTAAAGGACCGGTATCAGGGGTTCGTGACATACAGGCAAATTACGCCAATAGACTTTATTTAGGCCTACAATTTCCCTTTGGGGCCAACATCTTGTATGGGCTCATCAAGTTACCAAACTAGCCATTTAGCAGCCAAATAAAGCCAACGAATATGGTTATTTCTCGCTACGACAGGATTCTATACTTAATTAACCGGTACAGGAACTGACTAGTATCGGTTGGCTATTACTAGGCTACTGTTACGAAGTACTCAGCCCACCGAGTCGGTCAACCGTTATATGAAATCAGTTTTATTCGTTACGTTATGCACCCTGCTGGGTGTGCAGGTCAGTATTGCCCAGGTATCGCGATCGACATCCGCCAAAGGGATGTTCTACTTTTCATGGGGCTACAATCACGAAACGTACTCGCGCAGTACCATTCGCTTTCGAAACAACACCACCGACAATTACGACTTCACGATCGTGAATGCTCATGCCCATGAGTCGCCGGATATGCATGATTTCTGGCGCATCACGTACCTGACCATCCCGCAGTACCAGATGAGTGGTGGTTATTACTTTAAAAACCGGAAAGGCTGGGGCCTTGAACTCTCGTGGGATCACCTGAAATATACGGTCGACGATTACCAGACGGTGCATATCCAGGGCACGATACGCGGGCAAGCCATTGATAAAGATACCCTGCTGACGCCTTCCTTTCTGCACCTGCAACACACCAATGGTAATAATTACTTAATGATCAGCGCCGTGAAGAAGTGGCCCGTCTGGACAGGCAAGCATCTCTCGGTTGAGGCCGTCGGTAAAGTGGGCGCGGGCCCGTTAATCTCCGTCACGATCTCAACCATATTGGGAAGCTCTGACAGCAAAGGCCATTTTCACCCGCAGGGCTGGGTGGCGGGCACCAACGCCGGCCTGAAGCTCACTATCTACAAACGCTTCTTTGTCCAGGGCGACGGGCAGGTTGCGTTTGCTAACTATACAGGGGCCGAGATTGGCGCCGACCGGGTTGGCCGGGCCACGCATCACTTCCTGTCATATGCCTATATGTATCGCTTTGGCCTGAATGTTCCCTTGTAGCCGTTGGTTTACAGGCGAACAAAATGAGGCGGGAACAGATCGTCGCCACGCCATAACCAGTCGTGTGTGAACGGTGTTTGTGGCGCAATGGTTACGCGGTTTCCTTTTTCTTTCAACCAGGCGGCCCACCAACTGAAGGTGCTGTTGGCGATGATTGAATGCTGAGCGGCGTTCATCAGCCTGAAATCGTCAATGTCTGACAGGCCTTCTACCAGCGTGGTCGTCGTGGGCATACTAAGGTTTTTCTGAACCCAGGGCATATCATCCGAGAAAACAAACCAGTTCAGTGCCTCGTAACGCGCCTGTAGGTAGTCGATTGCCTGCTGGTAATACTCGGGCGACAGGGTATTGAAGGTCGGATTGGTGAGGTAATCTCCCCGCCGGATGTGAACAGCCACAGACGCCCCCCGGTTGATCTGGTCCAGGTACCGGGCTGCCCGATCAGACGGTGGCGTAATGATCTGAAATTCCTTCCGAATGGGTTCATGGTAATCGGCAAAATAACGCCACGCTTGCCAGAAGCCCAGTACGTAGGTGTGTTTCGGAAATTTCCACACGTTGGGATCATACTTGTTTCCCCGTTCCTCAATACGAATACGCTTGTAATAAGGCCTGGTAAAGCGATGCCACTTGGTGTCGGCAAAAATATACGTATCCAGCTCCTGCCAGGTTGCCTTAGGTGCCTGTACATCAAAATGAGTCAGCCCGTATTTCCGATGCGAGGTGTTCTGTTCGTGTTGAAACCAGTATAGGTCTGTCTTGAGTGGAACGTTGTGGTAAAGCGACAGGACGCGACCGAAGGCATATTGAAACAACTGGTTGCCCAAACCAGACGTGATACTGGTAACAATCATATAAACCCTCTTTCAGCTATTCGTGTTTGCTCGCTCCACTATGCAGCGATTGCGACATCCTGATCTTCGGGCGCTCAAAGTTAAGCGGTCGCTCTGAGCTTTTTGAGTATATAGCCAGTCATGCGCCTCCTGCTCTACCGGGTACGTTCGCTTTTAAGCCTGAACAATTGGTTTTTGCTATCGTTTTATCTACCAAATAACTAGACTGATAATAACCATGGCTAACCACAAAACAACGGACCAGCCCGGTTCGAACGACAAACAACCGCACAGTGAACGTACCCGCAATCAGGAGGCGCATGACACAAGTTTCATGCGCCCCAACGGTGAGCAGACGATGCAGCCTTCGAACAAAAGCAAGCAGGGGCCTGAAGATGATCATGACCCGGCCCACAGCAAATCAAAAAGCGAACTGGCCGACGAGCGGGGCGGTCATGGCCATTCTGGCCATAGCAGCAGCCGGAACGGGAGCCGAAAGTAGCTCATACATGGCCCCGAAACGGTGTTCTGGCGCATGCGACCAGAACACCGTTTTTTTGTGGGCTGGAATCAGACACGATCTACGGAACTGAGATTAAATGAAGTAATCATTGGTTTGCCTGCTATTACCCCGTACTTTTGCGGGATTTTTGCCCATACCCCTCCCGGGTAAGCAAGCACGAATCGGTTCGTTGTTGTCTGTCGTCCCATCTGTCTTTTAGGCTTTATCATGCCCAAAAACTCCTCCATCCATTCGGTTCTTATCATTGGCTCCGGCCCTATCGTTATTGGTCAGGCCTGCGAATTCGATTATGCCGGCTCACAGGCAGCCCGCTCCATTCGCGAAGAAGGTATCGCAGTGGCGCTGATCAACTCTAATCCGGCCACGATCATGACCGACCCGATCAACGCCGACTTCGTGTACCTGAAGCCGCTGGAGAAAAAGTCGATTGTCGAGATTCTGGAAAAACACCAGGCCATGGGTCGGCCAATCGATGCGGTGCTCCCCACGATGGGTGGCCAGACAGCCCTGAACCTCGCTATCGATTGTGACAAGGCAGGCATCTGGGCCAAGTACGATGTGCAGATCATTGGCGTGGACATCAAGGCCATCGAAACGACCGAAGACCGCGAGAAATTCCGGCTGTTGATGCTCGAACTGGGCGCGGGTGTCTGCAAAGGCCGCACCGCCCGCTCGTTTCTGGAAGGCAAAGAAATTGCGCAGGAGATAGGCTTCCCACTCGTTATTCGTCCTTCGTTCACGCTGGGTGGCACCGGCGGCGGGTTCGTGAACGTACCTGAAGACTTCGACAAAGCCCTGACGGCGGGTCTCCACGCCTCACCCGTACACGAAGTGCTGGTGGAGCAAAGCGTGATGGGCTGGAAAGAATACGAGCTCGAACTGCTCCGCGACGGGAACGGTAACTTCATCATCATCTGCTCGATCGAGAACTTCGATCCGATGGGTATCCACACCGGCGACTCCATTACCGTAGCCCCGGCCATGACCCTGCCCGACACGCTCTACCAGAAAATGCGCGACCTGTCGATCCGGGTAATGAATGGCATCGGCCAGTTTGCGGGTGGCTGTAACATCCAGTTCTCGGTCAACCCCGAAACCGACGATATCATCGTGATCGAAGTGAACCCACGCGTGAGCCGGTCGTCGGCGCTGGCGTCGAAAGCAACGGGTTACCCCATCGCCAAGATTTCGGCGAAGATGGCCGTTGGCTATACCCTCGACGAGCTGATCAACCCGATCACGGGCACCACATCGGCCTTCTTCGAGCCCGCCATCGACTACGTGATCGTGAAAGTACCCCGCTGGAATTTCGACAAGTTTCCGGGAGCCGACCGGTCGCTGGGCTTGCAGATGAAATCAGTGGGTGAAGCTATGGGCATTGGCCGGAATTTTCAGGAAGCCCTGCAAAAAGCCTGTCAGTCGCTCGAAATTCGCCGTAATGGCCTGGGTGCCGACGGGCGTGAACTGTCTGACATCAACGCACTGAAACACAGCCTGCAATACCCAAGCTGGAACCGGATGTTCCACATCTACGATGCCTTCAAGGCGGGTATGTCGTTCAGCACCATCCGGAAGCTGACCAAAATTGACCCCTGGTTCCTGCAACAGATCGAAGAACTGATCGAGCTGGAACGCGAGATTGAGAAGTATGACCTCGACGAGCTGCCACCCGAACTGCTACGCACGGCCAAGCAGAAAGGCTACGCCGACCGCCAGCTGGCGCATATTCTCCAGGTACGTGAGAGTAAGATTTACCAGTACCGTCAGGACCATAACATTCGTCGGGTCTACAAATGCGTAGATACGTGCGCGGCGGAGTTCGAGGCCAAAACGCCTTACTACTACTCGACTTTCAACAACCAGTTGCCCATCACCCTCGACCGGCCCGAACCTGTTTCGGATCTGCCCGGCAACGAATCGATCCGGTCGGACCGGAAAAAAGTGGTGATTCTGGGTTCAGGACCCAACCGGATCGGTCAGGGTATCGAGTTCGATTATTCGTGCGTACACGGCGTGCTGGCCGCGAAAGAGGCGGGTTACGAGACGATCATGATCAACTGCAACCCCGAAACCGTTTCGACCGACCCCGATATTGCCGACAAGCTATATTTCGAGCCGGTGTTCTGGGAGCACGTCCACGCCATCATCATGCACGAACAGCCCGAGGGTGTGATTGTGCAGTTGGGCGGTCAGACGGCGCTGAAAATGGCCGAGAAGCTGACCCGCTACGGCATCAAGATCATCGGTACCAGCTGGGATGCGCTTGACCTGGCCGAAGACCGGGGCCGTTTCTCGAGCCTGCTGCACGACCTGGACATTCCGTATCCGAAGTTCGGCACGGTACGCGAGTCAGAGGCGGCGATTGACTTGTCGCACGAGTTGGGCTTCCCGCTGCTGGTTCGTCCCAGCTACGTGCTGGGTGGTCAGAGCATGAAGATCGTGATCAACGAAACGGAGCTGGAGCAGCACGTGATGAAGATCCTGAGCGACATCCCCGACAACAACATCCTGCTCGATCACTTCCTCGAGAACGCCATCGAAGCCGAGTCAGACGCCATCTGCGACGGCGAGAACGTGTACATCATCGGCGTGATGGAGCATATTGAGCCGGCCGGTATCCACTCGGGCGACTCGTATGCGCTGCTACCCACCTTCGACCTGAGCGAGAACGTGATTCGGCAGATCGAGGAGTACACGAAGAAGATCGCCGTGGCGCTGCAAACGAAAGGGCTGATCAACATTCAGTTTGCCATCAAAGACGAGAAGGTATACGTGATCGAGGCCAACCCCCGCGCCAGCCGCACGGTGCCGTTCATCTGCAAAGCCTATCAGGAGCCGTATGTGAACTACGCCACGAAAGTGATGCTGGGCGCCAAGGTGACCGACTTTACGTTCAACCCGGTGAAGAAGGGCTACGCCATCAAGATTCCGGTGTTCTCGTTCAGCAAATTCCCGAACGTCAACAAGGAGTTAGGCCCCGAAATGAAATCGACCGGCGAAGGCATCTATTTCATCGACGACCTCACCGACGATTTCTTCCAGAAGGTCTACGCCGAGCGCAACCTGTACCTGAGTCGGTAGCGCTTGTAGGCCTTAATCCCTTTACTGTTAGCCGCTTGCAATTGGTCACGAACCGATTCGAGCGGCTAACTTGTTTTAAGGCAAACAGCTATATTTGATCCAATAACAGTAAACCGGCAAAACATATGGAAACGGTTCAACAGGAATTAACGGCCGAAGAAAGGCATGAGCGACTTGTCGCTTTTTTGAAGCGGCACATGGAAGAGAAGCGTCGCTTCGAGCAGGAAATGGTGGAGGACGCCAAGGCTCGTAAGAAAGCCCGCCAACAAGCCGGAGACGCAACGCAACACTAGTGGATCCTGCGCCTTACGACTACACATTTATTGGTGGATCAAACAATATCTACGAGTTTAAAACACTCAATCAGATAGAATATGAGGTCGCTTTCAAGCCCAGTCCCTATGCATTGGGCGACGACTTTGCTTTTGGCGAACATATTTACGAGCTGGTGCTGAAAGTGGTCGATTCGCCAACTGGCATAAATCCACCGTTCGATGCGCAGACGGCCCCAACCGTAGCAGCCATTATCAGGGATTTTTACGACCGTAGTGCCCTAACGATCACCATCTATATCTGTGATACGTCGGACCGGCGTGAGAAGGCGCGCTGGTACAAATTCAACCGGTGGTACGACCATTTCAACGCCAATAATTATTTCCGCGCCGATCAGGCTGTGCTCGATGAAAAGGACGGTGTGCTGTATCACTGTGCTTTTATTATTAAAGCGAATAACCCCAATAAGATGGCCGTCATTACCGCTTTCAATCAGTTGATGGACGGCTACAACGTGGCGAAGTAAAATTGACCGGCGAAGGAAGCTGTTAATGGCACAGCCATGTGGTTTCTTTCAGAGATCCCCGCCGAGCGCAACCTGTACCTGAGCCGGTAGGGCTTTATACTTGATAAAACAGAATCGGCCAACGTACCCAGCCAAGTCAGGTACGTTGGCCGATTCTGTTTTTAGCCGGGTTGACAAGCACGATAGCTTACCAACATCCTGTTTGCGGCAAAACCTTTTGCCCTTCCCCAAGCTTATCTGTATTCACTGATAGCTCACACTTTATGTCTGCTCCCTCTAATCTTAGCCCTGAGGAATTTGATGCCATCAAGCGCAACATTGACCAGATACGCGTAGCGATGCTCACCACCCAGGATAAAGGCGGCCAGCTACGTACCCGGCCCATGGCTACCCACCAGTTGGATGCCGATGGCACCATGTGGTTCTTTACCCATAACGACTCCAACAAGGTGAGACACATCCGCCAGCAGCCCGCCGTAGCCCTTGGTTTCTCCAATCCCGAAACCCACGTGTCGGTAGCGACATCGGGACAGGCAGAAATCATTACTGATCAGGATAAAGTCAACCAGTTGTGGACCGATTCACTGCTGGCCTGGTTTCCCGAAGGCAAAGACGATCCTAACATCGTTTTGCTTAAAGTGACCACCACCAGCGGAGAATGCTGGGAGTAAGGGAAGGTGGCACCTACTGGCTGTTTTCTTAGTGGTTCACGCGCTACATAGCAAAGCCCCGTCAACGTACCCAGCTAAGGCCCACCCTATGTTGAAAACGGTGAAATCAGCCAGCTATAAATCGTGTGCAGACTACTCCCATTTATTCGGGTAACGTACCCGCGGCTATCTGGTGCTTCCTGACGTAACGACGTTATCCCGCCTTGACGGGTTTGGCGGCGCCGTTCAGACTGACACCAGCGTGTGGCGGCACTGCCGGTTTAGGCTCCGATAGCTTCTCCATTTTGTCGTGCAGTTGCTGAATCCGGCCGGGGAGAATGAAGATGTACTCGATCAGATCGTCGAGCAGGTCCACCATCAGGGAGGCAATCTCCTGATTGGGTTCTTTCTCCAGGTCGAAATGCGCGCCAATGGTACCGCCTTTCCGGATGGCATCGGCCAGCGTGGAAATGGGTTTCGACAGATCAATTTGGGTCAACAAGGCCCGAATCTGGGTCGGCAGGTTCTTGTTTTTGTGCTCTTCGGCAATGCTGGATTTAGTGATGCCCTCCAGCACGCGCCGCGACAAAATAGTGGTGGCCGTCCACTCCTGTGCATTCAGCACGTTGATGGTGGAAAAATAGGCCCGCTTCAGGCCATCCTCAATCTTATTCGTTTCGGCTACACCCGGCAATGGTTGCCGCACGTCGTCATTGGGCGTAATGAACAGGTTACCCGACCTGACCCCCTGATTCGTGGTTGTGTCTGTCAGCAGAAGAAGCGTAACTTTTTTTTGACAGGCAGGGCAGTGTGCGCTGCAATGCTCTACGACGTATGTTTTGGGATTATCCCACGGAAGCGACAGGTTGACCCGCCTGCGGCAGTGAGGGCAATTGGTGTCAATGGAGACCGGAAGATTATAGTTGTCTTTAATGGTCTGGACAACATAACACTGAGCAGGTATATGTCTTAACATTCGCGGAAAAGCTGTGCGTACAAGATTACGTATGGCAAATTAACATACTTAAATCTATTTACTATATAGCTTAACTCTCCAAAATCGTACCAATTTCATAGCGTGAGCACGCGTTAACAGCCTATTCATTAGAAAAATACCAGCATCGGTATACTGGTTGGCTGGTAGGGGTATGTCAGGTACGTTGCCTGCCATCAGTAACCTGCTACTGCCTGTATTCACGACCGTAAATTAGTACCATTGACATCATACCTGTATCTATCATGAAACCATAGCGTGCCAGACAAGCACCCTAAGTATCTGCTTATCCGCGTATCAAATACTAACATAATACATTGTAAACCAATAAGTAACCGCATAATAAATCAACCTGTGTTCCAGTGCCTCTTGGATAGAAGCCTGCTGGTTTTAGACAATTAACTTAGTAAGTAGCAGCCCGTTAACACTGATTCGGCAGCCCAGGGCTATCTGTACAGCCTGGTAACTGAGGCGGTGATCACCCCTAGCCGTGGTCTGCCGTAGCCCTACGTTTAGCAGCCTCTACTACGTATCGATTCCGCTTGCGAATATCCTGATGACCCACCCTGTCTGCCGCTACAGCTTATTCAGCTGCGCGCTTTTGGGCAAATGACCTACGCTTTCAGCTCCCAATTAGCTGGCGATTCCAGTAAACCACGCGCCAATGTCGACCTCTACCACCGTACCCAATCAAGTTCCGGAACCATCGCTTCGCCTGAGTGACATACTGGACGAAGAGTACAATTACATTCATGGCCTTACCGAAAAAGAAACGGGCGTTTCGTTTGAGTTAATCAACTTCGACAAGCTACTGGCCAAACTAGCTGACGAACAATCGTACATCCGATCGACTAACAGCACAGAAAAGAACCCTGTACAGGACAACTGGCGCAGCAGGCCGACCAACGAGCAGCCTATCCGGTGCGAAACACCCTATTCTCGCTTTGCGGTCTGGCTACATGAGGTGCCAGACAGGCCATTGGCCACAGAGGAATTGGTGAAACAGGTGCTTAAAGGCAAAGCGACGGATCCCGACCTGCTGGTCAAAGAACCCTGGTTGATGGATGTGGCAACGCGCCCCTATACACGTGGTTTGCTGAAACGTTATCTGGAGCGGAAAGCCGTTAAGCCGGCAAACCAACCAGTAGCCGAAATCAGTGAGCTGAACCAGCTGCTGTTGGAAGATGCCTTCCCCGACTACATACAGCCTAAAGACAACACTGTTTTAAAGCGTATTTTCCGTAAAATGCTCACCAGTCATCAAACGGCCTTGTGCCTCTCTGGCGGCGGTATCAGGAGCGCCACGTTTGCACTGGGCCTCATTCAGGGGCTGGCTCAGCACAACTTGCTGGGCCGTTTTTCGTACCTGTCTACCGTGTCGGGCGGTGGGTACACAGGGGGCTGGCTCAGTGCCTGGATTCATCAGGCCGGCATTGACCAGGTGACTGATAAGCTCAAAACAAACAGCAACATTCCAATTAATACGGAGGCTGACCCGATTCACCACCTGCGACAGTTCAGTAACTATTTAAGCCCACAACTTGGGCTGCTCTCCACCGATACCTGGACGCTCGTTGCCACCTATTTCAGGAATCTTCTGCTGATCTGGCTGGTCATCTTACCTTTTCTGGCGGCTCTGGCGGCCACGCCGCTTGTCGCTATCAGCCTGGCTTCGTATACCGTCGACTTCTCGCAGCCGCTTAGTTTCTGGCTGATCGGCTTTCTGCTGGTCCTGATAAGCGGCCTAACCATCTCGGCGATTCGATTTGTGCATGCGTACATACCAGCCCCCGAGCACTTTTCGGACGTGCAGAAAACTATTACCGACAGGCCACTTCAGTCGGCCAAAGATCAGGCTGCCTTTATTAATTACTGTCTTTTGCCTTTCTCCGCTGCCGTCTTGTTGCTGATTCTGGTCTGGAAATGGTTTGGTACGCTGAACCCGAACGTTCCGCACTGGGCCACCGAGATTCATCAATCGCTGTTTCATGATCAGGTTGCCGGCCTGACAATCTGGTCTAAAGGGGGGCTATACATTATGGCCGGCACCGCGTTTACCCATATTGCCGGCTGGCTGTTAGCCCGGCCCAGCCCCAAAAAAACCCTGTTGCAACTGCTGATGTTCCTGGTCATCACCTTCATAGGTGGGTTTGCGGGTTTTCTGTTGCTTCTGACGGCCAAGCTCCTGCATCATTCATCCATCAACGTATATACCTGCCTTGGTTTTCCGTGCTTTTTACTGGCTATCATTCTTACTGGCTACGTTTTCGAGGGTATGATCAGTCGGTTTGTGGCCGATTCGAGGAGGGAATGGACGGCTCGCTACAACGCCTGGCTACTCGTTGTTGGGCTCGGCTGGCTGTTCATGACCAGTATCGTCTTATTAGGGCCGGCACTGATCGCCAATTTGAAGCTACAAATAGCGGGGCTGGGCTTAAGCTCCGGCGTTTTAACAGCCTTGCTTGGCAGTAGCACCAAAACAGCAGGGCCAGGACAGGGGGCGGGATCACGCCACGGCAAAGGCGCTGATACCAGCCTTGTGGGCCGGTTGTCGGCCTATAGCCTGCCTATAGCGGCCACCCTCACCCTCTTGATCCTGCTGGTCTTGCTCTCCCTGTTCGACCGGCTGCTGGTCAGCCTGCTGGCAGATCAGCTAACGGCCTGGTTCGGCGCCACCACGCTGACGCGGACATTGGAAGCGATAGCGCCGCTGGTAGTGCTGGTCATCCTGTTTGTTATCGGATACGCGCTGGCCTCTGCCATCGATACCAACCGGTTCTCGCTCCACGCTATGTACAGAGCGCGGCTGATAAGAGCCTACCTGGGCGCATCACGCCCGCAGTCTGTCCGTCAACCCGACCCATTCACGGGATTCGATGAAGGCGATAACCTGCCCATGGGCGATCTTCACCGAGAAACCGGGTCAGCAGCCGACGGCCTCACGGCCAAACCCGAACAGAAGCCGCCATTCCACCTTATCAACTTAGCCCTTAACCTGGTTAGCGGCCAGAATTTGGCCTGGCAGGAACGAAAGGCAGAGGCATTCTCGGTCTCATTGCTGCATGCCGGAGCTATGGGCCTGGGCTATCGACGTACCTATCCCCACAAACAAAAGCCGAACGGGCTGCTTTCGGATACCGACGCGCCCGGGCAGGATGATGGCCCCTACTGCTATGGAGGCGACAGAGGCATTACGCTGGGAACGGCCATGACCATCTCCGGAGCAGCGGCCAGCCCCAATATGGGGTATCACTCCTCGCCGCTGATTGCCTTTCTGATGACCATGTTCAATGTGCGCCTGGGGTGCTGGCTGGGTAACCCTGGTCCAACTGGCGACAGGACATTTTACCAATCAAAGCCGGCGCTGGCCGTGAAACCAATCTGGGACGAGTTGCTTGGCAAAACAGATGACATGAATGAGTACGTGTATCTGTCAGACGGCGGGCATTTCGAGAACCTGGGCCTTTACGAAATGGTGTTGCGCCGAAACCGGTTTATCGTGGTTAGCGACGCGAGTTGTGATGAACACTGCACCCTGGAAGATCTAGGAAACGCTATTCGAAAAATCCGGATCGATTTAGGCATCCCGATAGAGTTTGATCCTCCGTTCAACGTGCATTCCCGTTCGCACAAATTACCAGTCGGCGATGGACAGTACTGGGCGCTCGGCCGTATTCGGTACTCGGCGGTCGATTCGGTGCCCGACAGGGAGGCCGCCAATGTAGATGGCGTTCTTCTTTACATAAAGCCAGGTATTTACGGCGCCGAGCCCCGTGATGTCTTCAATTATGCGGCAACGCAGGCTGCGTTTCCGCACGAGTCAACGGCCGATCAGTTCTTTTCGGAAAGCCAGTTCGAGAGCTACCGTATTCTTGGCAGGTACGTTGCCGAAACAATTGTTCAGACGTTCCCTAAACAGGCGGGCATTGATTTAGCCGACCTCTTCAACGCAGACGGCCCACAGAAGCTTTGGCGCAACGGGCAACCGTAACGACGTAAACACACGTGCCTCCCCCTTAATCCCGCCATCATGCTTATGAAATCAGCTCATCTAGTGCTTGCACTCCTGTTTGGGGTGCTGGTAGCCAGTTGCTCAACGGAAAAATGGGTCAATAATCAGGTAGGACCAAGCTCTCTGAACAAGCGACGCCTCGATTCTACTACGTATAGCCTTGGCAAAAACCTGGTTGCCGGTGGCAACAGTGAAGTCAGCCACCTGGTCGTCAATTTAATCAAGAGCCTCAAAGCATCGGCTGACACACTCGATCCGCTCGATCCGCTGACGCGCAAAGTAAAACGGCAGATCGATAGTCTGGGTCACCTGACGAATGGTCAGATCGACAGTATCGGGCTAACGGTGCTGACGCGGGTGAACGAGTTGAAACGGGAAGTGCAGGATGAAGAATTAAAACGCTTTTTTCTTGATGCTATTGACAAGGCGGGGGATAAAGTCGACAAAAAAACGCGGCCGCTGCTGGCCAATATGCTTGGCGCTGCGCTCGACAGCCTCACCTCCAGCAGCGGTCGGGCTAAACTGGCGGCGTTCCGGGACAGCACACTCAACGAAGCCACGCAACGCAAGCTGCAGCAGACCATCAGCACCGCCCTGGAGCCTACCCTCGATACGCTCACGGCCCGCATCCGGTCGATAGTACACGACGACTTGCCAGTTGTGCAAAAATACGCGACCCAGTTTCTGCTGGGTCTAGGCGGTATTCTGAGCGCCATCATTGGCTGGGTATGGTATCAACGGCGGCGATACGCCAAACTCGTGCAGTTGCTCACCAACCAGATTCACCGTATTCCTGATGCAGGCAGCTATGATCAACTGGTACAACACATTCAGCGCCAGGCGCAGCAGGAGCGTTTAGAGCCCTTGCTGCGGGAAACGCTTTCCCAACAGGGAATCAATCAGGACAACTAATCCCCTTCATCCTACATCCAATTTATCCATGGCCTACACACCTGATCAGGCGCCGCCTACGCCCCCTAAACGGGACGCAACCGATTACCTATCCGACAAAACAGTGCTACCAGCACGCTGGGAATTGGTCAGTCATTACAAAACAGAGTCGACCAAAAAGCCGAGCCATTCGATCGGTGATTTCCTGACCACCACACTCTGGCCGTGGCTGTATCATTACGTGAAGAGCCGGTTTGGCAAAAAAGCCCACTACCCGGTTTATACGGGCACCAACACGGGCCTGTATACGCTTCCCACGACGGCCCCCTCCCGGCTGGCGATCACCAGCGACTGGGCTACTGATACCAAAGAATCGCACGCCATTGCCCGGGCCATGAACCACCATGACCCTGACTATACGATTCATGTTGGCGACACGTATTTCGTGGGTGCACCGCCCGAGATACAGACTAATTTTCTGGCTGCCGGTTCGCCCTGGGTACGTGGCAAATCGGGCAGTTTTGCGGTGCTGGGTAACCATGAGATGTATGCCCGCGGCGAGGCTTTTTTCGAGTGTCTGCTTCCCAGCCTGGGCGTTACCAACGAAAACGGAACGTACCTGGGGCAGGAGACCGGCTTTTTTTGCCTTCAAAATGATCACTGGCGAATTCTCGGCCTGGATACGGGCTACCACTCAGTGGGTATACCCATTATCGAATTTCTTCCGTTTGGCGCTCCGAAATGCGGCTTCGACCCTGTACTGATCGACTGGCTACGCGATGTGGTGAAACTTGGCGACCCAACCGACAAGCGTGGTATTGTGGTCTTAACCCATCACCAGTTTGTTTCTGCCTTTCGTAAAGAGACAGAATACCAGAAACCGGCTGCCCAATTGGCCGCTTTGTTTGGCGAGAAGAAACAAGTGATCTGGTTGTGGGGGCACGAACATAAACTGGCGCTCTACCAGGCCATTCAGGAGGGTAACCTCACAATCTACGGCCGGTGCATCGGCCATGGTGGCACCCCGGTAGAGCTCACGTCGAAGGGCTTCCAGACAGACCCCAGCCAACGCGGCTTTCCGGCGCTGGTGGCGGTTGACGACCGGAAACGGCTAACGGTTGGCCATACGAAACTGGGCCACAATGGCTATGTGTTGCTGACGCTCGACAATCGGGTTTTAGAAATAGCCGCCTACGACGAAACTCGCTGCCTGCTCACCGAGCGCTGGACCGTTGACCCGTTGACCGGCATCAGTACGGGCGAAATTACCGTAGAGCCACACGCGCCACTTGCACCAGTCGACGGCAAAAACTGGCAGGATGCCGTAGCCTGATACACACCACACCCTTCTCCAGCAACTGCATGATCCCCTTTATTAACCTTCACGGCTATACCGCGCCAGACCCGATCGACAAAGCCAGTGGTTTTCTGAAACAGGTACCGTTGATGGTAGTCAACCTGTTCCTTACCATTGGCTGGCTCTACCTGATTACCGAGACACGTATGTGTGAATTTCACGGCATCAGGCTGTTTGGGCGCACGCTCCCTCCGTTCTACACGATGTTTTTCGAGGTGCTGATCAATCTCTTCATCTTCTCGCCGCTCATCACCGGTTCCCGTAAATCCAGCTCTCTGATTCCGTTTCTCGTCGTGTTTATTCCCTGGATCGCCCTTGATTATTACACACAGTCGCACTACCGATGTGCCGGCTGCCCCGTTGACAAGGCATTATGGATTTATCCCGACCCGTCGCCTATATCGTGGGTAACATCGCCGCTCATTAAAGGAACGCTGGCGATGGCAGCCGATGGGCTTCTGTTCGGCACCATAGGGCTTTATCTGGCCCGGCTGCTGGCTGCCGTTCTTTTTCGGAAGATGGCCTACCCCATGAAACCATCACAACAGGAGTATGAAGCCCTGTTCAACAAAGAATGGTCGGCGGAGGCCGTTGCCAAACCGGCATCGCGTGGCTTTGCTTTTTGGGTATTACGCCTGCTGGGGTTCGCCTATCTGGCCTACCTCGGCCTACTGTTGCTGGGCTTGCTCGGCTATTCTTCGTGGCCACAGGCAGCGCAGGATCTGGTTGCGATGACGTACCAAAACCCCGCTCTGGCGATCAATACCTTCTTTAAGATTGCCCTGATGACGATGCTGGGCTTCCTGGGAGCCTACAACCCGAAACTGCGCTACCATGCCTGCCTGGCCCTGTTGATTGGCCACGCGGTATCCACGATCTATTCGCTTGTCTTCTACTACGTTGATTCGCTGGAGGCCACAAACCGGGATTTTCTGCTGACCTCCGCCCTGGCCGATGGGGCCATGATGATCCTTTTTGGCCTGATCATCAGCCAGTCGAAAAAAGACAGGTACGTCTCCGATGAAGATCAGGCGTTCCCCATCCATTTTTCGGTACCCCTTACGCTCACGGTTTACCTGTTCAGGACGCTGACGGCTGTTTTTCTACTCTACAGTGCAGGGGTGCTCTGTATCCGCTTGCTCGGTGATGGCACCAGCGGGATAGCTGCGGTATTTGGCAGTCCCGACCCGATGCTGGGCAACACGCTCACGCTGGCAGGTACGTTAAGTTTCATCTCGTTCTTATTAAGCAAGCGAACCGACCTGAGGCCCTATTTTTTCAACAGCCTGGTTGTACCGCTCCTGTTTGGTGGTCTGGTAGCGCTGCTTTGGATTACGCTCGGCGACCTGTTTGGCGATGTCACGATCCAGACCAAACAAGGTGGCAACGTGCTGGTCGACTGGTATTTCATGCTCGCCGGCGGTATCCATATCGGGCTGGCTACGCTGCTGATTCAGTTCCGCCGGATGTACGTCAGGATAGACTATTCGGTGAATACGGTGAGTCCGTCGGCGGCGCTGAACATCCTGGCCCTGAGCGATACCTTGTTTGCGACGAACGAAAAGCAACGATCGGCCATACTGCACGCCATAGATCGCTATGCGGGCACCCTTCAGGGTCGCAAAAGAGGGCTGCTGAATCTTCCTTTTGGCCTGTTCGAAAATGGGTTGAGTGTCGTTTATGGATTCCATCCGTCGTTTTCGACCATGAGCCGCGAAGAGAGGCGGTACTATTTAAGCACGTATTTCCTGCGCAATCAGGTAGCCCGTCAGCGGTCGATGATGCCCGGTCTGGCAGAGATGGCTTACGGCATCGGCACAACGCTGAACTCCATTATCACCTTCGGCAACTACTCGGAACTGAACCAACGGGCAACGGTGGGCTTCGTTCCAACGGGGGCACGCGACCGGTTGCAAGGCGATCTGGCAGCGTATGAGCCCCCGTTCAAGGCCATTGCTGACTTACCCGCAAACCACACTGATGCCCTGAACTTCAAGCCAGTTGCTACCGATCATGAGGCGGCCAAAACACTGGTTGCGCCCCGGATAACGACCCCCGTAGCGGAACCCGACTTGCCGGACGAAGTGGATTACCTGATTGTTGGCTCCGGGGCCGGGGGGGCTACGGCTGCTTACCGGCTGGCCTGTCAGGTAGCCGACCCGTCGCAGATTGTAGTCATTGAGCGCGGCCGACGGCTACAGCCCCTTCAGGATTTCACTGACAACGAAATGGACATGATGGCAAAGGTCTACAAAGAAGGGGGGTTGCAACAAACCAGAAAAGCGTCCATGTCGATCCTTCAGGGAGAATGCCTTGGGGGGTCAACGGTAGTCAACAATGGTGTTTGCTTTCAGATGCCTGCTTCCGTAAGACGTGAGTGGGCACAGACCTACGATATCGACCTGACAAAGCTGGATGCTGAATACCAACGGATAGCTGACGAACTGAGCATAAAACCACTCGACGCCAAGGGCGTTAATCAGCGGGTGGGTACCAAATTCAGGCAGGCTGTTGCGGCCTATAATCAGGGGGTACCGCCCGGAGACCGGTTGCTCGAACACCTGCCGGTGAGCGTCAACCAACTCAACACGCTGGGCGACGGAAACTGGAACCTGGGCAACAAGTCGATGCGGAAACGGTCGATGCTCGAAACATACATTCCGTGGGCCGAAGCGAAGGGGGTAAAGTTTCTGTCGACCTATACGGCCGTACGGTTCACCTCGTCGCAAGCCCGAAAAGCAACCGGGGTGGTGCTGCGGTCGAACAACGGAGCGTTGTCGACCATCAACGTTCGGAAGGGGGTCATTGTGGCCGGGGGCGTGGTGGCCTCTAGTCATTTTCTGATGCGTAGCGACGTACCCAATCCCAACATTGGCAGGCAATTAAGCTGCAATTTTGCGTTTCCGCTCACCTTCGATTTCGATGATGAGCTGCATGCCTATGATGGTGATCAGATAACCCTCGCCGCTATTGACCCGCAGGGCAGGGCCGCGTTTGAAACCTACTTCAATCCGCCCGCCACGTTCGCTTTATCGTCTGTCCCTTTCTTCTTCGACCGCCGGGCATCTATCATGGACCGATACAGGCATTTGCTCAATTTCGGCGCACTGATCGGGTCTGAGGCCGGGGGCGTGGTACACCGAAAAGCAGACATCCTGAACGGGCAGGCGTTCGACTGGCAACTGGGCCGTACAGATTGTGAGCGCATTCGTTACGCGCTGGGTACGTTGGTTGAGCTTGGGTACCATGCCCATGCGAAGCGGGTGATGCTGCCGACAAAACCGGGCCTGGAAATTCCGCTGAACAGACAAGCGATCGACAAATTCACGACGCTGCTTAACAGCTTTCCGCTTCAGATGGCTGAACTGTATATGGGAACCGCGCACCCCCAGGGCGGTAACCTGATGGCCGGACCAAAATCAGACCTAAAGTCGAAGCGGGTGCTGAACGAGCATTTTCAGGTTGATGGGTATGATAACGTGTTCGTCGCTGATGCTTCCTGCTTCCCAACCAGCCTGACGGTCAACCCGCAGTATACCATCTTCGCCATGAGTTCGCTGGCTGTTGAACAGGTACTCAAAACCACCTGATCCGTTATTTCTTCTGCTAAACCTTTATGAAAAAGACTGTTGCCAGCCTGGTGGCCCTTCTTCTACTGGCCTTTTACCTGTTTGGCCTGTTCCGTTGGCTGACTTCAGGCCATACTATAAACGAGGTGGTAAGCACGATCGCATCGGACTGGTTTTTACTGATCACCTTTGTTGACCTGTCCGTATTTTTTCTGCTGTGTATGATCTGGGCGGTGAAAGACATGCGACAGAGGCGTATCTCCGTGGCGACAATGATTGCCTTACTACTGGGCTGTCTTCTTGTGGGCGTGGCTCCGCTGCTGTTCTATATCATTTACCGCAACGAGTCTACCCTGGTGAACACACCACGTCTTTCCTGAGCACGTACAAAACCGGCCATCGCCGACCTTGATCAAGGTCGGCGATGGCCGGTTAGCTTTCAGGTACGCTGACTGACTCCTAAAAACCCAGGCCCAGCGTGAAGCCGCGTGGAGCCGGGTTGCCTGGTATAGCCGCGCCCGCTGTTGCGGCGCCCGTTGTCAGGTTGATTAAATAGACCTTTGTAACGCCAGCCGAGCGTAATAGTGCATAGGCCGCATTCGTTGTTCCGCCAATATCGAACCCATTGGTGCTTTCCACATCGACACCCAGCGGGCCAACATTCACCAGAACGCCGTTGTTCGGCGGGTTTTGCGCAAACAGCACAGCCCCGCCAGCCCGGACATCAATATCGTATAATGTGGTCGTCGCTGCCCCCGCGAAGTTGTTCGTGTAGGCACCTGCCGATACGTTCGGCGTTCCCGAAGCCGGTGCGAAGGTGATCGCGCCGTCTGTAGCCGTCAAGGTGCCGTCGTTTGGATTTAGACGCAGATTCTGGCCCGTATTGCTGATAACCCGGATGCGGTCGACCGTTGGGTTAAAATCGAAGCCGAAATCAGTACCCGACAGCGTGAAGGCCCCGGCCGTTCCCACCTGTGTGGCAGTCCAGGCGTTTGTGTTGTTGACGCCCACTACATACAGGCGGCTGGTGCTACCCAGCATGAACAGTTGGCCATTCACCGGCCGCGAATCCATACCCAGAATTGTTTCGCCCGCCTGTAAGCCTGTCAGCGTCTTGGTCGTGACAGTGGCCGGATTCAGGGGGTTGAAGATGAGCAGGTTGTTCGTACCACCGTCGATAGCGTAGGCAACGGGCGAGGTGGGAATGGCCAGCCCAATGATTGCGCCGGGCAGGTTACCCAGTTTCTGCAACCGGCCCGTTGTGAGGTTGATCTGCTGTAATTCTGAGGCGCCGTTGAAGGTCACGGCGGCCAGCCCCTGCGTGTTGTCGGTCGATGAAATATCGAAGCCAACGGCATCGGTGATGTTCAGGCCAAGTGGACCCACGTCGGTCAGTGTGCCGTTGTTGGGTGGGTTCTGAATGTACAGCCGATCAGTTGCCGGGTCGATGTCATAGAGCGTGGTAGCAGTTGCCCCAGCCACGTTATTGGTGTAGGCAACACCCGCTACCGCAGCGCCCGCCACACCGTTAATGGCTCCGTCGGTAGCCACCACGGCCCCTGTTTCGGGGTGCAGCCGAAGATCCTGGCCGGTGTTGGTCACCAGCCGGATACGGTCGACGGTTGGGTTGAAATCAATGGACACGATTGCCCCCGAAATGGCGGGCGAGAATGCGGTGGTCGTCAGCGGTCGAGCTACGGCGGTCATGGTGTTGATCACGAACACGCGGCTCATGTTGCTTACGCCATATAGCTGACCCGTAGCAGGCCGGAAATCGATCGAGACGATCCGTTCGCCGTTCGGTGTGTCTACGCCGGTAATGGTTGTTGTGGCAATGGGGGTGTTCGAGCTTCTGATGTTCAGTTGAAGCAGCTGATTCGAGCTGTTCAAGGCATAAACGATCTGGTCGGGCAGCGTAGCCGGATTGGGCTCCGTGCGGTGGTCGCAACTGGTCACGGTGACGAGCAGGGCCAGGCCCGCCACAAACGATTTGATGGGTAAGCGATTGAAAAACATAGCGGTTGAGTTTGAGTCTATATGAAAATGCCGCTCGGTAGAGTACCGACTGTCATGCATACGACATACTCAGCCAACTGGATGTATCAGATTAAAATAAAATTAAACAACCGAGCTAACGGTCAGGTAAGGCTATGCATACCGGCAAATTGTGAGCCTATCGGCCGTGTAGGCTGGCTATCCGGCTACCACCGCTTTTGCAGGCTGACAAAACCGCCTACCCCATCAGGGTACAGCTCGCCCCTATCCAGCGCCAGCGAGGCGGTAAGCCATACGTTTGGTAATCGGGGCACCTTTCCCTGCCCCGCCAGCATGGCCGACACCTGTTGGTAGGCGGGCGTAAACGGCTGATCATACCCGCCAAAATTGCGGCTCCAGGCCAGCCGGGTTGTCAGCAAGATCGTTTTCCCAACCAGTGCCTCAGCCCCGGCGTACCACATCACGAGCCGGTTATTTGGGAAAAAACCCCCACCCTGATTCGCGTTTACGACCTGGGTAAAGGTGGTTCGGGGCGCAATGAACGGGGTACCGATGGTGCGGCCCTGATAACTCCACCCCTGCACATACTGCCCGTGATTGAAATAGTTGTCACGCCCCTGAAACTGCCGGCTAAAATCGAAGGTATCGCCCGACTGATCGGTCGTGGTCAGCCACTCAACCACCACCCGCCTGAGGCGGAACGTACCTGAGCCGGGCTTCCGGCTGAGCCAGCGCAGGCCGGTCAATCCGTCGGGTATGTTCTGTAAGGCAATGCCCGACGCATCTTCGTAGATGTGCTGATGGTACAGTTGCCAGCTATGCTGCGCCCCGTTCCAGCCGAACGCAAAATCGATGCTACCCACGTGATTCCCCACCCGATTGGTGCCATCGAACTCCGTAAAGCGATTATTGGCGAACGCATCGGGGTAACGGGCCAGCACCACCGCTACATAGTCCTGAAGCGTATTTGGCAACTGGCCATCAACCGAATAGATTGTATTGCGCAGGTAATCGGCCTGGCCGCCCCACTGCGCCTGATGGTTCAGACCGGTTGTGAACGTCAGTTTGGCGGTTGGCTTTCCGAACCGGAGATACAGGTATTTCTGGTGCAGCATGGCTCCCTGAATGTTGGGTTGTGTAAACCAGCCATGCGCATAGCCCGCCCGGAACGCCACCGAGTTGCGCAGCCACTTCACCGGCACGAAACCGGGCGTGTGCAACTGAACCTTCGGAAAGGGTAGCGCATTGCCCGACCAGGCCACAAAACCCGACGTCAGCGTGGTGTCGCCCAGCCCGTACACTTCCCGCCGCCGACCGGCAAACAGCTCGAACTGCCCGAGCCGCACCTTGGCGAACACCTCGGGCCATAGCACCTGCCGGGCATCGTTGAGATTGGCATTTACCAGATCGTCCGGCCCGGTATTGCCCACAACGGCCAGTCCGAAGCCCCAGTCGAACCGCGATGATTTTCCGCCCGACGTGGAAGCTAGTGCTGAGTTGGCCCGATAATCGCGAAAAATGGTGGCCCGCAACGTACCTGCCGAACCGCCCAGCGGCACTATGCCGTATTGGTTGGTTCGAAGCCAGAACGGCGTCTGTGCCCTGCTGCTGGTCAGATACCCCACCTCGGCAACACCTCGAATTTGGCCAGCGCGGAACACACTGTCGACCGATTGCCCCAGCACTGCGCCTGGCAACATGACCAGCACCAAAAGAATAGGTAGACGAAACGGCATAGTGTGGTAGTGCTGCGTAGAGACATTGAATACTACGCAAAATACAGGTAGCCGGATTAGCGAACTAACGATGTTCGTTATGAGATCATGAAGCCAACAACCCGACACGGCAGGCTGCCGTTTCTGTCACCTGCTTCCTTGCCGCCAGAAAGAGCAGGAGAATCTACCGGCTGATCCGTTTTGTTACCAGCAAACACGCAGGATTCGCCTGAAACTGCGTATCTTAGTATGGCATGATTGCTGAACAACCGTCCCAAATTCTGATTGATCGTATTCGCGATATTGGCCAGCCCGAAGCCGTACGGCGCTTTTTCGGGCTGCTGAAAGAGCTGATCGACATTGTTAACCTACCCAACGGTGATCCCCGTCTGTCGTTTTCGGTGCGAAAAGACCGCAAAGCCATTTCGGCCGATGTTAACTTCTTTCTCGCCCTGCGCCTGTATAAGCCACGCACTGGCGAGGCCGAATACTGGCTCACCGTCAAACGCGATGCACAGGAGACGCTAAAATCACTGACCGAAGTCGATTTTGCCCCGATCACCGAAAAAGCGGATTACATCTCCGTGATTGTTGGGCACAGCAACGCGCATTTGCTGTACAACCAGACCCTACGCCGCTGTTGGGAAGACTGCCTGCTCGAACTGGTGGAAACCGCCAAACGCGGGCCGCATGTGGCCCGGCATAATGCTGATATGTATGCCGCCGCCGAAAATGAAGGGTTTCTGACTGATCTGCTCCGGGTAGCCGAAAACCCGGACCTCGCCTATGGGCGTCTTCACGACGACAACGCGAGCCATGTTGCCGAAGCGGCAGTAGCGTATGTACCGGCCCGGCCCGATTTCCCGACGAACCTGATCCTGTACGGCCCACCCGGTACAGGAAAAACCTACCGCGCCCGCCAGCTCATGCACGCCTTCGATCATGATGTGGTGACGTTTCACCCGTCGTATGGCTATGAAGAGTTTGTGGAAGGTATTCGGCCTGAAGTGCTGGGCAATCAGGTGAGCTACAAAATCAGAAAGGGTATTTTTTACCGGGCCTGTATGGCAGCCATTCAGAAAGCCGGTTACGCCACCATGGCCGACTGCCTGAACGACCAGCCCGACCGGCGGCAGCGCCAACTAGCCAACGCCCCCGCCCACGTGCTGCTGATCGACGAGATAAACCGGGCTAACGTGGCGAAGGTACTCGGCGACCTGATCTCGCTGCTCGAACCCAGCAAACGCCTCGGTGCACCCGACGAACTCTGGCTGACCCTCCCCTACTCGCAGGACCGCTTCGGTGTTCCGGCTAACCTGTATGTGCTGGGCACCATGAACACGGCCGACCGCAGTATTGCCCTGCTCGATGTGGCCCTGCGTCGCCGCTTTTCGTTTCAGGAAATGGGTCCGCAGTACGACCTATTCGGCCACGTTGACGGCATTGAGCTAGGTACGTTGCTGAAAGTGATGAACGAGCGCATCGAATACCTTTTCGACCGCGACCACTTCATCGGCCATGCGTACCTGATGGGCATCGAGACGCACGCTGACCTTTGCACCACCTTCCGCGACAAAATTATCCCCCTGTTGCAGGAATATTTCTACGACGACTGGCGGAAGATTCAGCTCGTGCTGGGCGATAACCGCGCCTGGGGTAAAACACCCGATCAACGCCTTGTCTGGACGAAAAAGCAGTATACGGCCCCGATGGAGCGCGACCTCTTTGGCGAATCGCCCGATGAGCAGCCCAACGTGACCACTTACGAATTAAACCCGCATCTGCTATCAGGTACGTTCGATCAGGTACCTACGGAGGCCTTCTCCCGAATTTATCAGCGAGGGTAAAAGCCAAACCAATCCGGTTTATGGTTATATAATCGCGGCTTCGCGCATGCGTTGCTTTCGCTTTATCTTTCACTCTTTGTTCCATGAAAGCGCTCGTTTTAACCGAATACAACCATTTTGAATTACAGGACGTAGCTAGCCCCAAACCCGGCCCCACCGACGTGCTGATTCGGGTGCAGGCGGTAGGCATCTGCGGCTCTGACGTGCACGGCATGGATGGCAGCACCGGCCGCCGCATTCCGCCCATCGTGATGGGGCACGAAGCCTCCGGTATCATTGCTGAGATCGGTGACGACGTGCGCGACTGGGCCGTAGGCGACCGCGTCACCTTCGACTCGACGGTGTATAAACTCGATGACTGGTATAGCCGCCGGGGCCTGTACAACCTGTCTGACGGCCGCGAAGTCGTGGGCGTGTCGACCCCCCAATTTCACCGGAATGGGGCGTTTGCCGAGTTCGTCACGGTGCCGCAGCATATTCTCTATGCCATTCCCGACGGCGTTGGTTTCACTCAGGCCGCGCTGGTGGAGCCCGTGGCTGTAGCCCTGCACGCGTTGAGTCTGACCCCTATTCAGGTCAATGATTCAGCGGTGGTAGTGGGGGCGGGTATGATCGGGCTGTTTGTGATTCAGGCCCTGAAACTGGCCGGTTGCGGACAGATCATCGCCATCGACCTCGACGATGACCGGCTGGCCCTGGCGCAGCAACTTGGGGCCACTCATGCCTTCCGCGCCGACTCCGACAACGTACCTGGGCAAGTGCAGGCACTCACTCACGGGCGCGGTGCCGATGTGGCGTTTGAAGTCGTGGGCATTGCACCAACCGTACAAACCGCCATCGCCTGCGTTCGCAAAGGAGCCACCATTACACTGGTGGGTAACCTAAGCCCGACAATCGAAATCCCATTGCAGGCTATCGTCACGCAGCAGCTACGGTTGCAGGGTTCGTGCGCGATCAACGGCGAATACGAAGCGGCCCTGAGCCTGATCTCGAGCGGAAAAATAAACGTCGAGGCCATTTTAAGCGCCGAAGCACCCTTAACCGAAGGAGCCGACTGGTTCAACCGCCTCCAGGCAAAGGAGAAAGGATTGATTAAAGTCGTACTGAAACCGTAATTTGGCGGAAAAAATAGTTTCAAGTTTCAGGTTTCAAGTTTCAAGTGCTTTGCTCAATTACCAGATTGGTTGATGAGCAAAGCACTTGAAACTTGAAACCTGAAACTTGAAACTTCATAAAATGACACTACCCGAATTTATACGCCTGGCGCTGGCCGAAGATGTTGGCGACGGCGACCATACCTCGCTCAGTACCATTCCTGCCGATGCACAGAAACGCGCCCGATTGCTGGTGAAAGAAGCCGGTATTCTGGCCGGTGTCGAGGTGGCGCTGGCCATTTTTCAGGAAGTAGACCCCACGTTTCAGGTCGATGTGCTGATGCGCGATGGTGACCCCATCACACCCGGTGATGTTGTACTGACGGTGGCCGGCAACGCCCGCCACATCCTCACGGCCGAACGGCTCGTGCTGAACTGCATGCAACGGATGAGCGGCATTGCTACCCAAACGCGGCAGATGGTGCAGGTGCTGGAAGGCACGCGCTGCCAACTGCTCGATACCCGCAAAACCACGCCAAACTTCCGCATCTGCGAGAAAATGGCCGTAAAAATTGGCGGCGGTGTCAATCATCGGTTCGGGCTATACGACATGATCCTGATCAAAGACAACCACGTCGATTATGCCGGTAGCCTCACCAAAGCCGTTGAGCAGGCCGTACAATACCTGGCCGATACCGGTCGGAGTTTGCCCATCGAAGTGGAAGTTCGGAACCGCGCCGAGGTAGAAGAAGCGCTGGCCGTTGGTCACCTCACCCGGATGCTGCTCGACAATTTCGCCCCCGCCGACCTCCGCGATATGGTGCGGCTCATCAACGGGCGGGTCATCACCGAAGCGTCGGGTGGTATCAACATGGACAACCTCCGCGCCTACGCCGAAACCGGTGTCGACTATATCTCATCGGGCGCGCTGACGCACCACGTGAAGAGTCTGGATTTGAGTTTGAAGGCGTATTGAATGAACACTGTATAATGAAGGATCGGTCTGCCGATGCGGTACACTGTACATTACCTCGCGGAGCCATTATTCATTGTACATTGTTCATTATACAGTAAAACGAATCGACCACCATGACTGAACTAGCCGCTCAATTACTGGAGTCATCGCAGGCCCCCCGGATTAGTCAACAGGTGCAGGCGATTCTGAACGAAGAACAGAACCGCCGTCGCGCATTCTACGAATGGATGGACGAAGACACGAAAACGGAATTCATCAACGGAGAAATCGTTGTGCATTCGCCAGCGTTGGACAAGCACAATCAGGTTGTCATGCATCTGGGTACGTTGCTGAACGTGTTTGTCAGCGAACGTGAACTTGGTGCCGTTCGTGTCGAAAAGGCATTGGTTGAATTAACGCGCAACAGCTATGAGCCAGATTTGTGTTACTTCGGACCTACGAAAGCAGCAACCATTAAACCTGATCTGCTATACTATCCAGCTCCCGATTTGGTGGTTGAAGTACTTTCAGAAAGTACGAAGAAGAACGATCGTACGGTAAAGTTTGAGGACTACGCCGCCCACGGTATCGCTGAATACTGGATCATTGACCCCACCCGCCAGACCATTGAACCGTTTAGTATCGATGCTGACACGGAGGAATACGCTGCCCTGGGTAGGTTCCGAATCGGGCAGTCGGTGAGCAGTACGATGCTGCCCGGCTTCACGATTCCCGTTAAAGCCCTGTTTGATACTACCGCAAACGTTGCGGCGCTTCGGGCGTTATTAAGCTAGGCAGAAGAGCCATTACGGTCCGCCTGGAGGCGTCATTATACATTGTACATTATACATTCGTCAGAGACTATGACAATGCCACTCACTATTGAAGAGGAAGTTCGCCAGATCGGGTACGTTAGCCGGTCGGCACCAAAAGATAAGCAGGAACTGATCGACGGCATCCGGCGGATGAAGGAAGAGAAGAATGCCGTTATCCTGGCCCACTATTACGTCGACGAAGACATTCAGGACCTGGCCGATTTTGTAGGCGATAGCCTGGGCCTAAGTCAGCAGGCCGCCGCTACGGAAGCCGATATGATCGTCTTTTGCGGCGTGCATTTCATGGGCGAAACCGCCAAGATCCTGTCGCCCCACAAGAAAGTCGTTATCCCCGACATGAACGCGGGCTGCTCCCTGGCCGACTCTGCCCCGGCCGACAAGTTTGCCGAATTCAAGGCGCAGTACCCCGACCATATCGTGCTGTCGTACATCAACTGTTCGGCCGAGATCAAGGCGCTGTCTGATATCATCGTCACGTCGTCGAACGCGCTGAAGATCGTGCAGAGCCTACCCGCCGATCAGAAGATCATCTTCGCCCCCGACGCCAATCTGGGCCGTTTCGTCTCGAAGAAGACGGGCCGCGACATGGTCTTGTGGGACGGGGCCTGTATCGTGCACATCGACATTTCGCTGGAAAAACTGAACGACCTGCGCGCCAAATACCCCAACGCCAAGTTCATTGCCCACCCCGAATGTCAGGAGCATATCCTGATCCACGCCGACTACGTAGGGTCAACTACTGCGCTGTTGAACTATGTGGTCGAGCAGCCTGAAACGGAATTTATCGTAGGTACGGAAGCGGGTATTCTGCACAAGATGCGGCAGGCGGTTCCGGGCAAAAAGATCATTCCGGCCCCGGCCAATGAGAATAACACCTGCGCCTGCTCGGAGTGCCCGTACATGAAGATGAACACGCTCGAAAAGCTGTACAACACGCTGTACTATGAACTCCCCGAAATTCACGTACCTGAGGCCGTCCGCGTAAAAGCCGAAGCATCAGTGCTCAGGATGCTGGAAATGTCTAAATGATTACCAGACCTACAAGAGCTAGGTCCCCCCGTTTAAAACCTTATAGACCTTTCTCCCAAAAGTCATGCAACAGATCACGTTACAGCCGCACAATGATCAGGAGATGCGCTTGATCAAACAATTGGCCAAGACATTGAATATCAAGGCAACCGTTGAAAAAGAAACACCCAAGCAAAAGAAAGAGCGTGAATTTCTGGATAGCTTCGACCGTCGTGCAGAGGATGTAAAGGCACACTTAAGGGGCGAAAAGAAACTTCAATCCGCAAGAGACTTTCTCAATGAGCTTTAACGTAAGCATCATCCCGGATGCAAAGCAATTAGTTAAAAAGTATCCCTCGTTCAAGCTGGATCTAGAGGCGCTTATCACTTCGCTAGAAGAAAATCCCCAGCAGGGAGAACCACTTGGAAAAGATTGTTTTAAAGTTCGGCTTGCTATCAGTGCGAAGAAAAAAGGTAAAAGCGGAGGAGCCAGAATAATCACTTGTGTCAAAATAATTGATGAGGAGGTCTTTTTAGTTGCTGTTTACGATAAAAGTGAGTTCGATACGCTCACGGACAAAACAATTGAACAACGATTAAGAAACGCTGGACTCTAGTGCCTTATGCCCCATCAATTCGACTACCTTATTATCGGCTCCGGCATTGCGGGGCTTAGTTACGCCACCAAACTGGCCCGTCATTATGATGAGTTGAGCCAACCTATCCGTATCGGTGTGATCACGAAAGTGCAGGCCGACGAAACCAACACCAAATACGCGCAGGGTGGCATTGCGGGCGTGTGGTCGAAAGACGATACATTCGAGAAGCACATCGACGATACGATGGTGGCCGGCGATTTTCTGAGCGATCGCCATATTGTGGAGATCGTGGTGCGCGAAGCCCCCGAACGGATTCAGGAATTGATCGACTACGGCACCCGCTTCGACAAGGAAGACGATGGCGATTATGATCTGGCCAAGGAAGGCGGCCACTCCGACTTCCGGATCCTGCACTTCAAAGATGTGACCGGTGCCGAAATCGAACGCGCCCTGCTCGACGCCGTGAAGCAGTACCCGAGCATCGAGATCTTCACGCACTACTTCGCCGTTGACCTCATCACCCGCCACCACCTCGGCGAAACCGTTCACCGCTACGACAGCAACAACGAATGCTTCGGCGCCTATGTGCTCGACACCAACACGGGGCAGGTCGACCGGTTTCTGGCCCGCACGACCATGGTGGCTACGGGGGGCATCGGGCAGGTGTATGCCAACACGACCAACCCGATCATTGCCACTGGCGACGGCATTGCAATGACCTACCGGTCGAAAGGAATTTGTAAGGATATGGAGTTTATCCAGTTCCACCCCACGGCGCTGTATGAACCGGGCAAGAAACCCAATTTCCTGATTTCTGAAGCGGTGCGCGGCTTTGGCGGCATTCTGAAAAACGTGAAGGGTGAGACCTTCATGGAGCATTACGACCCCCGCCTGTCGCTGGCTCCGCGCGATATTGTAGCCCGCGCCATTGACTCGGAGATGAAAAAATCCGGCTCGCAGCACGTGTACATCGACGTGACCCACTGCGATTACGAGAAGTTTATCGAGCATTTCCCGAACATCACGGCCTACTGCAAAGACAAGCTCGGCATCGATATCCGAAAAGACTTCATTCCCGTTGTGCCTGCCCAGCATTACATGTGCGGCGGCGTGCGGGTCGACGAGTTTGGGCGCACGAATATCCACCACCTCTACGCCGTGGGCGAGTGCGCCTGCACGGGCCTGCACGGGGCCAACCGGCTGGCGTCTAACTCCCTGCTCGAAGCCATCGTGTTTGGCCACCGGGCGTTCCTGAAATCGATCGAGGAATTTGAGCAGACGACTATTCAGGAAGGCATTCCGGCCTGGAACGATAGCGGCACCACACATCCTGAGGAACTGGTACTGGTGACGGAGATCAAACGCGAGCTGGAGGCCATCATGTCGAACTACGTAGGTATTGTGCGTTCCAACCGCCGCCTGAAGCGGGCGATGGACCGGCTGGAACTCCTCCACATCGAGCACGAAGAGTTATACCGACAGTCGAAAGTATCGGTGCCGATCACCGAACTTCGCAACATGATCGAGGTGGCTTATCTGGTCATCAAAGCCGCTATGGCCCGCCGCGACAACCGGGGGCTGCACTTTAATATTGATAATTTGAAATAGTTTCAAGTCTCAGGTTTCAGGTGTCAAGCGGTCCGCCGCTGCGGTGCTCCGCTTGACACCTGAAACCTGAGACTTGAAACTCTGTTTATTATGACAAAAATCGGTATCCTCGGCGGGGGGCAGTTGGGCTTGATGCTTATTCAGGCGGGCATCGACTGGAACCTCGTCATTCACTGCCTCGACCCTGATCCGCAGGCATCCTGCAAGGACCTTTGCACGCAATTTACGGTCGGCTCGCTAACGGATTACGACACCGTTTACCAGTTCGGGCAGAACGTCGATGTGCTGACGATCGAGATCGAAAAGGTGAACGTCGACGCGCTGGAAGCCCTGGAACGGGAGGGGAAACGCGTGTATCCGCAGCCATCCGTGATTCGGCAGATTCAGGATAAACGTACCCAGAAACAGTTTTACCGCGACCACAACCTCCCCACCGCCGACTTTGTACTGACCGAGACCCGCGCCGACGTGGCCCGACTCGTGGCCGAACAGCCCGATCTGCTGCCCGCTTTCCATAAACTGGGCCGCGACGGGTATGACGGACGGGGCGTACAGCGAATCGCTGCCCCCGCCGATGCCAACAAAGCCTTCGATGCGCCGGGCGTGCTGGAAAAAGCCGTTGATTTCGAGAAAGAGCTGGCTGTGATCGTGGCCCGCAACGCCAGCGGCGAGGTGCGTACCTTCCCGACAGTGGAGATGGTCTTTCATCCTGAACTGAACCTGGTCGAGTACCTGTTTGCGCCCGCCGATATTACTGCCGAAGTAGAAGCGCAGGCACAGACCATTGCCCGGCAAGTAGCCAACGCTTATAGCATCGTGGGCCTGCTGGCCGTTGAGCTATTTCTGGATAAGCAGGGCAACGTGCTGATCAATGAAGTAGCCCCGCGGCCCCACAACAGCGGCCACCATACCATCCGGGCCAACCGCACGTCGCAGTTCGAGCAGCACTGGCGGGCCATCCTGAACCTGCCGCTGGGCGACACCACCGCCCACGGCCCCGCCGCCATGGTCAACCTGCTGGGTGAACCCGGCCATACGGGTCCGGCGCATTACGAAGGGCTGGGTACGTTGCTGGCGATGCCGGGCGTATCACCGTTCTTCTACGGTAAAGCGCAGACGCGTCCCGGCCGCAAAATGGGTCACATCACCATCCTGGATTCATCGCTGGAAGCCCTTCGCGAAAAAGCCGACACCGCAAAAAACAGCATCCGGGTTGTGACCAATGCCTAAAATTTGTAAAATGGCCAACGTTTGACGAACACGGCCGCCGAGTCGACCATCCGTTATGACCATCGCCCCGCTGGACATCATTCTGCTGCTTGGTTCTTTGCAAGGCTTCATTCTGGGTACGTTGCTCTGGACCAGCCGGAGGGGCAATCGCCTATCAAACCGGTTGCTGGGCGCACTGATTGGCTTGCTGGCACTTATGAGTCTGGCGGTGGGCATTCCAGTGATGAATCGTTGGGTGAGTCTGGCCATCGACCTGCTACCGATGTTTATGGCTATGCCCATCGGGCCACTCCTCTACTTCTACACCAAATCAGTGCTCGATCCGGCGTTTCGGCTGGGCAATACTGAATGGCGGCATTTTTATCCGGTGGTGCTGGATTGGGTGGCGCCACTCATGGGCTGGGTTTTTCTGACCGGTCGGCTGCTGGGCTTTTTCGAGCAGCAAGACGGACCCGCCTGGGGGCACCTCATGCAGGCATACAACACCTATGTCGACATCCCCCGCTGGCTGGCTGTCACGGCTTATCTGGTACTAACGAAGCGATTGCTGGCCAGACTACCAGCACCCGTAGCCGGTTCCGATGCAGGTCAGAGCCGGCGCTGGCTGGGTCAGTTCATCACTATTTTTGGCGCCTTCCAAACGCTCTGGTTCCTGTTTATGGTGCCCTACATCGTTCCGGGATGGCGGGGGCCACTGCTCGACCAACTGGGCTGGTATCCGATTTACATTCCTGTAGCCATCCTTATTTACTGGCTGGGCCTGCGTGGCTATCTGCGAAACCGGTCCGAGAGCGAATTGGTCACGACCAAACCAGCAAACGCCGACCTGCCTGCTGAATTGGTTGCGGAGGTAGTTCGTGCTTTAAACAGGGCAATGGAAACAGACCAGCTTTTCCTGAACCCCGAACTCACGGTCGATAAAGTGAGCAGGCACCTTCAGGTATCACCAAAGCTGATTTCGGCGGTGCTGAATCAGCAGTTACAGACCAATTTCAACAGCTTCGTGAATCGCTACAGAGTCGAGGCCGTGAAGTACCAGCTAACTACGTCCGCCAGCAACCACCTGACACTAACCGGTATTGCGTTCAACTGCGGGTTCAATTCGCAGGCTACCTTTCAGCGTGTATTCAAACAGATGACCGCCCTTTCGCCGACAGAATACATGAGCCAGCAACGTAAAAATTCCGCTCAAATCAGGATTTGAGCAGACGCAGACGGTGATTATGCGCTGTTTCGTGCAAAAATCACCGCGCTATGAAATCACTGCTCTGGGTCTTCCCCGTTCTGCTGGCGCTGAGTCCACTCAGGTCGGCCGCTCAGCAAACGCTCTCGACCGATACGCTGCTGACACGCGTGCTGCAACCGGCCGATATGCAAGCTGATTTCCGCTACTTTCGCCGCCTGCTCGAAGAGACACACCCCGGCCTGTACCGCTACGTACCCAGAACCGTTATGCAGGCCAAACTGGATAGCATCGACCGTACCCTGACACAGCCACTGCCGTTTTACACCTTCTTTGGCATAGTAGCCGAACTCATTGGCGAGATTCGTTGCGCCCACACCCATGCGCTACCCAGCAAAAACTGGCGTGAGCAGTTCAATGGTACGCTGAAAACAATACCCTTTTATCTGTTTCCGGCCAGCCAGCGAAGCTACGTATTGCTGAATGGTACCAGCGACCAGACAATTCACCCCGGATTTGAACTGATTGCGATCAACGGGCAGTCGCTGGAGTCGATTCGGCAACGGCTTTACCGGTATTACTGGGCCGATGGCTACATAGAATCGGCGAGAATGGCGACGCTTAAAGGGGAATTATTTGCCCTGTTTTACTACTGGTTCATCGATCAGCCCGGTACGTTTGCCTTTACGTTCAGCAGCCTGGCCGGCGATACGGTACACGTCAGCGCTCCTGCGCAGCCGTTTGCCACCACGTTGAAAACGATGAGGCAGAACCCCGTCAACAAACAGATGGTGGCATGGCACGTTCGCAAAAAGGCCAAACATCCGTGGCGGCTCTCCTTCCCGAACGACATTGAGCAGACGGCCTTCCTGCGACTCGATGGTTTTGGCGGAGAAGGAGTCAGTAATGGTGATCAGGCAATCACGGTTTTCAGACAATTTATGGACAAAAGCATGGCGAAAATCGCGAAAAAAGGGGCTAAGAACCTGATCATTGATTTGCGTGGTAACGCGGGTGGGTGGGACAGTCAGGGTATCGAGCTATTTACGTACCTGATGAAAACAGATACGGCCGTTCCCTATTACGCCCGCCAGCACAGCGTGACAGACAGCACCGAGTTTCTGCAGTTTTCGGATCTGTCAGACGCTGACCGCAGGCATGTGAAGCAGGAATTGATTCGTGAAAGTGATGGCACGTTTACCTTGAAACAGGGTAGCGATACGCGTGAACCGATGCGGTATGCGGCCAAGCCAAATCGCTTCAAAGGCCGCGTGTACATATTGATGAATGGCAGTAGCGCATCAACTGCCTCCGAGTTTCTGGCTGTTGCTCACGCAAACAATGTAGGCATATTTGTTGGCGAAGAATCGGGGGGCGCTTACGAAGGGGGGAATGGCAGCAGTTTTATCACCCTCGAACTGCCCAAGTCTGGCATACAGGTCACTACACCGCTGGTATATTACCGCAACGCCGTACCAGAGCCAACGCGGAAAGGGCGCGGCACTATGCCCGACTACACCGTGCCCATCCCAATCACTGACATCCTGAATCACACCGACTCGCAACGTAGCCGTGTAAACGAACTTATTCAACAGACACGATGAAACTGCGGATCCGGGTGCTCACCACCTCGCTTATGCTGGCCATTACCCTGATGGCCAGGGCACAGGTCGCCAACCAAACGCTGGACCTGTCAGATACAGCAGCCTTTGCGGCCAAACTGGATTTGCTCCGTCAGCGGTATCACATTCCATCGCTGTCTGTAGGCGTTGTGCATGGCCGGAAACTGGTCTGGCACAAGGGGCTGGGCTACGCCGATATGGCCAACAAAGTGGTGCCGGATGAACACACGGTGTATCACCTGGCGTCGGTCACCAAGACCTTCGGGGCCCTTATTCTGATGCAACTGGTTGACGCGGGTACAGTGAGCCTGGACGATCCGGTAACGAAATACGGCATTAACCTGGGGGCTCGCTGGGGCAACGATCCACGCATCACCGTGCGGCATCTGCTCACCCATACGGCCCAGGGCAATGCGCTAAACGGCTACAAGCCGGGCTACAGCTTTATGTACAATGGCGCTATGTACGGCCAGCTGAAACAGGTCATTGAGCAGGCATCGGGGCAAACCTTCGGGCAACTGCTGGTCAGGAATATCCTTCTACCGCTTCAGTTGCAACACACCGCCCCTAATTTGGCCGATACCGTTGATTTTGCCCTGATGGGCTACAACCGGGAAGCTTTCGCCAAGCGGGTTGCCAAACCGTATGACTGGCAAAACGACCAACTCGTTTCGGTAACGTACCCCACCTATTTTGGCCCATCGGCGGGCTTAATGTCGTGCGTGGCCGACCTGGTCCTATACTCAAACGCCATCGATGACCGGCTATTTCTCAGGCCCGACACCTGGGACCGCCTATTCACGGCTACGGTCTCGCCCAAAGGTAAAACGCTGCCTTATGGCCTCGGCTGGTTCGTGCAACACCAAAAAGGCGTTAAGCTACTCTGGCACACGGGCTGGTGGACCGGTAATTCGTCGCTGCTGGTGAAGGTCCCGGAAAAGGAGCTGACGTTCATTATCCTGGCTAATTCGCAGGACCTCAGCCGCCCGTTCTACGCCAAGTTCGATTTCTTCAGAACGAACCCGAGGCTTCAGAAAGACCTGCGCGCTTCCGCCTTCGGCAAAGCCTTTCTGGACCAGTTCGTCGGGAAATTGTAGTGCTATTGCTCTCGCATTGGGTTGCTGTCTCGTGGTGCTGCTGACGCTTGTCCCTTCGCCTAAACGTCAGCAACGCGACCAGACAGCAACCTGCCTTACAAGGCAACTAACTATTGTACCAATACCCGCTCGGTTACCTGATGAACACCATCAGACGCGCGGAGTAGGTACGTTCCGGCGGGCAAAGCATTTACAGGTATGTCGAACGTGTTTGCCCCTTTTCTGGCCGACAGGTTCTGGCGACGAACGGCCCGACCAGCCGCGTCAGTCAGGGTTAGGTCAATGGTTGCGTCGTCGGGGGTGCTTATGTCGCCGTGAACGGTATCACGAACTGGATTGGGCATTACGGTCAGGTAGAGTGCCTGCGGATCAATAGTGACGGCCTCGGTCTTTGAATAGGTAGTTGAGCCATCCAGATCGGTCATCTTCAATCGATAATAGAACGTACCTGAACGCTGGCGACTGGCGTCGCCAGCCCATGCATCGTCGGCCGTATAGTCGGCGGGGCCGTTGGCAGTACCTTTTGGCAACACCGTTTGCCGATCCGTAAATGTGCGGGCGTCAGGGCTGCGTTGCACGGTATAGGCTTTAAACTTTGTTTCGTCGGAGGCCCGCCAGCTTAACTGCACCTTATCGAGGCCCGCTTTGGCCCGGAAGGTCACCAGCGTCACCGGCAGGGCAATGACCGGGTTACTGCCACGTACCCAGACCGAATAGCTTTTGGCGGGCAGATCGATGTAGATCCGGTTGTTGCCGTCGACAACCGCCGTCGGGAATGCCGAGTTACCCAGGATATCCGTGAATGTAGTGCCCTGCGCAATCCCGTTCTGAATGGCAATGGCATGATCGACCTGCATGCGGCTGTTACCAAAATTAATAGCAACGATTATGTCTTTGCCGCCCGCCGCGCCTGTGCCGCTAAGTTGGTAGAGCAGCAGTTTCGTGTAGTCTGATCCGTTGAGGAAGTTCGTTGGTGAACCTGGGCCGTTGCCCAACCCGCCGTAGTGGTTCAGGTAGGCTACACTCTGCGAGCCGTTGATGTATGTTTTCAGCACCTGAAGCAACCGGTCGATCTCGGTTTTATGCCCGGCCCGATCGGCCGCCAGCGCGGGGTGCCAGCCGTAGCCGACCGTATTGCCGTTATATACCGTATTAGGCGCCGGGTACCCGTAGTAGTCGGGATAGAACACCAGTGGCACACCCAACTGGTTGTTTGTCAGCAGATAGGCATAGGCCAGGTTCCGGTTTTTATTGACCAGGGCACTGTTGTAGCTCACGTTGCCTTCTTCGCGAAAATCATGGTTATTCAGAAACGTAACGATGTTGAAGCCGCTCATCCCTTTCCCGTTTTTCAGCCCCGTAAAAATCACCTGTCGGGGACTTTCGTCACGATCCAACGCGCCTTTCAGCGCCGCCCGCAATGAGAAATCAAATACCTTCACGTTGAAGTTCGTCACGCCTTTTGTGGCTAAACTGGCCTGCACGGCATCTACCCAGCCTTTCATTTCGTCGAGGTTCTCGGCATACCATTCCCCCACCAACAGGTTCGGCGTTTTTCCCCGCGCCATCATCTGTTGAATCATATGGGCCACGAACTCGGGCTCGAAATGCTTCACGGCGTCTAACCGCAATCCCTTCGACTGTAAGTAATCATAGGCCCACGCCGTCCAGTCGACGAGGGCGGTGCGGGTACTTGGCCGGTTGTGGTCGTAATCGTAGAAATAATCGAGGCTCTGCATCGAATACTCTGGCCCTAAGCACGTTGTCTGCGACCAGCCCGCCGCGCTGCTCCCATCGAAATTCGGCCGAAAGCCATCCCAGTTCAGTGCGCCCTGTCCGCTGGGCATGGCCGTGAAGTCAGTATAGGTCTGGAAATCGAGCTTATAGCCCGCCCCAAACGGGTCGAGGTAATTGGCCAGTTCAATTGGCGCAATAGGGCCAGCCCCATCTGAATCGTACGTGATACTGATAGGCAGGTGATCGGAGTATTCGGAATTGTAGTTGATAGCCTGCAAAAAAATCCGGTCGCCGCCAGCTGTAAACTGGTTGGCCGCCAGCACAACTGTGTAGGTATCTACGTCGCCATTGCTGTTGATTTTGGTCAGGTAATTTCGGCCCAGCTCAAGGCTATACGGATCAGCCGGATCGGTGGTCAGGTCAACTACATTGCTGTTCGCCGGCGACCAGCGCGATCCGCCAACGACGTTCGTCGTGGCGTAAAACATATATTGCGACCCGTTGAAGATATTCCCCTTCGACCGCATCTGGATTGTGTACGTACCTGCGCCCAGTCCGGTAGCGCCGCCAATGGGCAGTACCATCTGCACCCGGTCTGACGGGAACGGGCGTTTAAATCCGCAGGAGGCGCTGTTACCGCTGACGTAGGTGGTCATGTAGTCTTTCACAGCCGGGTTACTTTCTGGCGCACCGCCATCGCGGTGATTATACACCATATCGGCTACGGGTGTCATGCCCTGCGCGGTTATTTCATCAACCATTGCTTTGAGCTGCCATTTCGTGCCGGCATTGGTCACGGTGTTATCGGTGCCGATATACAGATCGCGGGGGTCGTAGCCGCCGCTGTAGGCTCCGTTGCCGGCGAAAGGCGGATACCAGACATGCGTAAAGCCCGCCTGCGACAGGGCGGCCGATTTCAGCCGAAGCGTGTCGGCCCAGGTACGTCCCTGGGGTGGCTTGGGAAAATCCCAGTAAAATCCCTGTAACATGACCTGCTGCGCTACTGCATTGGCGGCAACGGCCGATAATAAGCAGCCCAACATAAACGTGAGTAGTGCCTGTTTCATAGTGTCATTGTATTTCGTTCACAAAAATAAGGATAAAACCCAGAGCGGTCCGCCGTTTCGGGGTAGCGTGCACAGAGCTATTTTTCTCTGTACACGCTACCCCGAA